>JAFGEY010000398.1 GCA_016931365.1 Anaerolineae bacterium
CGTCGCACCAGATTTCGTCGGCCTGGACGAACAGCACCTCGATCTCGAAGCGGGGGTGTTTGAGCAGTTCGGGAAAGCTGACCAGTTCGTCAAAGAGGTTTTCCAGCCGGCCGCGCTTGGGCGATTTGCGGCGGCTGATCTGCGTTTCGCCGTCGGCCTGGACGCGGACGATCCATTTTTCAAGGGCGATGGGATAGACCAGGCGCACCGGGTGGCTTTCGAGCAGGGCGTATAATTTGGCCTTGATGCTGCTGAAACTGCGCGTCTGGATTTCGATCAGCAGGTCGCCGCGCACCAGGTCGATGACATAGCCATCGGCCGGCGCTTCGACCAAATCGCCTGGCTGGGCGTACCACGCTTTGAGCGCGGCGTGCAGCGATTTTTCCTGGAATGTGTTAATCACGGCATCTCCGGTAAGGGCAAAGCATCCCCGGATGAATCCCGGTGGGCCTGCCTTGTTTTTGTGGGCGCGTGTCCTGGACAGTGGGCTGTCTACAAGGGATGCTTTGCCCCTACACATTGATCGTTTGGGAGGGATAATGAGCAAACCGTATCTGATTTTTGACCTGGAAACCGAGCTTCTGGACGGCCCGCTGAACCTCGACCGCCACGTGCCGCAGATCACCGTCGCCGCGACGTTGAGCGGCGATGGCGACCTGCGCTTGTGGTGCGAGCGCGACGCGGCCGGGCAGGTCACCGGCGCGTTGATGGCGCAGACGACCGCGCAGGCATTGGTCGGCTACCTGGGCGAGATGTTCGCCGCCGGGCACGAGATCGTCACCTGGAACGGCAGCGGGTTCGATTTTCGCGTCCTGGCCCGCGCCTCGGGCCTGAAAGACGAGTGCATCGAGTTGGCCTGGGCGCACATCGATATGATGTTCTGGTTCCACTGCCTGCGCGGCTTTTCGATCGGCCTGGACAAGGCCGCCGAGGCGGCGGGCAGCGGCAAGACGGCCGGCCTCAGCGGGGCCGACGCGCCCAAATTGTGGGCCGCCGGGCAATACGATCAGGTGCTGCAATACGCGGCGCAGGACGTGCGCGCGACCGAGGCCGTCTACCTGGGGGCGCTGCGCAACAACGGCATCCAGTGGCAGACCACCTCCGGCCGCATGTCCAAGGTCGAGGGCGCGCCGCTTGCCGCGCGCGAGGCGTTCAAGCTGCCCATGCCCGACACCGCGTGGATGAAGCAAAAACCCTGGCCGCGCACCAAATTCATCGGCTGGATGCAAAAGCCGCTGGTTTGAGCGCGCCGAGCGCCAGGATTGTACCACGTTTGTATGGGCAGGGCAATCACGATGATTCAGGACAGCCAACAGATCGAAGGGATCGTGCTCGCGGCGGGCCGGTCGAGCCGCTGCGATCCCTTCAAGATGACCTTGCTCCTCGGCGGCAAGGCGGTGATCGCGCGTTGCGTCGCGTCAATGTATGGCATCGTCTCGCGGATCGTCGTCGTCACCGGCTGGAACGCCGATCTGGTGCGCGAGGCGCTGCGCGGCTATGAGCGCGTCGAATTTGCCCACAATGCCGGTTTTGACGTGGGGATGTTCAGTTCGGTGCAGACGGGCGTGGCTCAGGTGCAGGCCGCGACCTTTTTTCTCACCCCCGGCGACTATGCCCTCCTGACTCCCTCGGTGTACGAGACGCTGCTCGCCGCGCCGGGGCGGGTGGTCATTCCCACTTTTCAGGGCCAGCGCGGGCATCCGGTGCTCTTGCGTGGGCTAAAAGACGAGATTTTGAGTGCGCCCGCCGAAGCTACCCTGCGCGAGGTGATTGATCAAGTAGGATGTGTGACCGTGGAGGTCGATCATGAGAGCATTTTGTGGGACATAGACACGTTCCAGGACTATGAGCGGATAAAAACCTATTTTGACTAGAGATGTCCATAGTTCGTGTGATCCGGGTCGCACGAGCGACGCACAGAGGAGAATTCTATCGATGACCGATTCCCCCTTTACTTTTGGCGCGGTGTATTTCCGCAAATCCAATCCTCCCCAGGCCGATTGGGCGCGCGACTACCAGACTGCCGTCGAGGATGGCATGAACACCTTTCGCCACTGGTTCCTCTGGTCGGCGATCGAGGTTGCACCCGGCCGGTATGTCTGGGACGATTACGACCGGCAGCTCGAACTCGGCGCGCGGCACGGCATCCAGGCGATTGTCGCCGAAATGATTGCCGTTGCCCCGGAATGGGCCTACCGCCAATACGCTCATGCGCGCTATGAGACCGCCGACGGCCGCCGCCTCGACAGCACGATGCACGGCAGTTGCGCCGTTGGTGGCGCGCCGGGCCTTTGTCTCGACAACGACGACGTTAGACAACACGCGGAGCGTTTTTTGCGCGAGTTGGCCGCGCGCTACAAGGGGCATCCCGGCCTCAAGGGCTACGATATCTGGAACGAGTGTGGCTACGGCGCTGACGTGTGCTACTGCCCGGCGACGGCGGAGGCATTTCGCGCCTGGTTGAAGGAGAAATACGGCAATGTACGTACCCTCGGCGAGGTCTGGCACCGCTACAGTCTTGCCTCCTGGGATGACGTTGTGCCTCCACGTGGGCGTGCGCCGTATCCCGACACCGTCGATTGGCTGCAATTTCGCATCGACAATGCCTACGAGCAGATGCGCTGGCGCATTGATACCGTCCGCAGCATCGACCCCGACTGCGCCCTCACCGCGCACGGCGTCGCCAGCAGCCTGACCTCGATGGCTCAATGCGGCACCGACGACTGGCGCGCCGCCGCCGAGGTCGAGAGTTATGGTTACACCTGGGGTTCGTCGCGCCACGGCGATGAGCCGTGGAAGCAGTTCCACGCCGTCGATCTGGTGCGCGCCGCCGCGCGCGGCAAACCGTTCTGGCACGCCGAAGCCTACGCCGGCCCGCTGTGGATGCAGCCGCAGGTGATCGGCAAGCGACGCGACGAGGGACGCATCGCCTCCCCAGAGGATGTGCGCTACTGGAACCTGACCAGTTGCATGCTCGGCGCGACCGGGATCATGTACCTGCGCTGGCGTCCGCTGCTCGATGGCCCGCTCTTTGGCGCGTTCGGGCCCTATGGGCTGGACGGCGCGCGCACACCCCGCTCCGAGATGTCGGCCCGCATCGCCCGTTGGGTCAACGACCCGGCGCAGGCCCGGCTCTGGCAGTCGAGGCCGGTCAGGGGCGAGGTGGGCCTCCTCTACGTGCCCGAAGCACAGCAGTTCACCTATGCCCAGCAGGGCAGCACCGAGTTTTACGCCCGCTCGATGCAGGGCGCCTACCAGGGCTTTTTCGACCTCAACGTCCAGGCCGATTGGGTGCACGTCGACGATATAGAATGGTACGATCTGCTTTACCTGCCCTTCCCGGTGATGCTTACCCAGGCGACTGCCGATCGGCTCAAGGGGTGGGTCGCGGCAGGCGGCACGCTGGTCAGCGAGGGCTGTCCCGGCTATTGGGGCGACGGTGTCCACATCGGGCCGATGCAGCCTAACCTGGGGCTGGACGAGTTGTTTGGCGTGCGCGAGAGTTACGTCGAGTTTACGCCCGACCTGCTCGGCGATCTGTGCTTCAATTTGAACGGAGCGCCAGCCTGGGGCGGAATTTTCTTGCAGGCATACCAACCGACAACCGGCACGCCCGTTGGTTGGTATGCCGATGGCCAGGTCGCGGCGGTTGACCACGTATTCGGCAAAGGCAAAACGCGCTTGATCGGCACGATGGCCGGCGCGGGGTATGCTGCGCATGCAGGCACGGAAACGCGCCCGCCCGTGCCGGAGGTGTTCAAGCAGGTGTTGGCCTTTGGTAGCAAGGTGCAGCACGTTTGGAGCAGCGAGCCCCTGGTCAAGGCCCGCCTACATGATGGCTCTGGTGGGGTGTACCTGTGGGTGGCCAATCCCACGCGGCGGGATCGCTTTGTGCGCCTGACCCTGAGCGCGCAGTGGGGGCCGTTCGCAGCAGGCAAGTCGCTGTGGGGCAACGAAGCCCAAGTACGAGATCGTATCGTCGAATTGACCGCCCCATCGCGTGACGTGACGGTGATTGAATTGACTGCCGCGGCCGACGACAAGTCATCGGTAGTTTATCATTCGTGAACATATTTTTCATAAAATGTCAAGGAGAACAACATGATCCATCTCGGTGTGCAGTATTATCGCCCGCCCTTCCCCAACCAGCGTTACTGGGCCGACGACCTCAAAAAGATGGCCGATTCCGGCCTGAACACGGTGCAGTTGTGGGTGGTCTGGGCCTGGGTCGAGGCCAAGCCCGACCGTTACGTGTTCGACGATTACGACCGCATCGTCGAGTTGGCCGATCAGAGTGGCCTGGAGGTGGTGCTGAGCACCATCGCCGCGATTCATCCCTATTGGATTCACCGTGTCGTGCCGGGCAGCGAAATGGTCGACAACATGGGGCACAAGGTCGTCTCTTCCAATCGCGGCGAGTGCCACTATGGCCTCACCCCCGGCGGCTGTTTCGATCACCCCGGCGTGTGGGGGCGCATGAAGCAGTTTTTGGAGGCGGTGGTCACACACTATCGCGGCGCGAGCAACCTGGCCGGCTGGGATGCCTGGAATGAGCTGCGCTGGAACGTCCAGGCCGACGGGCTGGTCTGTTACTGCCCCTATACGCTCAATCGCTACCGCACCTGGCTCGACCGCAAACACGGCGGCCTCGACGGCCTCAACGCGGCCTGGCAGCGCCGCTACACCGCCTGGGAAGACGTGCTGCCCGGCAAGATGCCCAATCGACCCTACACTGAGATGATGGCCTTTCAGGATTTCATCTCCTGGCGCTCGACGCAGCACGCCTACGACCGCTATCACACGCTCAAGGCGCTCGATCCGGAGCGGCCTGTGACCGTGCATGGCGGCCAGCCGACCGTACTGCACGGCGCGGACAGCTATCCGACCAACACGGCGCTGCATCGCGGCAATGACTGGGATTTCGCCGACGACGGCACGGGCGGGCACATCGATGGCATTGGCTGCTCCAGCTTTCCGCTATGGGGTGGCATCGAGATGGATCGTGCCGATTTCATCAGCCGGATCGACTTTTTGGCCTCGGCGGCTCAGTACAAGCACCGCGAGGGCGTGCGCATCTGGCTCAGTGAGTTGCAAGGGGGGCGCTCGAACATTGGCTTTTCGGTGGCGCAGAGCGTCGATGCGGCCTCGCAGCAGAGTTGGGTGTGGACCGGCCTGTCCGACGGCGCGGACACGATCCTCTTTTGGTGCTGGCGCGACGAGGTCTTTGGCCGTGAGAGCACCGGCTTTGGCCTCAACGGTAATGACGGCCTCGCGCCGCAGCGCCTGGCGGCGATGCGCAAAACTGGCGACGTGCTCGAGCAATACGGCGGCCTGGTTGAAGCGTTTAAGCCGGCCCGGCCTGAGGTTGGCCTCTGGTTCAGCCCGCAGGCGTACTATTTGTACTGGTCGCAAGAGGGCACAGCGCGTATTGCGCTGGAAGGGATCAAGGGCTATGCGCGGGCGTTTGTGCGGCAAAACATTCCCTACATAATGATTGAGGAGTGTCACCTCGACACACTGGATGGGATCAAGGTCTTGTTTATGCCTCGTTCGGTGGTGCTCGACGACGATATAGCGCAAACATTGGAAGCTTTTGTGCGAAACGGTGGGGTGCTGGTCTGCGAATCCGAGGTGGGAGCATTTGGCAGCAACGGGCTGTATCGCTACCCGGCAGATCGGCGTTTCGCCGCCCAGACCGGGGTGTGCGAGATCGGTCGCCGGCAGTTGTTGGGCAAGACGATTGTTGTCGAATTGGGCGGCGTCGAGTATGCACTCCCCGCTGCGCAGTGGATCACCCCGCTGGGCGACGAGGACACGCTACTGGTCGAAGCGACGCTGGGGAAGGGCAAAATCCTTTTCGTCGGCAGCTACCTGGGCGACGCCTACCTGGCGCAAGGCGGGGAAGCTTTCGAGCGCTGGCTGTGCGCGCTGATCGAGCGGGTCGGCGTGAGGGTGCCGGTTAAGGTGGTGTTGCCCAAAGCGCAGGGGGAGACATTCGTCCACGTCCGTGCCGGCCAGAGCGACGGCAAGCCGATGGCTTTTGTCTTTGCGCCGAGCTCCGACCACGCAGTCGAACTTGAATTTCCGGCAAGTGTGTTGGGAGATTCGGTCAAGGAGATTTTAGGCGGCAAAATGGTTCCGGTCAAGCAGAATCGGATGGTTTTGAGCGCGAGCGAGTGGGGTGTCTGGGTGCTGCTGGGTGCATAACTGGTATCATGATCAATGAGCGCCAGGGTTGCCCAG
>JAFGEY010000399.1 GCA_016931365.1 Anaerolineae bacterium
GCCTTGTTCAAGGATCGAAGAGAGATACTGTAGCTTGAATTGGGGCAGTGTCAACTGCCTACAAAATCTATAATACCAGGAGAACAGAAATGGCTTTTACACTTGAACTTGGGCAACCTGCCCTCGATTTCCGGCTTCCCGCCACCGACGGCAAAACCTATTCGCTGGCCGATTTTGCCGACGCGCCGGTGCTGGTCGTCTTTTTCACCTGCAACCACTGCCCCTACGTCACCGGCTCGGACGAGGTGACGCGGGCCACAGCCGAAAAATTTGCCGCGCAGGGCGTGCGCTTTGTCGGCATCAACTCGAACAGCAAGCACACCTATCCCGAAGACGACTGGCCGCACATGGTCGAACGGATGGCCCACTACAAATTCCCCTGGGTCTACCTGTACGACGAGTCGCAGGACGTAGCCCGCGTCTACGGCGCGCTGCGCACGCCGCACTTTTACGTCTTGGACCGCCAACGCAAGCTGGTCTACACCGGGCGCGGCGTCGACAACCCGCGCGATACCGGCAAAATGACGGTCAACGACCTCGAAAACGCGCTGAACGAGCACCTGGCCGGCAAGCCGATCACCACACCGCTGACCAACCCCATCGGCTGCAACGTCAAGTGGGAAGGCAAGGATGCGCACTGGATGCCTGAAGAGGCATGTGATTTGGTATAAATTCGATCAAGGAGCATAAAAAATGAAGTACACACATCTAGGTCGCACCGGCCTGACCGTCAGCCGGCTGGTGCTCGGCACGATGAATTTTGGCCCGCGTACAAACGAGGCCGGCAGCCACGCACTGATGGATCGCGCGTTGGAACTGGGTTTGAACTTTTGGGACACCGCCAACCGCTATGGGCGCGAGATCAGCGATGGCTATACTGAGGAGATCATCGGGCGCTGGCTGGCGCAGGGCAACCGGCGCGACAAAATCGTCCTCGCCACCAAGCTCTACGGTCCGATGGGCGACGGCCCCAATGAGCGCGGCCTGTCGGCCTATCACATTCGCCAGGCGTGCGAGGACTCGCTGCGCCGCCTGCAAACCGACCGCATCGATCTGTACCAGATGCACCACATCGACCGCAGCACGCCGTGGGAGGAAATCTGGCAGGCCATGGAGCAGTTGGTGCAGCAAGGCAAAGTGCTCTATGTCGGCAGCAGCAACTTTGCCGGCTGGCACATCGCCCAGGCGCAGGCGGCGGCGCAGGCACGGCGCTTTATGGGCCTGGTCTCCGAGCAGAGCGTCTACAACCTGACCAACCGCATGGTCGAGTTGGAGGTGCTGCCCGCCGCGCAGGCTTATGGCCTGGGCGTGATTCCCTGGAGCCCGTTGGCCGGCGGCTTGCTGGGCGGCGTGCTCCAAAAAGCGTCGGAAGGACGGCGCGCGAGCGAGGGTGTGCAAAAGAGCATCGAAAAGCATCGCACCCAACTAGAGGCCTACGAAGCGTTGTGCCGTGAATTGGGCGAAACGCCCGCCGACGTGGCCCTGGCCTGGCTGCTGCACAATCCCGCCGTGACCGGGCCGATCATCGGCCCACGCACGATGGCGCAGTTGGAAGGCAGCCTGCGTGCGCTCGAGATCGCTCTGTCACCCGAAACGCTGGCCCGGCTGGACGAAATCTGGCCCGGCCCCGGCGGTCCCGCGCCGGAAGCGTATGCATGGTGATATCATCAACAAGATAAAGAAAGGAAAGCATCTATGGAATATAGAGTATTAGGCCGCACGGGGGTCCAAGTTTCTCCACTTTGTCTGGGGACGATGAACTTTGGCGGCCCAACCGAAGAAGCCGAGTCGATCGCGATCATCAACCGCGCCCTGGAGGCAGGGATCAACTTTATCGACACCGCCAACGTGTACACCGGCGGCCGCAGCGAGAGCATTGTCGGCAAGGCGTTGCAGGAAAACGGACGGCGCGATCAGGTCGTACTGGCCACCAAAGTCTATGGCCACGTGGGCGATGGGCCGAACGATCAGGGTGTCTCGCGCTACCACATCATCAAGGCCTGCGAAGACAGCCTGCGCCGCCTGCAAACCGACCACATCGACCTGTACCAACTTCACCGCCCACCGCTGGATGTGCCGCAGGACGAGACGCTGCGCGCCTTTGACGACCTGATCCGCACGGGCAAGGTGCGCTACATCGGCGCGTCGACGCACCCGGCGTGGATGGTGATGGAAGCGCTGGCAGTGAGTGAACGGTACGGCCTGAACCGCTATATCAGCGAGCAGCCGCCCTATAACCTGCTCGATCGCCGCGTCGAGAACGAGTTGATCCCGTTAGCGCTCAAGCATGGCCTGGCTATTCTGCCCTGGTCGCCGCTGGCCGGCGGCATCCTGACGGCTAAATATCCCGTCGACGGTCTCGCGCCGGAGGGTTCGCGCGGCGCACGCTCCGATGGCGGGCTGTTCAACGAACGCATCACTCGCCGGGGACGTGAGGTAGCCCAACAGATCGCCCATATGGCTCAGGAACGCAGCCTGACCGCCGCGCAGTTGGCCCTGCTGTGGGTCAAAGACCAGCCCGGCGTCACCGCGCCGATCATCGGCCCGCGCACGATGGCGCACCTGGAGACGATGCTGCCTGTGCTCGACATGGTCCTGGCCGACCAGGATCGCCCGTTGTTTGACGCGTTGGTGCATCCCGGCAACGCCGTGGCCGATTTCCACAACAGCAACGAGTGGATGAAAGCGCGAATCACAGATTAGCCAGGCAGGCGCGGTTTCTATACCTGCACCGTCAAGCAAAAAATCCCCGCAAGGTCAATCTTGCGGGGATTTTTTAGACGAACGTGTTCTTTACCCGGCCAGCAGCTCGTCGACGTGATGTTCCGGCTCAAAGCCGATTAACCGGCGGATTTTGTCGATGCTGACCACTGACTCGACACCTACGAGATGGCGTTTGAACGTAGCCACGTCGGGGAAAAAGGTCTCCACCAACTGCTGCGACGGCACGCCGACGCAGTTCTCGCTGTCGTTGCAAAAGACAGCGTGGCTGCCCTCATAGTCGGCGAGCAACCCCTTTTCGATGGCCTGCGCCGCATCGCGCGCGTCGATGCTGGTCCAGAAATTGCTGCGCGCGTAAACCAGGTCGATCTGCGGCACCGCCAACTGCTCTTCAAAAGGCCATTCGCACACGCGCTTTTCGCGCAGCGATTCGGTGAGTTGGCTCACCGACCGGGCGCGCGCGCGGCGCTCCGCCTCCGGCAAGGCGAACAGCTCTTCGTGCGCCGCCCGCCAGCGGGTGATCCACTCGCGCAGCATCGGCGTCTTGCCCTCGCCCACCTCATAGACGGCCGGAAAGCGCAGGCACAGCCCCGAAATGCCCTCGCGCCGCCAGAAATACGCGGCGATTTCTTCGATGATTTGCTTTGAAAAAGAATAAGGATCGGTCGTCTGCGTGGGATGCGCTTCATCAACAGGGAAATAGCGCAACTCGAGCGGTTTGACGCCCATAAAGTAGCCCAAGGCGTTGATCGAGCTGGCGCTGATCACGCGCTTGATCCCGGCCCGGGTTGCCGCCTGGTAGACGTTGTATGTCCCGGCGCAGTTGACGCGAAACATCTCCTCGCCGGGCGCGAGCGCCGGATGGCGGATCGCCGCCAGGTGCACCACCGCGTCGATCCCGTCCATCTGTTCGCACAATGCGTCAAAATCGTTGATGTCGCAGGCCTGGTACTCGGCTCCGAGGATGGAAATGCCCGCCCGCCGCCCGATCACCCGCACGCGGTGGCCGTGCGCAACCAGTCGCCGCACCGCCGCCTGCCCAACCTCACCCGCGCCGCCCGTTACTAAAACGTTCATTATGTCACCTCCTCGCTGAGTGGAAAACACGACCTCGAATTGACGCTATTGTACACGTGGCAGGAAGGGGTGTCAATCAAAGGCCAGTGCAGGCCGCGCAGTGTCCGCGAGGCAAGGAAAAAAAGCCGGCGCAGGGGGGAAAAAACGTGCCGACGGGAGAGCATCGGCACGAGAGAAATTGAGGATTGTGTAGGATGTCGGTAAGGATCGGACTATGACCGTGACGACGGTGGCCACGTTTCGCCTACCGTCTGGGCCAGTACATCTTGGATCAGCCGCTCATCGAGGCGAAAGCCAGCGTTGATGAGCGCCCGAATGATCTCGGCGGCAGAAGAAATCACGCCGCGTTGTCTGGCCATCAGCACCAAAGCCAACGTTCCTTTGACCGGAACGGAAAAAGCGCGAGCACACTTGCGGGCCTCGGCATCATCCAGAATGGCCGTCCATCCATCATGAGTGATGGCCCACGACAGAACAGCGGTCTCGCCATACCCCAGATCCCAGGCCAACAACTCGGGAGACGGGGGTGGTGTATCTATGACCGTGAATCGTCCTGATGCCAATGCCTGCCGTGCCGGATCCAGAGGCGGACCGGCCTCGATTTCTTCAGCGACCGGATGTGGCACAACCACTTGTGCAGCCAGGGAAAAGGGCAAATCCTCAAGGCCAACCCGAGCCAAAACGATCAGTGGCGAAGCGTTGATCACCCAACGCTCAGTCATTGGCAGCCTCTCGAATGATCTCGTCTGCCCGGTACTGAAAAGGAGACACACCAAAAAGAGCCAGGGCATTCAAGAATTCAGTTCTGGAAAGCCCGGCGATTTCGGCCGCTTTGCTTTGCGAGACGCGTTCCATCTCGTACCATTTGATGGCAGCCGCCAGCCGCATCTCCTGCACAAAGCCGGCCGGATCCTGCTTGAGCGCTGACAATATTCCTCTCGGCAAATCGATTGAAACTTGAACAGTCTCCATACGCCTGGACCTCTCATCCCGTGCCCGCAGGCAGATCATAGACCGACGATGAGAACATTATACTCCTACTCGTGCGAGACAGCAACCGAGCACGCCCACCAGGGAAGAATCCCGCCGCGTGGGAAAAAACCTGCCTCCTTTGCTACTGCGTGCGGTCAACGATGGCCTGGGGCGGCCAGTACCAGTGAGGGTTCAAACCATTCTCAACCAACTTTATTTCTTCTCCAGTGTCGATATTGAGCTTGTAAATATCCTGGTGGTACGCTCCGTCACGATATACCCTTTTGCTATACACAACCCAATTTCCGTCAGGTGACCAAGATGCTCGCAATGGCTCCA
>JAFGEY010000400.1 GCA_016931365.1 Anaerolineae bacterium
CAGCAGGCTTGTCGCAAGTACTTTGTGGTCTCGATACGCCGCTGCCAAAAGCGCAGCGGCTACTCGACCGGCGCTGCGTTTTGCGGCCGAGCAGTTACGTTCAAGGTAGCTATTCAGTCTACCTTCCGGGAAGGTGAGCGGCTACTATTCAAGCGTCTTGCTGCACCAGCGCAGGCTGTTGACCAGCAGAGGCTGGAAGGATGGATGCTGCCAGACCTCGACGTTGTGGCCCGGCGTGAGCACACACACGCGGCCCTGGCCCTCGACGCGCGTCCAGCCGCCCGGCTGGGGGCCATGCGCGGAGGTGGTGGTCATCCATACATCGGCCTGCGCGTCGTCCAGTTCCATCATATAGTGTTCGTCGACCTGGGTAAACGGCGCGCTGCCCACGGTCAGTGGATGCCCCTCTTTGGGATCGATCGTCACCGGGCATTGTTCGGGGTGGCGAACAAATGCCCCACCGAGCAGCGCGCGCATGACCGGCTGCCGGGCATAGACCGTGCCCGAGTGAACCGCCAGCAGCCCGCCGCCCTGACGGACGTAATCCACAAAGGCCTGCTGAACGGCATCTGTAACCCAAGTGGCCTGATCCGTCCCCGAAACGTTGTCCGACTTGGCAAAAAGCACCAGCGGGTACCCGGCCATCCGTTCCGCCGACCAGTCGGCGGCGTTTTCGATCCAGTCGAATTCAAAGCCGCTGTCGTTCAGCGTCGCCAGCCCGCCGCGCACCGTGCGCGCCGGATGCCAGTAGTCATCACAGATCACCAATGTGCGCATTTATATCTCCTTGTGTGCAAAAAGTCGAATTTCTATTACTGGCTCGATGTCAGCCCCAACGCCGCCAGATACCCCTCATTGATCCGGCATGCGTCGAACTGGATATGGTCGAGATAGTCACCCAAGGCAAGATCGATCACCTGGCGCGGCGGGCGCTGCTCGCGCACATCCTTGAACGTCGATCGCTCATGCTCGGCAAAAGCCACGATCACATCCCATTCCGGCGTTTTGGGGATCGAAACGACGCAGCGATCGGTGTCCAGCCGCTTGTAGGTCCAAAAGCACCAGCCAATGCCATTGGCTTCGAGCAGTTTCCTGAACGCCGCGATCCACTCGTAGGTGTTCTCGCCCGATTCGCCCATCCACAGCGGGACGTTGTAGCGCTCGCTGAAGGCGATGTATTCCTCGATCAGCGCGGGAGTCACGTCCTGCCAGTAACGGTGGAAGGTGTAGGCCAGTTTGTCATCAAACGGCGGGCCAAAGACGTTGAAATTGGTGTCCCACTGCGCGCCGCCGAGAAAGAGGATATGGTTGGGGTCATAGGCGCGGATCGCGCTGGCGATGCGTTTGTACAGCGGCTCCAGTTTGGGGTTGAGCAGTTCGCGGTCAAAGTGGGTGGCGATCGGCTCGTTGAACAGATCGTAGCCGATCACCGTTGGCTCGTTGCCGTATCGTTCGGCCAGCGACGCCCACAGGTCGATGGTCAATGACTGGCTTTGCGGGCACTCGTAGAGGAACGGATAGCCCCAACTGTCGTCGATGTTGTCGCCGGTCTGGCCGCCGGGGGCACCGTGCATGTCCAGCACGACGTACAGCCCTTCTGCCTTGCACCACTCAATGGTTCGATCCAGGCAGTCATAGCCGATGCCCGCCAGCCGGCGCGGATCGTCCTCGGTAGCAAATAGCCGCCAGTTAAACGGCACGCGCACATGGTTAAATCCGGCCTGTTTGAGAAAACGAACGTCCTTCTGGGTGAAAAACCGCCCATAAAACGTCTTCCAGAACCCACGCGCCTGTTCCTCGCCGATCAGCTGGCAGATCACCTCGTTGATCAGGCGTGGCGAACTGGCTCGCCGAAAGCCCCACATATAACCTTCCGGCAGCAGCCAGTCGCCGATGCCGATGCCTTTCAACAGCATGGGCCGCCCGTCGGGGCCGACGATCTGTCTGCCCTCGACCGTGACAAAGGCCGAGTTTGGATCGGTTTTTGCGGATATCATATTCATCCCTCTCATTTTATACACTGTTAACGTTAGAATTATGAAAGCGCTTACAAGTCCTATTTTATACAGTCTACTCGAAAATGTCAATTGCACGTTTGATGGGGGACATTTGCCGTTCTTTCGCACCTGGCTTTTCGCGGCAAATACACTTTGACAATGGCACATTTCATCTCAAGTTTCGCACAAACTTGAACGGATATAAACATAATTTTAAATAAATTTTGATGCAAATTCCCCTTATTGAACAAAAACGTGCTGCAAAACGAGCCGCCCGTCGGGCCAGGTTCGACCTTGAGCGTCGATAATCGGCAGCCGCGTCCAGTCGCGGGCGTCGTACAGGCCGACGGCAAGGGCGTAACGGCCGGCCGGCACATCGTGCAGCGAGAGCACGATGATGTCATCGACCACCTCGCCGGGCAGCCAGCCGTTGGTGGGATACAGCCCGTTGAGCGGGCGTGCGTCGGCCTGGCGGGCGATGATTTCCGTCGCCGGGTCAAAGAGGTGGACGAACACGGTGTAATCGATGTCCATCTGCTGCGCGGCCTGCCAGTACAGGGTCAGCTTGAGCTGTTCCGGCGTCTGTTCGAGATCGTAACCGAGCAATCCGACCCGTTCGCCAAACAGGGTGTCGACCGGATGCTGCATCGACGGCACGGTGAATTGATGCGCTCGCTCGATCAGCGGGATCACCACCGACCCGAGCGCAGGAAAATCGGGCTGCGCGCGGTCGTACAGCACAACAACCAAAGCAGTCGCATCGCCAGCGTTGACACCCTCCGGCACGGCCATTCGCACGCGGTCGGTCAGCCACTCGCCGGGCGTCCAGGCGGTGGTCGGCATAAAGCCGTAGCTGGGGCCGCCCTCCAGATCGCGGTGTGCGCCGGGGATCGGCGCGCCGTCGGCGGCGAGCATGCGCAGCGACAGCGTATAATTCTTTGACAGCGGCCTGAGCGCCTGCCAGGTGAGGCGAATATCCCAAAACCCATCTGCGACCTGCACCTGCACATCGTCGCGCAGCACGATCTCGTCACCGAACCAGGCGCGGACAGGCTGATCGAGCAACGCCGGACGCGGCCCGCCCGCTGGGTTGGAATTATCGATCCACAGCGGACGCAAATACGTCGTGCCCAGCGTGCGGCCCTGTGGCGTGATCGCTTTTATCTCCTCGCTAGCGTTGAACACACGCAAAATTACGTAATACATCCCACTGGCAGCATCAGCAGGAATTGTCAATGGAAGAGCCATTGTCTCGTCAACGATTGCTGCTTCGGCAAACGCCAGCGGCGCGGGCACGGGCGCAAAAGAGGGATAGACGTCGAGCGCCGGAGAAACCAGCGCAATCCGCGCGCGTCGGCCGGGATCGGTTTGTGCCCAGTCGAGCTGAACGGTCAGTGTGTCGCCGCCGGATACAACGTCGGCGTTGTACTCGTACTGGCTCAAGCGCACAGCCCCAAAATCGATGCCAGCCGGGTTGGGGTGCAGCAGCGGCAGGCGATCAAAGTCAAAGCTTGACGTAAAAGCAGCGACAGGCCGCCTCATCGCTGCGAGCGCGGACAGGGCAGTGACGCCAGCGTACAGGAAAAAGAGGGCCACTGCGCCGATTTGCACGTACTGCCAGCGGACGCGGCGCAGGGCCGCCCACGGTCGCAGCACCAGCAAGCAAGCCGCCGCCCCGATCAGCGACAATGCATCGGCCAGCCAGCGCGCTGTGGTGCGGCCAAAGCGCAGTTCGATCTGGTGTGCGCCCTGTGGGACGGCGAGCGAGATCAGCCCGCTGTTGGGCGCAGACCAAATCGACGTCGGTCGACCATCCACGCGGGCCTGCCAACCAGGGAAATTATAGATATAAAAAAGAATTTCGGCGTATTCAGACGTCACCTCGATCTGCCAGCGCTGCACATCGGCGCTGCGCTCAACCAGCTCGGCGTGGGCCAACTGTCCCGACAGCGCCTGCGGTGGCCTAGTCCCCCGGTTCAGAAACGCCGCCGAGGTATAAGGACGCGGCTCGACGTCGGCGGGCAGGTATTCGCCGCGAATCGTCGTGCCGACGTTGGTGGAAAAAAGTTCGAACAGAGCCAGGCTCTCATCGTTGATGTCGGACTCGCCGATCGGGATGTATTCGGGTCGCAGCGCGCCGACGGCAGCAGCCGCCAGCAAGAGCGCCGCGGTGATCGAACTCCACCAGGGTTTGGGCAGTCGGTTCACGGCCTCGCCAAGCACCAACGCGCCGAACAAGGCCTGAATGGAAAGGAATCGCCATGGAAACTGCACAATCGGCAGCACGGGCAGGTGCTGCCACAGCGGTTTGGACAGGGTGGTGATCAAAAAGGTGGACAGCAGCAGTCCGGCGATCCAAAAAGAGTTGAGAAACCGGGTTTTTGACAAAAACCCGGTTTCTGTTTTTCGAAACCATCCCCACACCACAACGCCTGTCGCCAAAACCAACAGCGCTGCCTGCACCGCGCCCATCGCAAAGGGCGTCGTGCCGGGCACGACGTCGTAATCGAAAAACAGGCTCAATTGAACGAGATCAAGGCCGCGCAGGTGACCTTCCGGGTTGAAATAGCCGCTGGTCTGGATATCTTGGGCGCTCATACGCACGGCGGGCAGGTCAACGACGGCGACGAGCCACAAACTGGCCGACAGAGCCAGGCCGAACAGCCCGCCGGCGAGCATTTTTAACAGTGCGGGCACGCGGCGTTGCACCTCCGTAGACAGCGCTCCCCAGAGCGCCAACGCGGCGACAAAGGGCGAAAACATGATCGCTGACAGGTTGTGGGTGAGGATCAGCCCGCCATAGCTCAACCCAAGCAGGCCGACATTGCGCCAGGTGGGATCGTCGCGCAGACGGAGCAAGGCCCAGAAAATCAGGGGGAAAAAGACAAAGGCGTAAAACTCGGAGAGAGAATCGCCGCGCACATAGACGTTGACCAGGTGAAAGGGGGCAACCGTGTAAGCGACGACGGCCAGCACTCTTGGAGCCGGATGTCTAAAGGCGCGCCGCGCCAGCAGGCCCATCGACGCAGCGGCCAGGACAAATCCCAACGCCTGCGTCACCTGGATCGACAGGATCGGCCCCCAACCGAGCAGGCGGAACAGCGCGGCGATGTAATAGGGCAGCGCGGCGTAAAAGTTGAAAAAGGGGTAGCCCAGGCCGTAGGCCGCGTCGGGCATCCAGCGCACGGGGAATTGTCCCGCCTTGAGCCCCTCAACCAACTGCTCCAGGCGGACGTACAAAAAAGGGCTGTCGCCGCCGCCGCGCGTGTTGACCGGCCCCGGCCCGGCTGCCAAAGGCAAAATAACAATAAAAAGACAAAGGAGCGTCAAAGACACTCCTTTGACGCTCCAGGATTTCATCGCATTGCCGATCCTTCTTGGGATGCCTGCTCGATTCGTTTACGCGCTGCGCCGTGCGGCGTTAAAAGCGATCAGCACGCCGACAGCCAGGACGATGAGAATGATCCCGCTGTAATTGTACACCGCATTGCCGATCGTCGACAGCAGAGCCACCGGCGTCGGGCTGGGCTGCGGGGTTGGCGAAGGCGTCGGAGTCGGCTCGCGCGCAGTCTGATCGCCGAATTCGATGTTGATCGTCGCCCCGTTTTGCAGCGAAACACCCCAGCTATCGAACGTTGTCGATTCGTAACCCGGCGGGTTCATCTCCGAGACAAAGTACACGCTCGGATTGAGGTTTTCGAAACAGTACGGCTCGTTAAGGCCGTTGGTCGAATACGTGCTGACCACATGCTGCGCATCTGACAGAGTGAACACAGCATAGGGCAGCAATGGCTCGCCCGGATCGCGGAGCCGGTTACCGTTGCGGTCATCGTAGGCCAGCACACAGACCTCACCGGTCATCGGCGTCGGCGTCCAGGTCGGCGTCGGCGTGACGGTGGGCGTCGCCGTGTTGACCGGCGTCGGCGTGGCGGTATTGGTCGGCGTCGGCGTGACCGTCGGCGTTTCGGTCGGCGGCGCAGGGGTATAGGTTGCCCGAGGCTGTACAGCGGGACGTGGCGTATTGGTCGGCGCCTGGGCCGGCGCTGGTGACGACGCAGTCAGCGTTGCCTGATCCCAGTACACATCGTTATGCTGGGTGGGATAGTCCGGCGCCGACCAGGTAAACACGGTCACTTTGTTGCTCTTGGCCGTCGTCTCGACGACAAACAATTCCCAAATGCTGAGCGGGTTCTTTTCACCCGACCAGACAATGCCCGAATTCCCCGGATCGGTGCCGCCGTTGGGGTCGATGCCGACGCGCATATGCATCGGCCCGCCGCCGGTAGACTTGGTCGGATCATCGCTGCTGCCGGCCCAGGCGTGCCCCCAGATAGAAAAAGTCACTTTGCTGCCCGGCGCGATGTTGCCCACTGTCTGATAGATGCCGCCGACATGGGTGCCGAAAAAGGAAAACAACTGCTGCGCGCTCGCGCCGTTGTGAACGCGGCCGTTGACCGGCTGGTCGGTGCTGCGCGCCTGTTTGTATTCGGGCATGCGGTTTTTCCACGCCGGGTCGTCGCCGGCCTGCTGTCTCCACCAGGGCAGCCAGTTTGATGAAACCAATGCCGTAGAATAGTGCGCGAACTGGACGAATTTGTCTTCAAAGTCCGGGTTGCTCAACAAGTTCTGCTGCGCCAGCGGCGCAGCCTGAGTGGCCCCCGGCAGCAGCGCGACCATCGAGACCGCGATCACTGCCACCGCCACAAGAATCCGTAAAGAACGCATAACGACCTCCCTATTCCTCCTCAAAGATAGTGCCGGCCTGGTCTGATGCAACGTCGATCGCTGCCGGGCGATCAGTGTCCGTTCAAGACCAGACTTGTGCCTGCCGGCGCTGAATGTTCGTCGAGCACGCTCAGGTGCTGCATCGAACGCCATTCATACCATCCCACCACCACCTGATCGGTATCCAGGTTGATGGCGGTAGCTAACACGTGCGCATCGAGGATCTGATCGCCGGGCTGCCACCATGTGGTTGGCAAATATCCCTGCCCGGGAAACCCGTCATCCTGAGCGACGGTTTGACCGCCGCGCACGACGTGCACGAAAACGGTGTAGTCTGTATCGATGGGTTGGCGCGCCTGCCAGCGCAGCGTCAGCCGCGTCTGGTCGGGTGCAACCGGCTCGACCTCCCATCCTGACAATTCGATATTTTGTTCAAAACGAGCAATAACTGTGCTATCAATCGTCTCAAGCCTGGTGGCTTGAAACGCCACATACAATCGTTTGGCCTCGACATCCAGATCGCCGCGCTCCAGCGGGCCAAGCCAGGCTGAAATCAGCGCCGGCCGCGGCCAGGTCTGCCGCACATAGCTCAGGTCTTCGTGCGGCCAGGCCAGCACCAGGACCTCGTTGGCGTCGACGAGCGGGTCGCGCCTCAAAATGGAAATCTGCCCCGGTGAGGCGACTAGAAAATTGACCGTGTGGCGGTCTTCCCACATTCGTGGGTGCAGGTACACCCGCCGGCCTGGGATCAACGCGCCCGTGGGTTCGACGATGCCCTCGCCCTGCCATCCCGTGCCCAGAAACCGGTTGATCTCGACGGCTTCTTGCACCTGGTCGGCCTCAAAAGCGTAGGCCAGTTCGGGATTTTGCCCGTGGCGCACGAAATAATCGGCAAAACTCCACACGCCGGAAACGAGCAGCACGAGCGCCACCAACAGCCAACCGATCCAGGCCCGGCTCCGGCGTTCGAGCGATGTGCGCCCCCACTCCAGACCAAACGCCGGAAACAGCGCCGCCGCCGGAAGCACGCCCACTGCGCGCAGAAAATGCGGGCAGTCTTCGGCCAGAATGGTGGGGAGCAGCATCACGGCCACCCAGATCGACGCCAATCCGGCGGCTTGATCCTTTCTGGCGCGAACCAGTGCCCAAACCACGCCCGCCATGAAAAAAAGGCCGAGCAGCGGGTCGAACAAAGGCCGCAGCGGGACGTTGTGCCGGGGGATAAAATCGCCGCGAACAAAAAACATTCCCGCCGCGCGCAGGACGTTGCCGGCCAGCGTACCCCATAGATCGCCGCCGTTGACTTGGGTATTCAGCACCGACACCTGCCCCGGCCGCAGCACAAAGGCATCCCAATGGGCGACGCCGTAAGCGAGCAGCGGCATCGCCACCAAAAGCGCCGCACAAGCCGGGACGACCAGCGGCCCGAACACTGCCTTGAGTGGTTTTCGATCCAACAGCCATTGGTAAAGGACGTAAATCAAGACTATAACGATGATAAATCGCGCCGCCGTATAGGTGTACAGAGACAGCCCAAACAACGCGCCGCCCAACGCGCGCCGCGCTCTGCACTGGGGCGTTCGTCCCTCTCTGGCCGGCCACCAGACCCACACGGCCAGTGCCAGCACCAGTGGCAGAGCGATCGCGCGCAGGCCGATCCGGCCCAGGTTCACCGGCCAGGGCAGCACGGCGATCAAAAAGGCGCTCCACAGGCCAATCCATTTGTTAAATAGCGTGCGGGTCATCAAAAAAGTCGCCGGGACGAGCAACGTGCCCAGAAAGGCAGCGACCAGCCGCACTGCGATCGGCGTGCGTCCCAAAAAAGCCATCGACAGGGCGATGCCGTACAAAAAAAGCGGCTCGCGGCCGTTGTTGGCGACAAAAAAAATGGGCCGCACCCCCGCCAGGACGCGATACGCGTCCAAACCGTTAAAGGCTTCATCGTGATAAAGGCCAGGCGGGACTTGTCCGAGCTTGTAAAAGCGCACCATCGCGCCGAAAAGCGTCACCGCCAGTAGTATGGCCCACGTCACGGAGAAATGCCTTCTCCGGCGGGGTGTCGCCCCTTCTCCCTGTTCAATCACGGAGGCGATTATAGCACACAAGTCGGATAAATGTCAAAGAGAAAACAAGGCTTGGTCAAAGGCTCGAACTGTGATACAATGAAAATCGATTGATTTCAAATCCAACAGGTGTGCAATGATCGACAAATCGGAATGGCGCTGGGCGATTTCCTGGGCGCTTGTGCTGGCCCTTTTGGTCTCACTGCCCTACCTGATCGCCTGGATCGCCACACCAGATGGCCTGGTTTACACCGGCTTTTTATCCAACCCCACCGACGGCCACACTTACCTGGCCAAGATGCGACAGGGCCTGGACGGCGCGTGGCTGGTGCGCCTGCCCTACACCGCCGAACCGCACCGCGCCGAGTTTTTGCTCACCTATTACCTCTTTCTCGGCCACGTCGCCCGCTGGACGCACTTGCCGCTCATCCTCGTCTATCATCTCGCGCGGGCGATCAACAGCGTTGCGCTCTTGATCGCACTTTATTATGCGATAAGCCAGTTTACGGACATATTTGAAAGCCGAAAAACCGCCTTTTGGCTCGCTGCCCTGGGCAGCGGATTCGGCTGGCTGGCCGGACTGCTGGGCGGACTGACCGCCGATCTGTGGGTGCCCGAAGGGTACGTGTTGTACAGCATGTGGGTCAACCCGCACTTTCCACTGGCCATCGCGTTGACCCTGCTCCTCGTCGCCTGGAGCGTGACGCCCTGGGAGGCCCGCACGCCCGCCTGGTCACAGATCGTACGGCTGGCGGCGGCAACGGCATTGTTGAGCATCGCGCAGCCCTTCTGCCTGATTCCCCTCGGTGCGGCGCTGGCCCTTTATGCGTTGGTTCGCTGGGTACAGGATCGCCAGTTGCCCTGGCCCTTGATCGTCTCCGGCGCAGCGATCGGGCTGACCGGCCTGCCCTTTGCCGTCAACGCCTACCTCGCCAGCACGCGCAACGCGACCTTTGCCGCCTGGTCGGCACAAAACCAGACCCCATCGCCGCCGCTGTGGAACCTGCTACTCAGCTACGGCCCGCTGCTGATCCTGGCCCTGCCCGGCGCGTGGATCGCCTCTAAACGGCGGCGCAGTTCTAATGTTTTTCTCTTAATCTGGACGTTGAGTACCTTTTTTCTACTCTACCTTCCGTTCAATCTGCAACGACGCCTGATGGTGGGGCTGAGCGTGCCGCTGGGCATCCTAGCGGCCGTCGGCTATGAGGCGCTTGCGGGCAAACTCCGCCTGCCCAACAAGGTACATCTGCCCCGATTGGCGGTCTATGCCGCCATCGGCCTGACCCAGATTTTCGTGATCGCCATCTCGCTGCTCAGCGCGCTGGGCGGACACCCCGAACTCTACTTCACCCAGGACGAGTGGGCGGCCCTGCGGTGGATCGACGCCCAAACCGCGCCCGACGCACTGATCGTTGCCGCGCCGCAGAGCGGGCTGTACATCCCTGCGTGGACAGGGCGGCGCGTCTTTTACGGGCATCCCTTTGAAACCGCCCGCGCCGACCAGCGCATGGCTCAGGTGCTGGCTTTTTTCCAGCAGGGCGATCGCTCGCTGCTGCAAGAGTCCCCCAATTACGCCTTCGTCGGCCCACGCGAGCGCGCGCTAAACCCCGGCTGGCAGCCCGATCCGGGCTGGACGGTCGTCTTTGAACAGGACACCGTCACCCTCTATGCTCTCGGAGCGACGCCGTGACTGGACAAAACCGCTTGACCAAACACGATGCCCTCTGTCTGGGCGCGCTGCTGCTCGTCGCCGCGCTCTTTTTCTGGCCGGCCTGGCTCCAGCCGGACAGCTTTTGGTATCCCCCCGGCTCCGAGTTCAGCGACATCACCTACACGCACTGGCCAAAGATGCAGTACGTCCAGCAGACCTGGCGCGAGCACGGGCAAATCCCGCTGTGGATGACGCTGGTCATCGGCGGCACGCCCTTTGTCGGCAACCCGCTGGCAGCCTATTTTTACCCGCTCAACTGGCTCTTTTTGTTTCTGCCGGTCACGTTTACCTTTCACCTGATCTTTGCCCTGCAAGTCTTTCTTGCTGGCGCGATGGCCTACGGCCTGCTGCGCTGGAGCTATCGACAGACACCTTTTGCAGCCCTGGTCGGCGGGCTGTGCTATATGCTCTCGCCCAAGCTGATGGCCCACGTTGGCACCGGGCACGTCGGCTGGAGCCAGGCCTACACCTGGCTGCCGCTGACCCTGTGGCTGCTGCGACACGCTCTTGAGCGCGACGCATTGGGAAGACCAGGTGCTCGCCGCGCGGCGTGGTGTGGCGCGTCGATTGCGCTGACCTATTTTGCCGACCCGCGCGTGATGTTTTACAGCGTGCTCCTGCACGCCGGGTATGCCCTCTATCGGCTGGCCGGCCTGTGGCGCATTCAAGGGTTTAAATCGATGCTTGGCGTTGCGCTGAGATTGACGGCGCTGCCCCTGGCCTTTGTCCTGATCGGCGCGGCGCAGATGCTGCCCACCGCCGAGTTGATGTCGATGTCCACACGCGCCGAGCTGACCCTGGATCAGGCCGGCGTTTACTCGCTGCCCTGGCACTACCTGATCGGCTTTTTGCTCTCCGACCGGGGAGGTTTTCACGAGTGGATGACCTACCTCGGCCTGCTGCCGCTTGGGTTGGCCCTGCTGGCCCTGCTGCGACGCAAGACGGAGGATCGCTGGTTCTGGTTGGGCGCGGCAATCGCCATCTTGTTTTACGGCAGCGGCGTCAACGGGCCGCTTTATCCCTTGCTCTTTCGCCTGCTGCCCGGCCTGGGCTGGGTGCGCGTGCCCTCGCGCGTCCTGATGCTGCTTCCTTTGGTCGGCAGCGCGCTCGCCGGGCTGGGCGTCGACGCGCTGCTCAGTCCCTGGTCGGAGTGGGCGCGGTGCCGGGCCACATTGATCGCCTTGGGCGGCGCATTGATCTGCCTCGGCGCGGGCGTTGGCCTGGCGTTGATTGTCGGGCCATCGCTTCCGACCTCGGTCTGGGTTTTTGCGACGGTCGGCATGGCGACGATGGCCCTGCTCTTGCTCGCCGCGCACGGGCTGCTGCCGCAGTGGGCGCTCAAAACGACGGTGGTCGCACTGATCCTGGTCGATCTATGGTCGATGGGCCGCAGCGCGATGGAACTGCGCTCGTTTGACGAGATCATGGGTGAGCGCGCCAACGTCGCTGCGTACCTGGCGGCTCAGGAGAGCCGCTTTCGCGTCTGCTCGCCGAGCTACAGCATCCCCCACCACGTCGGGGCCAGGTACGAGATCGAGCAACTGGATGGCATCGAACCGTCGCACACCTGGTGGCTGGCCGATTTTATGGCCCTCGCCGGGGGCTATGAACTGGACGGCTATGCGGTGACCATCCCCGCCTTTCCTACCGAGTCGGATGTGCGTACCGTGATGCGCGACGCCGTGCCCAGCGCTGCCCTGCTGGGCCTGATGAACGGCCGCTACATCGCCGCCGATTTCCCGATCGACGCGCCCGGCTGGACCCTGGAAACCCAATTTGCGCCGGTCTACCTCTACCGCAACGAACAGGCGATGCCCCGCGCGTTCACCGTCGCCCGCGCCGAGACTGTCCCCAGCTGGCCCGAGGCTCAGGCCCGGCTGGCAGCCGGTTTCGATCCGACCCAGGCCGCTCTGGTGGAAAGCGACCGTCCGCTCGACGGCCGGCCGGGCTACCGCGAGGCCGAAATCGCCACTTTTTTGCCCAATCGCATCGTGGTCGAAGCACAGGTGGACGTTCCATCGCTGCTCGTGCTCGCCGAGGTGTGGTATCCCGGCTGGCAGGCCCGCATCGATGGGGTCAGACAGCCTATCTACCGCACCTACGGCCTGATGCGCGGCATCTACCTGGATCAGGGTGCGCACCGGGTCGAACTGATCTACAGCCCGACCTCACTGTGGATCGGCCTGGCGGTCAGCGTCGTGTCTATACTCGGCCTGATCGCGGCGAGCGCGATCAAGCGCACCAACCCTCCCGGAGGTTAAATTATGCAAGGTCGTACAACCTCCGGGAGGGTAAACGCCGTCAGCCGCGACGAGTGGGTGTGGGTTGCACTTTGGAGTGCAGCCCTTTTGTTCGTCACATCGATTCCCTACCTGCTTGGCTGCGCGATCTCTACCCCCGAACAGCGATTCAGCGGCTTTGTTTATAACATTCAAGATATAAATACATATATAAACAATATTCGCCAGGGCATGCGCGGCGAATGGCTATACCACATTTTCTACACAACAGAACCACATCAAGGCGCGCTGCTGTTTCCCTTTCATTTGGCATTGGGCCACCTTGCACGGCAGCTCAACGTGACACCCGAGTGGATCTATCACCTTGCCCGGCTGGCGTGCGGCGGATTTGTATTGGCCGTTGCATACAGATTTGTAGCCGCCTTTACCCGGCGACCGGCGATGCGCAAACTGGCTTTTTTGCTGATCGCCTGGTCAGGTGGACTGGGTTGGCTGATCACCCTGACCGGCGGCGGAGAATGGCTGGGCTTTTTCCAGCCGCTCGATCTGATCCTGCCCGAAGGATTTACCTTTCTGAGCATATACGCGTTGCCCCACCTTGCACTGGCACAAGCACTGCTGCTGTTGTTCCTGTTGGACGCCATCAAAGCGATCCAGACGACACGCATGGTCCCGACGTGGCGCGCAGGACTGATTGGGTTGGCGATAACCCTGCTGGTTCCCTTTTACGCCCTGGTGCTATGGACAATCATGTGGGTTTACGGCATCATCGTTATTATAAAACAGCGCCGATGCGCATGGCGCATCATCAGCACAATGTTTATCATCTCTGTGCTTCCGTTGCCCGTCGTCCTCTATACGGTATGGCTCTTTACCACCGACCCGATCTATGCGGCCTGGATGGCTCAAAACCAAGCCTTTTCGCCACACCCGCTGCACTATGCCGCCGCCTATGGGCCCGTCGCTTTGCCCGCATTGATCGGTCTGATCCGCACGGTCAAGCGCCGACGTGGATCCTGGTTATTTTTGCTTGGCTGGGTCTGCATCGTGCCCGTGCTGGTTTACCTGCCTTTTGTGTCTCAACGACGGTTCGTCGTCGGCGTACAGGTGCCGCTGTGCATCCTGGCCGCCGAAGGGATTATCGCCATAGCGCGGCGGCTCAAGTCATCGCTACGAAGGGGGGCACTGACCTTAACCGTCGTTGCCATGTCACTCACCCCGCTTTTACTGATCGCCGGCAGCAGTCTGCTTGTACTTGCACGTCCTGAGCCAATCTTTCACGCTCAGGACGAACTGGATGCATTATACTGGTTGTCTCAAAATACGCTGCCGCAAGAGAGCGTTCTGTGCACTTATGATACGGGTAATTACATCCCGGCTCAAGCTGGCAATCGTGTATTTCTGGGGCGCGGTCCGGAGACGGTGCGCGCCGATGAAAAACGGGCGCTGGTGGCCCGCTTTTTCGATGCGCAGATCGGCGATGAATGGCGTCGATCTCTGCTGCGCGAATACGGCATCGCCTATGTGCTGATCGGCCCGCGCGAGCGCGCCCTGGGCGCGTTCGATCCGGCGTCGGCTCCCTATTTATGGCTAGTTTACGAGAATGAGTCTTATGTCATCTATCAATTCATCCAATGATCGAGATCGATTTCCCCGCTGGGGCATCTGGCTGCTGATTCTGATCCTGCCGTTGGTGCTCTATAGTCCCTTTTTGTTCGGCGGGCAGCGGATTTTTTGGGGCACGCCGTCGCTCCAGTTCTGGCCCTGGCGGCAGTTTGCCGCCGACGAACTGCGCGCCGGGCGGCTGTCGCTGTGGAACCCCGACATCGGCAGCGGCACGCCCCAGTTGGCCGATCACCAGACGGCGGTCCTGTACCCGTTGAACGTCATCTTGTGGCTGCTGCCCGTACCCTATGCGCTGGGCCTGTCGCTGGCGCTGCACGCCGCCCTGGCCGCGGCAGGGATGTTTGCTTTGTCCCGCGAGATGGGGCTTTCGCGCCTGGCGTCGCTGATTGCGGCGTTGAGCCTGGCCTTCAGCGGCTATATGGTCGCCCGCGGCTCCTTTCTCACCGAGATCGGCGCGCTGGCCTGGCTGCCGCTGCTCTGGCTGCTGGCGCGATGCACGGTGCGCCGTCCCGACGCGCTCAACGTCGCGCTGCTGGCGCTGGTCATCGCCGTGCAATTTCTCGCCGGGCACGCGCAAACCTGGTTTTATTCGATGCTGTCGTTGGGGCCGGTCGCGTTGTGGGAGATGTGGAAAGCGCAAATCGCAAATCGCAAATGGCGAATGGCCGGGCGTGATTTGCTCATTCCCCTTTGCTGTTTACTGCTGGCCGTGGTGTGGGGTGTGATGTTAACCGGGGCACAGTTCTTGCCGACGGTGGAACTCGGCCGCCTGGCTGAACGCGCCAACCGCGCCGATTGGGAGCGGTTCTCGCTGCAATACTCGTTCTGGCCCTGGCGCGTGCTGACCCTCTTTGCACCCGATTTTTTCGGCACGCCCGCTGGCGGCGATTTCTGGGGCTATGCCACTTATTGGGAGGATGCGGGATACATCGGCCTGCTGCCGATCCTGCTGGCATTTTGGGCGGTGCTCGCCTGGCTGCGACGACGCAAAAACGCCGACAAAATTTCAACAGTGCATGAAACGCCCTTCTGGGCTGCGCTGGCCTTGATCGCTCTGCTCCTGGCGATGGGCAAAAATATGCCGTTATACATGCTTTTGTACCGCTATGTGCCCGGATTCAACTCATTTCAAGCGCCGGCGCGGCTGCTGTGCATCTATACGCCGGCGCTGGCCCTGCTGGCCGGGCTTGGCCTCGATGCGCTGCGGCCCTCCGAGCGGCTGGGCAAAGCCTGTATCTGGGGTCTGGTGATCAGCCTGGGCATCCTGCTGGCCGGCGGCGCGGCAGCAGTGCTTTTCGCGGGCGTCAAGGCCACCTTTATCGGCGCGACGATCAAAGCGGCGGTCTGGGGCGCGCTCTCTTGTGCGCTGCTGTGGCTGGGTAACCGCGTCTGGGAGTATGCGCGGTGGAACTATGTCTGGCAGTGGGCCGTCGTCCTGTTCGTCGCCGCCGACCTGATCGCGGCGGGATGGGCGCTCAATCCGCGCATCGACGCCGCGTTTTACCAGCACGAGAGCACGATCGGCGCATTCCTGGCCGGAGACGGTCAGGGACGCACTTTTTTCTTCGCCGATCCGCTGTACGACCTGGCCTACCGCCGCTACCTGCGCTTTGACACCTTTGGCCCGCGCGATCTGTATTTTTGGCTGACCCTGCGCGAGTCGCTGCTGCCCGACCTGGGCAGCGTCGAAGGGGTGCCCGGCGCGAACAGCTTTGAGCCGCTCGTCCAGGCGCGCTATTTCGCACTGCTGCAAGAGATCGAGGAGATGCCCCAAGAAACGGCGCTGCGCACGCTGGGGCTGATGAACGTCGCCTATGTTCTCGATCCGTCCGACGAACTGGGGCTGGAAATCGCCTACCGCTCGCCGACGGTCAACGTCCATCGCAATCCGCACCTGCTGCCGCGCGCCTATGTCGTTTACCAGGCCCATCTTGCCGCGTCGCCGCAAGAGGCGCTGGCTGCCCTCGCTGCCCCGGATTTCGATCCGGCCAACCAGGTCATCCTGGAGCTAGCGCACCCGCAACTCGCAACTTTTAACCCGCAACTTGCAACATTCAACCCGCAACCTGATTCTTGCACGCTCTTGCCTTCCCCGCCCAATCAGGTTAAAATAAACGCCATCCTGTCGCAGTCCGGCTACCTGGTGCTGGCCGACACATTCTATCCCGGCTGGACAGCCACCGTCGACGGGCAAGCGGCCGAAATTTTGCGGGCGAATTATGCCTTTCGCGCCGTAGCCCTCGACGCCGGAGCGCACACGGTCGAGTTTCGATACCGGCCGCGTTCGTTTGCCGTCGGCGTTGCGTGCAGTGCGGTTGGCTTGGCTGCCCTCGTCATCGTTGGGCTGACCGTCCGGGCGCAGCGGCAGGCAAAACGCAAACCACCGCAAGGAGTGTGAGATGAACCCGATCGTCATCGTCCCTACCTACAATGAAGCCGAAAACCTGCCCCTGCTGGTGGCCGAGATCGTCGCCCTGCCGGTGCAAATCGACGTGGTCGTCGTCGACGACAACTCGCCGGACGGCACGGGCCAGATCGCCGACCGGCTGGCGCGGCAGCACCCCGCCGTTCACGTCGTCCACCGCGCCGGCAAGCTGGGCCTGGGCACGGCCTACATCGCCGGGTTCAAATACGCCCTGGCCGGCGATTACGACCGCATCATGAGTATGGACTGCGACTTTTCGCACCACCCGCGTTACATCCCGGCGATTTTGGAAAAAAGCGCGCAGGTCGACCTGGTCATCGGCTCGCGCTATGTGCGCGGCGGCGGCACC
>JAFGEY010000401.1 GCA_016931365.1 Anaerolineae bacterium
AAATCTATCAGGACTGGCGGCGGCGACTGCGCGCGCTGCCGGTATTGGTTTTTCTGGGGGCGGGGATGGCGCTGAATAGCACCGCCGCCATCATCGAGGCGCTGTTGGGCATCGAGACGGCGTTTTTGCGCACGCCCAAAGTGTACGACGTTGCGAATGTGAGCAGTGCGGCGGAGCGATCTTATCATCTGCCGCTCGGCCGGCTGGTGTGGGGGGAGTTGCTGCTTGCCCTGTATGCGGCGCTCTCGATTGTGGCCGCCGTCATGCGGCGGGACTGGCTGGCGCTGCCGTTTTTGCTGCTTTACCTGGCGGGGTTCAGCTATGTCGCCGGGCTGGGATTGTGGGAAGCGAGATCGCAGTTCAAAATCAAGCGAGACGCGCGCCGGCAGCGCCTCGGTCGGTCCAAACAGATCAAACCGATGGAACAGCTTTGATCGCGGTCGCCGAACGAAAACAGGCTTGGAATCGACATTCCAAGCCTGTTTTCTTGATGAGACGTTATTTTTCGGTCGAAAAGGTAGGCTGCACGTCCACAATGTCGTCGGGAACTGCGGAGCGGGGCGCTTCGAGCAAAGGAGGTTCGATGTCGCTTTGCATTTTGCTTTGCCCACGAAAAAAGCCGCCATCATCGAGCACAAATGAATCGACCGAGATGTTGCCCCACAGCCGGCCCGTGTCCAGGATTTCCAGCCGTTTGGCCGTCACGTCGCCTTGTACGTTGCCCTGAACCTGGACGTTGTTGGCCGAGATGGTGGCGACTATTTTGGCATGCTCGCCGATGATCAGATTTCCGGCGATCTCGATCGTGCCGCTGAAATCGCCCTCGACGCGCACTCCGCCGCTGCTGCAGATATCGCCCTTCAGGCTGGTGTTGGGGCCGACGATGGTTTCGATTTCAACGGCGGGCCGCGGTGATTTGGCCGCCTGCGGCTTGGCTTTTTGCTCTTTGCTTCCAAAAATCATGCGAGACCTCCTGTTTTGTTAGGGCCTATCCCCCAAGATTCTTACTTTTTGTGCAGGAATCTTTGCGAGCGGCTTGGCCCTGTTCGGTTCCGATTTATTCGGGATAGGATTGGCGTATCAAGGCGTAACCCTTGCCGGGGATTACCCTTGCTGTTGATAGGCGCGGGCGATGGCCTGTTTTTCTTCGTCGGTGAGCGAGTGGGGAGACTCCCACTTGTCCAGCGGCTTGGCATAAAAGCGCGTGCCTTCCCGTGAGTGCAGGCTGGACAGGACGATGCCGTTGCCGTACCCGTCGACGATGGCCCAGGCGAAACTTTGATTGCCGCCTGTATCGCGGAAGGGGTTGAAGCGAATCAGGCCCATCCACTGCATACTGTGTTTGAGTGTGCGCTCGATCTGGCGCGTCTGCGTTTTGAGTTCCTGTACCGTTTGAACGTGATCGCGGACCTGATCGAGGTGATCGTTGAGCACGGTCTCCAGGTTGGCGCTATCGACGCCGGTCATCAGACGCCGATATTGGCGGTGCAGGCGGCTGAATCGAGTCTGGAGGATCACCAGCCAGGCGAGCAACCCGGCGATGATGACCATCAATCCGATCAGAATAAAAGTTTGTATAACGGGAGAAAACGACATAACTTGCTGCTCCACGTGGTCTCAGGATAATTCGTCGTCGTCGGGAACATTGGCGCGCATTTCGCTGCGATATTCATCATAGATGCGATCGCTGGCATTTTTCACCCGCCGGCGAACGGCGTCGCGCTTGTTTTCGGTGTAAGGAAACGCTTCGACAAATTCGGTGATGATCAGCGAAGATATTTCCGTCTTGGATCGGTTGGCCTGATAGTACCGGCGGACTCGGGCGCGCATCTCGCGGATGTAATCGGACAGGGGATAGGTGCACTCTTTGTCGCAGACTTCGCCGTGTCCGGGTACAATCACATCGACGCCAAGCTTGCGCAGTTGGTTGAGCGCGACCAGCCATTCTTTGGTCTGTGCCTGGGTCATCGAAGGATGCATATTGTTGAAAACCAGGTCGCCGGCAAAGATCAGGCGGTGTTCGGGCAGGTAAACCATCGTCGTGGCCGGCGAATGGCCTCCGCCATGAAGGAGATGTACTTCCTGATTGCCTTTGTTCAAAACCAGCCGTTCGGTAAAAGTGATGTCGGGCATTCGCACCTGCCAATTATCCTCTTTGTCATTGCAGCCCAACATCTCACGGATTTGCTGCACACGTTTGTCGCTGCGATAGGTTTTCATTCTGTCCCAGGCGGCTTCGTGGGCGATCACGGGCACGTCAAACTGGCATGTGCTGATCACGCGTTCGCGGTCGCAATCGGTTTGAACGATCGAAATGATCGGCTCGTCGGTCAATTTTTGCATCTGCGCGCGCCAGTGTTCGACGTCGCGGGGCATCATCGGCACATCGACGCAGATGATGCCCGCGCCAGTCAAAATCAGGCCGATATTGCCGCTCGCGTACCGTGTTTCGACATAGATGCCGGGAATCACTTGCTTCATAATCAGACTTTCTAATCCAAATCGAGCAATGCCCGTCTGGCTGCCGCTAAAGCGGGTTGGACAAGATCGCTGTCGACAAGGTTGCCCTGGGCAAACTGGGGACGGCCCCCGCCTTTGCCGCCGCTCGCGGCGCAGGCGGCGCGAATGGTCGCTCCCATATCGGCATCGACACCTTCTGCTCGGGCAAAGACCAGGTTTGCGCGGGTTGCCAAAAGAGCTATCGCGCCGGCGTGCCCGGTCAACCGGTGGGCGATCTCTTTGACCAGGTTCAGGTCATAGTCTTCCAGGATCAATAAAATCACACGCCACGGGCCCACCTGCTCTGCGTTGGCAAGCCAGCCCGCGATCTGGTAATCGACCATTTGTGTCTGGACGGCGCTGATTTGCTTGCGCAGCGCCTTGATCTCAACTTCCATCCGCTCGACAGTGGGTATGATCTCGTCTTCGGCGGTGGTGAAATAGCTGCTTAAGGCCTGGACGATGCCGTGTTTGCGCCGGTAATCGGCCAGCGCACGCCAGCCGCACAAAAAATAGATCCGGGTCTGCTTGTTGCGGCGCTCCAGGCGCACGATCTGGATCGGGCCGACCTCGCCGCTGCGCGCGACGTGCGTGCCGCCGCAGGGCGACCAATCGTAATTTTCCACCTGCACGATGCGAATCGGCCCATCGACAGCCGGCTTTTTGCGCAGCGGCATCCGGGCCAGCTCGGCGTGGTCGACAAAACGAGCCATGACGGAGCGATCCTCAAAAACGATCTGATTGGCTTGTTCGAGCCCAGGTGTAATCTGATCCATCTCTAACGGCGCACGGTTCAGGTCGATGGTGCATACATCCTGGCCGAGATGAAAGCTGACCGTCTGCGCATCCAGCGTCTGCTCGAAGGCCTGAGAGAGGATGTGCTGCCCGCTGTGCTGCTGCATGTGGTCGAACCGCCGCGCCCAATCGAGTTCGCCGCTGGCCCGCTCTTGTGCGAGCGGCGACTGAAGGATGTGAACCACCGCCTTGTCGTCGTCGGCCTGCACGTCGACGACGGGAATGCCGTTCAGCGTGCCCAAATCGTTGGGCTGCCCGCCGCCGGTCGGATAAAACGCCGTCCGGTCGAGCACGACAGCGGGCTGCCCGTCGATTTCGAGGCGCCGGACAAGCCGGGCCTCAAAGCGTGCGAGATATGGGTCTTGATAGTACAGTTTTTCGGTCAAAATGTGCCTCAGGATGTAAACAGCGGTGAGATGATGCCCCAGATGCGCAGGACGTCGTAAATCAGCCATAGGCCGATGCCGACAAAGAGCAGCGTCATCAGCAGTTTCACCGGCGCAGCATAGCGATCAAAGACGCGGGTTAGCTGCTGGGAGGTTGTGCCCAGGTAGGACATGATAAAGACGACGATCAGCGGCACAACGAACGCGATGCAATATACTATCAACGCTATCGTCGATGCAAGACGATATTCCGGGTTGCTCAGTCCCTGGATGATTGGGATGTAAACCTGGCCCGTGCAGGCCAGCTCGATGAATGAAACGAGCACTCCGGCCCCAAACGAGGCAGCCGCCAGCGCCTCCGCTTTCATGCTGGTGCGGATCGTCTTGTTGATCCACAGGCGCAGCTTGTGCGGCAGTTGCAGGGCCATATCTTTGGTGTTGCCCTTTTGCGCCTTGCGAAAATCGCCAAAGCTGAGCACGGCCAAGACCAGGCACAGCAGCGCGGTCAGGCCGTTGAGGATGGGGCGCAGCACCGGCCCGACCAGCCCGACCAGCCCGGCCAGCACCTCGCGCAGGATCATGCCAAAGGCCAGGTAGGACAGGAATACAGCCAGTGTAAAGGCGATGCCGACCATGATAATGTCTTTGCCCTTGCGGCGGATGATCGACAGGTAGGAGACAAAAAAGATGATCGTCGCGAACGCGCAGGGGTTGATCCCGTCGATCAGCCCGGGCACGATCACCGCCCACCAGGGCGGCGGGGGCGGAAATTCGATCGTTTGCAGGTCGCAATCGGCCCAGGTGACCGGCGCGCCGGTCACAGCATATTGGGCCAGGATTTCATCCAGCTTGTCCAGCACGATGTCGCGGTCAACCAGGTAATGATCGCCGACAAAGATCGCCGGCGCGTCGTGGCGCTGATCGTCGGGCACGTTCAGCCGGTCCGCAAGACAGAGGTTGATCTTGAGATCGTCCTCTTGCATGATATCCAGTTCGTGGATGACCAGGTTGGGGTATTTTTGCTTCAAGTAGTTGAGCAGGATGGTCACCCGGTCGCACTCACTGCACCCTACCTCGCCAAAATAGGCGAGGTGAATCTCGACGGTTGCTGGCTGTACGGTTTCGGCCGGAGTGGGTGTTGCGGCGTCTGCCGCCGATGGCGTTGCCGTTGGGCCTTCCGGCGTCGCTGGTGTACCTTCCGGCGTCGCTGTTACGCCTTCCGGCGTCGCCGGTGTACCTTGCGGCGAGGTGACATAATTGACCAATTCCTCTTTCCAGGCCGGAAAGCCAACGCCGCCAATGCCCATGAACCAGTCGATGGTCGTTTCCAGGTAGGCCGGGATCTCGCCCGAGCCGATGAACAGGCTGTATATACTGTGTTCGTCGCCGATAAACACCACCGGCACACTGCCGCGATTTTCCTCCGGCATTCCGGCCATTTCTTCGATGAGCCACAGGACTTCAAAACTGGTCCGATCTTGCACGTTGTGGGATTCCCAGCTCACGCGCGCGCCGTATTGGGCCTCGAGCCGGGGAAAGATGTTTTCTTTGACGTACAGGCAGTGCGCGCACGTCGGGCTGTAGAAAAACATAAATCTGGCCGTCGGCAGCGGCGCGTCAGCGGGGCGAGGGACAGCGGGGTAATCGACGCCGCCTGCATCGAGGTATTTCTGGATCGTCGCGGTGAGGTTCTGGCCGATCTGCTCCAGTCCGATCAGCGCGTCATCGCCGATGAACAGTTCGGGCACGTCGGCGGTGGTCGTGTCAATGTTGTAGGCCTTTTCCGTCTCATTCCACCAGCGATAGTTGGCCTCGTTCGAGATGTCGATGGCCCAGATTTGCAACTGCTGTCCAAACTGCTGGTATGCAACCGGCAGGAGACGCTCGCGCACCTCGACGCAATCCTCACAGGTGGGAGAGTAGAACAGGTAGCCACGGACGAGGGCAGGGGGTTGATCTTGAGCAGCAACCGTGCCAGGCACGATCAGGGTCAGGCAGGCGAGCAGGATGAGACCAGGCAAAAAACGGTGTAATTGAATTTTGGCAGTTGACAACGATTATCCTCCAGCAAAAGACGGCCTTTTTCTGGCTGGGATTTTATTCAAGAACCTTATCGGGTTGTTATTATACTACACAAGAAACGAAAAAAAAAGTTGGATGCGGGAAGGCTTGTGGTATAATGGAGGCATTTGGCGACCCAACAAGTATTTGGGTGTGTTTCATTTGAGTCAGGAGGAGTGCCGCACGCCTTCGTGCGGCGCGACCTGGCGCACAAAACGATGATGTTTGGCACGGCGTTGTGGAACAACGGGGCGTGCCAAACTCCTCACCGATTCAACTGAAATGCCCCCCAATTATTTCAGGAGGATAGAATATGGAACAACTGGTTTATATTCCG
>JAFGEY010000402.1 GCA_016931365.1 Anaerolineae bacterium
CGTCAGCGTCGTCTTGCCGTGGTCGATATGGCCAATCGTCCCCACGTTCACGTGTGGCTTGTCGCGAACGAACTTTTCCTTACCCATTTAACTCACTCCTTCTTGCACGCCACCTTTCATTTTGAGCGTGCGACTGGTAGAAATAAACCTGGCAGCATTGGCAACTCGGAGTCTCTCACGGTTCATTCCTGGCCTCTCAAATGTCTGCCCGTGCATAACGTCCGAGAGTGCAGGCACCAGCAATAAAAGAACCAGAGCCCGCGAAGGGAATTGAACCCTTGACCACACCCTTACCAAGGGTGTGCTCTACCGTCTGAGCTACGCGGGCTTGAACTCCGCCGAGCTGTAACCGCACAATCCGGTTTCTCAAAGAACCATAAAAAGAGTGCTGAGTCGGTCGCGATCTCTTCCAAACTACGACTCAACACCCTTAGGTGGGCAGGAGCGGATTCGAACCACTGAAGGCGTTGCCAGCTGATTTACAGTCAGCCCCCTTTGGCCACTTGGGTACCTGCCCGTAACAAACCAACGGGTCGCCGGTGATTCGTCAGAGCCGGCGACAGGAATTGAACCCGTAACCGTCCGCTTACAAGGCGGGTGCTCTGCCGTTTGAGCTACGCCGGCTTTTCAAACCGGTATTATACCTGGAAAACCACCGGCTGTCAAATGAGCGCCAATGGGAGGCACACTTGACGGGCGAGAGTATAACCAATTTTGCGATTTTTGTCAAATGATTTTTCTTGCAAGGCGCATCAAATATAGCGTACTTTATCACGAAATAATTATAATATTGCCAAAACCTTTAGAAATAGCCCGAGGCTTTCCAGATCATCAACGCCGACGACGGGGAATTTCGGCCAGCACCTTGAAGCCCATCGCCTCGATCTCGGCACGATCGCGAACGGTCGTATCCAGATAATCGAGCAAAAACGCGCCGGCAATGCCCACGATCAGCGCTAACCCAAGACGAATGGGAATATCAAGCTTGTCTTTGAGGCTCTGCCCAACCAGTGTGATCGCCGGCGGAGCGATCAATGGCAACACAGGGTGAGACTCGCCCAACGGCCCCACCAGTTCACTCGCATCTTGTTGAAGGACAATGATAGCCGCGTCAGCGATACGGGCCAGTTGCGCGTCGTCATGCCAGAGGATGGATACCGTCAGCACACGGTGCTCTGTCGATGCGCCGATAGCGCCGGCGAGGTTCACCCCTTTTTCTCCCAGCCGCTCGGCCACGCGGCGCGCGTAATCGACATTGCGCACTGCCGCCGCCAGGTCGTCCATAAAATATTCTGAGGCCTGCCAGGTTTCCAACGGGTTGTCGATATATTGCGCGCCAGGGCGTGGCACGGGCTCCAGACCGACATTGATGCGAAAGGAAGCGTTATACATCGGTGTCGGCTCTTTATAGGTGATGGCCGAAACGACAGCGACGACAATCACCAGTGCCGCCGTCAGCCACCAGCGCTTGGCAATAATTTTCCAATAACGAATCAATTCCATGGCGTGCGCTCCTTATATGCTTGTGCGACGTAATCACGGATTTTTTGTCGAAAAACAGCAGTATCAAACTGTTCGGCGTGTTGCCGGATTGCAGACGGATCGCAAGCGTCGGGATCAAAATGCTGCAAAGCCTCAATCAACGACTCGACGCTCTGCTGGTGAAACAAGATGCCGGTTTGATTTTCGATGATCGTGTCCAGCGCGCCGCCACAGGCATAGGCAATCACAGGACGCCCGGCGGCCATCGCCTCGACGGGCGTGATGCCAAAGTCTTCGTCGCCGGGAAACAAAAACGCTTTGCAGCGGGCCATCAATTCCGGCAACGCCTGGTCGGGTACACGGCCCAAAAATTCAACCGTCGGCCCGGCGATGGATTTGAGTCGCTTCAGATCACGTCCGCAGCCCCCCACTTTGAGGGGTAGTCCCAGGGCCGTGCATGCGCGCACAGCCAGATCGATCCGCTTGTAGGGCACCAGCCGCCCGACGATCAGAAAATAGTCGTCGTAACTGTCAGATGGTGCAAAGCGCTGCGTATCCACCGGCGGGTAAATGATCTCTGACTCGCGCCGATAATATTTGGCGATCCGCCGCTGTACTTCGCCCGAGATGGCAATGAATCGATCCACCCGGTCAGTGGCCAGACGATCCCAAAGGCGTAGATAGGACAACAAGGGTGAGAGTGCGATCCTGGTCAGCCCGCCAAGGCCTTCGCGGCGCGCGTAATCCCGGTAGCGCCACACATAGCGCGTGGGCGTGAGGCAATAACAGATGTGCAGCGTTTCCGGGGATGTGATGACGCCGTGACAAAACCCACTCTTGTTAGAAAGGACAATGTCGTACTGGCTCAGATCAAACCCTTCAAAAGCAAGGGGATATAGGGGCAAAAAAGGCTGGTGGTGTTTCTTGATCAGTGGCAGGCGGTTCATCCACGAGGGGCGAATGTCCCACCCTCGCCAGGAATCGGGCATCGCCCTGGGATCATAAATGCTCGTATAAACCGGCGCATCGGGGAAAAGGGTGACAAACTGCTCCAGCACGCTTTCTGCGCCACCGACCTGATTCATCCAATCGTGGACCAGGGCCAGCCGCATCGACTCACTCTCCGTCTTGCACCGTAAAAGGTATCTTTTGTTGCAAACCGTATCCAATATAGATGTGCAACTCGTACCTGCCGGGCCTCACATTGATGTAGCGCCAGGTAGCCCCGCGTGCGTTGCTGTATTGCCACAACTCGACCGTACTCCAGTACTCGATCCATTCATCGTCGGCCTGAATGTACCAAATGTGTATCCATGGCACGCTCTTCGCCATCCCGTCAAAGGTAAAAAAGGCATAGATGCGCTCTGTGCCGGCCGGGAAAATCACTCCGGGAGCGACCGGCTGGTTGTTCTCCTCGCCAACGGCAAGAGCCAGATCGACCAGAGCCGCATCCTCTCCCGGCTCCACAGCCTGCGCCGGAAATGGCGTTCGCAGCGCAGTCGGCAGTTCAGCATCGGGCGGCAAAGGCGTGCGCGTCGGCGTGGGCGTCACCGTCGGCGTACAAGTCGGCGTAAACGTCGGCGTAGGGGTACGCGGCGTGGGCGACGGAATCAAAGTCAACGTCGACGTGGGCGCGACAGTAGGCAAAAGCTCTGGACTTTTAACCGCGACACTCCACAACGTGCCGCTGGCGACGGCCAGCAGCAGCGAAACGATCGCGACGACGACCAATCGCCACGCGCCAAGCACAGATTGCTCGCGCACAAACCCAAAGTGGGTGGATTGGGCCGTGCGCCGCATCCGGTAAACGAGCGCCAGGCATGCCACGGCCACGGAGGCAAACATCAGAGTGAGAAAAGGCCCCAGTTTGGAGCCAATCATCTGCCAGTTCACACGTTTCCCTTCACGCCCGCTTGAATGATGGAATGGTGCGATTTACTTGAGACTATTTGCGATCATCTCGATCGTGGCCCGATCCAGCGATCCGGCAATAGAAAACTGCAAGTTGTCTTCGCGCCAGGTGAGGAGCAAACCATTGTGCTCCGGATCGTCGATCAGAACACCCCGCGCCCGAGATAATGCAACCGGTGTTGCGTTCTCTTCAGGCACCCGGCCAATATTCGGCCCCTGCACCAGCGTAAACGAGTGCGGTCCCGTATAGACCAGGGCCATATTTTTATCCAACTGGTAAGCGACCAAGAAACGGGTGCCCTCAGGCAGCACACTCGCGTCGGGAATGCGCAACTTGAAACTGACCTTTTTCTGCGCCTCGTCCAGGCTCAACGGTGAGTTGTCCTCGATCTTGGCTTCTTCCAGCGTTGCACCTTCCGGAATGTCAATGTTGAATAGTGCGTCGTCCAACTTGTCAAAACAGTCCATCGATTCCAGGCGAATGACGCCCTTTCCGGCATATTCTTCCTCATATTCGATCTGGCGCACCCACCAATGATGGGCATCGATCGTATAGCGCGCCGAACCATGCTGTCGCAAAGTAAGATCGATCTTGTAGACCATCAACCCGTTCTCGCGCACTTTGGCAAAAAGCTCGGCCTGTGACGGATCGGCTTCCCGAAGCCACGATCGGCGGGCATCGACGATGGTCTCAATCACCTGCGGCATATGCACCGCATCAGCCGGCCCCACTGTGGCGACGTTGCTGTGAGGAGAATACAGGATGCTCGTTTCGCCGTCGGTGGTAAAGGCAATCCCGGCCAACTGCGGGCTTGACGCCGAACGGAGGTCGAACCTGAGCCATTCCGGATAGCGCTCCCACAACTCGATCGAGAGCGATTCTTGAAACATCTCGGTATTCAGTTCAACATTCAAGACGGCGTGGCAGACCTGCATCTTGCCTAACGCCTGCTGAGCGTTCTGCGTCACCTCGGCAGCCGACATCTGGCGTCCCAAACAACCGCCCAGAACCAGGGAGCAAAGTCCCAACAAGATGCAAAGGTTGACAGTTGCGCGTGATTTCGTCACACCAGCCTCACCTACCTGTTTGTCAAGCGCGCGCCGCACTCTCTACAATGCCAACGTCACGCTTTGCGCCTGTGCCCCCCATCGACGGATTATACCATGCAACACGGCACGTCCAAAATGCCATTCCATTTACAATGTTCCCATTACGCATCGGCAGACTTTGACGAGATAATTGACTTGATCTGCTTTTCGATCTTGGATCTCGGCTCCAGGATGCGTCTGCCGCAGGCGCGACACTTGAGGCCAATGTCGGCGCCGATACGCACAATATCCCACTCGTAACCGCCGCATGGATGCACCTTGCGCAAACGCACCACATCACCTACCTGTAGATTCATCGGCATCGATCCATCTCCTCACGGTCGTTCGGTCCTCACGGCTGTTCGGTCGTCAGGATGGTCAGCCCACGACGCGCATCGAAATCGACCGGCACGCTATACCATATGCCGCTGTTGATGTCGTACTCGAAATGGACGCGACTGTCGAGATCGCGCACATCGACGGGCAGACCGGCCCAGTTGAGCGTCACTCGCAGCGACGGAATCCAGTGCGCAACATTGTGCGGGTTGGACGGGCCAGGCATTGGCTCGGCGTGAAGCTCGTACTCGGCCAGCGGCCAATCGCGTTTACTTTCTTGCAGAGGCACAGTACGCACACGCACACGCACATCTGTCTCCGGGCCGCCGGGCGGACACTGAATAACGATGCGTCCATCCGGCGAAACGAGCGTCTGCGTGGCCGTGCTGTGCGCCGTCCAGGTGATCTCTGGCCCCCACTCGACGCTCTCGCGCTCGCCCAGAGCCAGCAGCAGGCGCGACGTCTGAGGCGCATCCTCGGCGATGGGCGCGTCATCGGCATAGAGATTGCCATAATACAGATAATACCCACCCCGCTGCGCGATCTGGGAATCCTGCACGTGAAAGATGATCTCCCAACCGGGCTTGTCGGACCGCATCCGGGTCAGGCGCGGAATCTCCCACCAGCGCGCGCCATCCCAGACGACTATGCGCAGATCCTTAACGTCGCTACGCATCCGTCCCTGCTGTTGATCGACTGCTCCATCAAACAGCACGCGCACCCAGGTTCCGGCTGGCGCTTCGGCGGCAACCACATCGAGCAAAATCGGCCGGCGATACAGGTATTGCGCGTTCCACCACAACAGGTTGCTCGGCGCGTTGGGCACAGCCAAAGGCTGCGGCTCGGCCGGCCAGTAGAGATTTGAGGGGGTGGGTACAGCATCGGGGACCAGATAGGGAAGCACCGGCGTCGGCGTCGGCAGGAGCATCGCCACACTTACTGTGCCAGGCGACACGGTCACTTGGGCCGGCAACTGCCCCGCCCGCCAGATCACGAGAGCTGTCGCCGCAACCAGCCCGATCAAGATCAGGCCCAGGCCGAACACAATGATCCACTGCACTGGCGTGAGCAGCGATTTGATCCGCTCCAGCAGGCCGGGCGACGCGCTTGGTTGGCTTGTAGACGGTTCGACCATCAACTATTCCTCGGTTTGCGTTTTTTCCTTCTGGGTACTATATTATACTGAGTTGAGATTTATGTCAATCTCTAGAGGAGGCGTTATGCCCTACGAATATCTCGACCACCAGGCCGATCTGGGCATCCGCGGCATCGGTCCAAGTCCGCAGGAAGCGTTCAGCGAGGGCGCGCAGGCGATGCTGGCAGCAATGGCCGATCTGGACGGCATTCGCCCCACATTTGAGTGGAGTCTATGCTGCGCCGCACCAGACCTGGCTTCGCTCTTTGTCGAGTGGTTGAACGAACTGCTCTACCAACGCGAGATCCATGGCGCGCTCCTGGCGTCGGCGCAGGTGATCGAACTGGAACAGACGGCAGAGGGATGGACGCTGGCCGGCGTCGCCCGGGGCGAGCCGATCGACCTCGCCCGCCACACTATCTACACCGAAGTCAAAGCCGCCACCTACTCGGGCCTCGACTATCGACAGGATGGCGAGTTGTACATCGTACAGTGCGTCGTCGATTTGTGACCAGCCATCCAGGCGCGGTGACTTGAGGCTGGGCTTCATAGGGCGACATTACCAGTTTGGTTCTTCAAGCTTGCTAAATAAAACGCGGCGCGTCAGCAATGGCGCGCCGCGTTTTAGATCAGCGTTTATCTGTGAATATCTGCGTTTGTTTATTCTTACGGCAGCCCGGTCACGGTCTGGCTGCGCGGCGCGGTCACCGTGAACTCGAAGCGGATGGTCTGTTTTTGCTGCGCGGCCAGCGACAGTTCCCAGGTCAGCTCGCCCAGGTCGGTCTGCTGGGCCGGTTCGGGCACTATCGGCTCGGCCTTGATCTTGATCTCCTCGTTGGCCGCCACCGGCAGTTGATCCTTGACCACCACCGTCGCCGCGCAAGGCAGCAAATTCTGCACTTTCACCTCGTAGGCGTAGCGGTGCACGCGCCGGTCGCCGATGAACTGCTTGCCCACCTCGTCGAGCGCCAGCTCGCGCTCGACCTTGATCCGGTCGTCGATGCCGAGGGTGGTCTCGAATTCCTCCCCGGGCGCGACCTTGACCAGGTTAGCCCGCCCCACAAACTCGCCGCCGTGAAAGAGCGTCAGCGGGCCGGGCAGCAGCGTGACCTCGGACTTGTTCTGGATCGTCGCCCGGCGGTACACCTCATCCGACTGCTTGGGCACGGCGACAAAGTCGAGCTTGGGCGCAAATCTGAGCAGCAGCACGGTCGTTTTGTGCGGTGTATTGTCAGCCGGAATGTCGGCCTTGCGCGGGATGTGAAAGGTGACCGCCGCGCCGCTGGTATCGACGCTGGCTTGCATCACCTCGGCTGGCGCCGGCGGTAGAGCCTCCGGCGCTGGCACTGCGGCACCGAGACTGAACTCGGCCTTGCGCATCACCTCCATGTCAGCCACCATACCCATCCCTCGGATGGCCGGCGCGGCGGACGGCGGAGGCAGCGGGCGCAAAATGTCCACGTACCAGGTGGACAGCTCGGGAATCTGGGCCGATACCGACGGGCGAGCCGTGGAGAGGGTCAGATCGACGCCTAGCCAGTCTTCGCCGGTCGACTGTTTGACCTCGCCCAGGTAGGTCAGTTCGACCTGGGGATCGCCTTCTTCAGTCAACAGGCGCAGATCATAGAGCGGCTGCCAGCTCGCGCCGCCGCGCGTGGTGTATTCCAGGTCGAGGGTGAACTCACCGGGCGACAGCACCTCCACACCGACCACCGCCTCGTAGCGCTGGCGAGGGCGCGCGCCCTGGATGCGCTTGAGTTCTTGCTGCAACACCTCAATCTCTTTGGCGATCTCGCGCCGCTGCACGGCAATCTCGCGCCGCCGGTCGGCCAACAGCTTGTGCTGCGCGCCAACAAAGCCGAGCAGCGTCTCGCCGTCGGTCACTTGGGCGCGCCCGCGACCGATGCCCCGCGCCAGGCTTTCGCCCGCGCTGGCGGTCAGGCCGCTCAGAAAACCGATCTGCTCCTGGAGAGACACGTCTTCATCGGCCAGGGCCTGGTCGGCGTCCTTTTTGTCCTGGATTTTGCGCTCCAGCTCGGCGGCAGGCACTGATGGCGTTTCGATGTAATACTGCTCGCGCACATCCACACCGATCAGGCGCACGCGCGCCGCGCCCTCGCCGCCCACACGCACCGATTCGGGATCGAGCAGCCGGGTCAAATCGGCGACAACCAGGTCTTGCGCGCCCGTTTCCTTGAGCACGACGACGCCGCGCCGGGTCACGCGCGCGCGGTCAGGATAGACAGTGACAGCAACGATGGGGGATTCGATCTTCATTGTTATACCTCCAACAGCTAGTTTTGAGAAACCTTGGAGATTCTAAAATCTCTGAGGTTTTGAAAACCTCCAAGGTCTGAAATCGATCAACTCTCGCCGGCAGGCGCGGCCCGCAAGGTAAACCAGAACGTGCTGCCGCACCCCAATTCACTTTCGACGCCGACTTGCCCGCCAAACTTGTCCACAATGCGGCGCACAATGGACAGCCCCAGGCCATGCCCCTTGACGCGCACCTGGTCCAGCCGGGTGAACGGTGTGAACAGACGGGCCTGCTCCTCCGGTTTGAGGCCGGGCCCGTTGTCGCGCACCCAGAACCGGATATAGCGACCGTCGCCTGACGGCTCTGCCGACTCGCCTACCACTTCATCCCATCCAAGCTGCACGCACGGGGAAACACCTGCCGCCGGACTGCCCCCGTATTTGATGGCGTTGCTCAGGTAATTGACCCAGACTTCCTGCACCCAGGCGGCATAACCAAGCGCAACCGGCCATACCTCCGGCACACTGATTTCGGCCTGATACTCTTCGATCAACATCGCCAGCCGGTCTTGCGCCTCGGCGACGATCTCGTGCATATCCAACGAACCCGATTCGATGTCACCCAGATGGCGGACTCTCGCCAGCAGCAGCAGTTCGTCGATGATGCTGGACATCCGGTACCCGTTGCGATTGATGATGCGCAGCATCTCCAGGCGCTTGTCGTCGCTCAAACTTGAATAGCGCGTTTCCAGCAACGCACCATAGCCAACCGCCGCCGAAACAGGGCTTTTCAGGTCATGGGCCACGGTGTGCGCAAAGGCATCCAGTTCTGTGTTGCGGGCCTCCAACTCTTGGGTGTACTGCTGGAGTATCATCTCGGACTGTTTAAGATCGGTGATGTCGTGCAGCACGATCAGCCATCCGGTCGACTGCCGGCGCCGGTCGTACAGCGAAGAGACGCGCAGATCAAGCCACCGCGTGCCGTTCAGGACGATCTCTGCCTGAACGCTAGGAACATCACGGTCATACTGCGCCGGGTCAAACCACTCGGCCAGAACCACTTGGGCCGGCTGCCCGACGATCTGAGTCGCATCGCAGCCAATCAGACGACACGCAGCGGGGTTCACATCAACGAGCCGGTCGCGCGCATCCAAGACCAGGACGCCATCGGCCATGTTCTCGATCAGCGCGTCGCGAGCCACCGGCACAAGATCGAACATCCGGAAGCGAAACAGGCCATAGGCAAGGGTCAGGCCGGTCAACGCAAAAGCGACCGGCGTAATGTCGTATCCCGGCCAGGGACTCAGGCCGAACACGTAAATGACGTTGCCGATCCAGGGCAGGGCGGCCCCCAGCAGCAACGCGCCCACCTGCCGCCGGTAGAGTTGGGCCGAGCGCAGGACAACGCGCACCAATACGATGGTGCCTATCAACAGCAGCAGGTAAGAATAGGCCGCGTTGAACCAGACGACGACGCCGTGCTCGTAAATCAACAAAGCGCCCGGCGCATCCGATACAGGCGTAATGTGCGACCAGACCAGATGGTGCCGCTCGTTGGTAGCCGCCAGCGTCAAAATGGCAACCGGCACGATCCACAGCAAGAGGGTCTGGATGCGGGACAACTGGCGGGGCTGCTGGTTGTACCTGAGCGCAAACAACAGCCATAGCGGGGATACGTTGACAATGCCGAGGTAGGAGAGTTTCCCCCACAAGATTTTGGCCGGCACCGCCACGAGGCTGAACTCAACGGCACCGGTAAAGGCCCACACGGCCACGGCCACCATCAACAGGGCAAAATAGATGCTGCCCGGCGTCCGTCGCCGCGTCCAGGCCAGCAAGGCAACCAGTATCGCCAGCCCCGTAGCGATACTCAAAACAACAATGTATCCGATGTGTTGCCAGTTCATCGTCTCAAACCATTTCGGATTTGACTATGGAATGGCCGATCAACACTTCTGGACTTTTGACAACAGTAAAAAAAGCGCACCATTATTCATCTTTAAAATTCACAATACGCGCTATGGAAAGCGCGCCTACGAATTTGTCAAAAGTCCCAAACACTTGCGATGCCCTGCTGTGCCGGGCAATCGGCGCACCGGCAAAAGATTACGACGATTCAGACATAGGGCCGTACGAAAACGGTGAGACAATGTTGGTCATGTTGATCTTGTTTTTGACCGGCAGGACAATGTGAAAGGTGCTGCCGGGAAGCCGCTTTTCATCATACCCTTCGCTTTCCACCCAGATTCTGCCGCCGTGCGCCTGGACGATCCCCTTGGCAATCGCCAGGCCCAACCCCGGTCCGCCGCCTTTGAACTTGGTCTTGCCGCTGGAATGCAACGCTAACTCGCCAGTCTGGTAGAATTTTTCAAAGATGCGCTCGTGATCATCGCGGTCGATACCGATGCCCTTATCGCGAACAATCACCTCGACCCACTCTTCGCCCGCTACCGGGGCCATCAACCAGGCGTCGATCTCGATCTGCCGCCCGTCAGGCGTATACTTGATCGCGTTGGTGAGCAGGTTGTCAAAAACCTGGTGCAGCCGTTTCATGTCAGCCTCGACGTAGGGCAGTTTCTTGAGGTTGCCCAATACCAGCTTTAGATTACGTTCCTGGATAGCCTCGCTGTACTGGTGAACGAGCATTTGTATTATATTGGCCAATGAGGTTTGAGCAGGGCGCAGTTGCAGTACCTCCGAGTCGATCATCGACACATCGATCATGCTTTCGATGATGTCATACAGCCGCTGGCTACCCTTGACGATCCCTTGGAGCAGATTGGTGAGGAAGGGATTATTCTGTACCAGACCATCGCCGCTCATAATGTTGGTATATCCCTGGATCAGCGTCAAAGGCGTTTTGAGTTCGTGCGCAGCAATGCTGATAAAGTCCGACTTGGTTTTGTCAAGGCGTTCCAGGTCGCGGTTGACGCGCTCCAATTCGAGGTTGGCCGCTTCAAGTTCCTGCGTGCGCTGGCTGACCTTGCTTTCCAATTCCTGATTAAAGCGCGTCACCTGGGCGTACAATTGCGCGTTTTCCAGGGCCACCGCAGCCTGCTCGGACGCAGATTGGATCAAGCTAATGATCGATGAATCAAAGAGGCGCCCTTGGTACTGGCTATTGGTCATGATCACGCCGATAGGCCGTTTTTCATTAAACATCGGAAATGCGACGGCATCGGCGCGGCTCAGATAAGCAGTCAGCGTATCGCCGTCGGCGGTAAAATACTGTCGGTCTTGGACCGCCAGCGCACGGCTGACAAACGAGGTCGGCGGATCCAACTTTAGCACGATACCGAGCAGCGATTCGTCGACCTGACCAACCGAAGTTGCAGCGCGCAAGGTGTTGTCGGGATGCAATTGCCAGATCACGCAATACTCGATCGGCTCCAACTGCACCAAATTATCGGCGATCACTTCGAGCGTCTCCTGAATTTCGAGCGTCGAGTTGATCGCCTTGGATACAGCATAGAGCGAACGCAACTGCATAAAGGCGCGCTCCGTCTCCTCGCTGGATAAAGCCAGACGCTGGGTTAAAAAGTCGAAATCTTGAATTTGCTCGTTCAATGAGGCCTGGTTGATCTCGGTATAGGATTCGACCAGCACGGTCATCGTGTGATCGATCATCGAGTCGGCGCGCTCCATCATCTCTATCGCCCGCCCGACCGGAAAATCTTTGAGCATCAACTGCCACATCACCGCTCGAAGTTGGAGCGGAAATTGCAAAATCTGCCGGATGTCGTAATTCTGGCGAGTGTGGTCTTGGACTAACTTGTGCAGCATCTGATCGAGTTCGTCCGTCTCGTCGGACGCCAGAGCCGTGCACAGACGATCGTAGTAGAGGATAAACACGTGATGTCTAAGCTCGCGGGTCTGGATACGGCGACCGGATTGGGCGCTGCCTTGCTTGACTTTGTGCATCCAAACCGGCAAAATCAGGCCTTCATTCTCTTTTAGCCACTCGACAACTTGCATAACAGGACTCCCGCCGATCGATCTGCATCGAAAATAGGGCCACGGCCAATTTGCCGCTTCGCCCTCGGTCAACTATAGCGCATTTTGAGCAGGTTGTCAATCATTGAGCCAGGCGCGCACTTTGCTCAACGTGCTTTCTTGTGATACAATCCCTCCGCAATCTGGCCTGGAAAGGGTACATAATGAAAAAATGGCAAGGCGATCTCGTCTTTATCGCCCTAGTCGTGGCTCTGGTGGGCGGGTGGTTTTACCTGTACCCCCGCCCGGGGACAAGCCTCCTGTCTGCGTTGGATGCCCCGATCGATCTGGATGTCGAACCACGCTCCTATGCCTCGCCTGACGGCACGGCGTTGGCTTATCGGTTGTACGAGCCGCCGGAAGAGGTCGAAGCGGTGCTGGTTTTGCTGCACGACACATTGCTGCACGGCGCGTGGTATGCCGAACTGGGCTATGGATTGGCCAGCCGGGGCGTTGCCGTCTATGTCCCTGACCGGCGTGGATGGGGACATTCTGATGGAGATCGCCAGAGGGATAAAAACGCTGCCGATGTATTGACACAAGACCTGATAGCGCTGATTACTGCCGCCCACGCGAGATACCCACAGCAGCACATCTATGTCGGCGCGCACGGGCGGGGCGCCGGAATTGTCCTCAGCTATGTCGCTGCCCGGCAGCCAACTGACGGCATAGTCTTGATCGCCCCCATCATCTCGCCCGATCAGTCCAACCTCGCTCCGGATGGCCGGTCGCGGTGGGTGATGGCTCACCCGATCGAAGCTTGGCTGGCTCAGGGCGGACTCGATACCTGGGCTGTGTGGCGCTACAATTGGCCCAGGACTATGGTCGATGCCGACCCACTGCTGGAAACAACCTGCTCCATTGCCTGCGAACAGGAAACGATCCCGGTCGACGTGGATACTGCCTACCAGTCTGTGACAGTTCCTCTGCTCTGCGTTCAGGGGGAGCAAGACTTTATGTTCGATCAGGACAAAATCGCCGACCTGATGGCGCATTTTGCCACCCAAGACAGGCAAGCGATCCTCGTTTCCGGCGCAGATTACTTGAGCGTGCTCACTCTTGCCGCCGACCCCATTGCCGACTGGATCGAAAAATAACAAGGGCGAGGCATCCTTTGTACATGGTTCGTTGACCGGAATGTCAGGACGGCGGAGCCATGCTCAACCGCAGGCTCCGCCGGGGGATGCCTCGCCCCTACAGATGGCGACGCCCCTACTCGCCGATCAACGCGGCCGCGATCTGGGCCGCCAGGGCGGCATTGTTCTCAAGCAGCGCAATGTTGGCCGCCATACTCTCGCCGCCGGTTAATTCGGCGACGCGCGCCAGCAGGTACGGCGTGACCCCTTTGCCGCGCACCCCTTCCCTTTCGGCTTGATCCAGAGCTTCCTGAATCGCCGCCTCGACGCGGTCCGGCGGCATCGCCTGTTCAAAAGGACAGGGCGCCGTAACCAGCGCGCCGCCGCCCAGTCCCATTGACCATTTGGCGCGGACAATCTCAGCCACCTCGCCCGGTGTATCCACGCGCGCATCGACCGACAGGCCGCTGGAGCGGGTGTAAAAGGCCGGCAAGGTGTCGGTGCCATAGCCTAACACCGGCACGCCGTGCGTTTCCAGCCATTCCAGGGTCAGCGGCAGGTCGAGAATCGCTTTGGCCCCCGCGCAGACCACCACCACCGGCGTGCGAGCCAGTTCGGGCAGATCGGCCGACACGTCAAAGGGATGCCCGCGATGCACCCCGCCGATGCCGCCGGTGGCAAAAACCCGGATGCCGGCCAGCGCCGCCACGATCATCGTCGCCGCAACGGTGGTGGCGCCATCTCGCTTTTGTGCGACGACAATGGGCAGATCGCGGCGGCTGACCTTGCGCACGTTTTCGCTGCGCGCCAGGCGGGCCAGTTCGTCGGCGTCGAGGCCAACCTTGATCCGGCCGCCCAGAATGGCAACGGTCGCCGGCGTCGCGCCGTTTGCGCGCACCGTCGCTTCGAGCCGCCGCGCGGTGGACAGGTTTTCGGGGTACGGCAGGCCGTGCGAGATCAGCGTCGATTCAAGAGCCACCACCGGGCGATTTCGATCTAGCGCTGCACGTACAGAAGATAAAATATCTAGATTCATCTTGATTACCTCACATTAAAAAAGCCCGGCGTCAGGCCGGGCAAAGAAAATTGTGATAGATCTTCGTTGTCGACAAAATCTACAACGATGCTAGAATTGCAATGGAGACAATCATTTTGGCCATTGCAATCTTGTAGAAATCTTCAGGATGTGTCGTCTTTGCCTGCACCGCCTGTCTGTGTCGGTGGCGTTTGCGCTGGTGGCATCGGCGTCTGTGGAAGCGTTGTTTTCTGTGGTGGTGGCGTCTGCGCTGGTAGCGTCGGCAGTGTAAGTAAAACTTCTGACTCAATTTTGCTGATAATCCCTTGAGGGCTTACACTAAACTTGGATACAGTTCGTTCATATTGAACGCTCACTACTGCGCTACTATCATCGAGCCAGTGAAATTCTTTCACAAAGAAATTCTTGCGCTCTCCTACAATTCGACGTATATCAGGCAAAATGTCAAGAAGGGCAATTCGCTCAGTCTTTGATTTGTCAATTTCATTTGGTCTTGGAGACTGTAGCGAGCTGACATCAAATGACTCTACTTTATTTAGATGATCATCTACATTTACGCTAATTTCCCAGATATGCTCCCCTTGCCGGATCTGTAGACATAGAGTCTCATCGTGAAGCAACTCGAGCCTCTCCACACTAAAAGGCATCTCAGATCCTACCACTTGGCGAATACTTGGCAAAATCTTTTTAATTCTGGCATCAAGCGGCCTGTGCATTGGGGTTCCATTTTTTGTTTCTTGTTCCTTTCTCGTTTCCTTTTTCTCAACTTTTAATATACGAACGCCTTTTTCTTCAATTTTGTGAACACGCCCCCAACAATCAGCATTGACGGTCCAAGTTTTGGCCTTGACTATTTCGACATCACTTTCCTTGTTTAACGAATGATTACACTCAAGCATCATTTCGATGCCGGCATCCTCCAGACGTTTTGATCCCACAGTCGTGATCGTAATCCTAGCCTTACTTTCATCTTCTGAGTCCAATTTCTTGGCTTCACCGTTAGGGGTTGTAACTTTTAGCTGTTGGCCCACTGTATCAAGGACAACCTTGATCAATAAGGCCTCGTTCAAATAGATTGGATTGGGCCGCCGCTCTTCCATATAATGCCCAAAGAGGTAGGCCGCCATCATCCCGGCGGCCAGGGACAAAAAGGCAAAGATAAAGATCAGGAACCCGGTCATTGCCAGCTTGAGCAGCAGGTGTCCAAAACTGCCGTAACGAAGCAGCCCGTCGCCTTCCATCGGATAATAACCCTGGGTAGCCACAATCGAATCCTTGGAGGTCATAGCAAAGGCCAGGAAAAAGATCAACAACACGGCGCTGACGAAAAAGATCAACGCCCACAATGCGATCGACCGGCCCGGATTGGCCTTGAACCGGCGGGTCAGGCTGTAGTGATGGATGGGGATGCGCAGGCTGAACATATAAAAGGCGACAATGAGCGTGACCAGTAAAGCGATCGGCGCGCCGACGCGCATTGATACCACCGGCTGGAAGGCTGCATCCATATTCTGGTACGCAACAACGTATGCGGGCGGATTTGACATTTCTTGATAATTTGCCGGTTGCATCATAACGAGCGTTGTCAACACTAAAGGAGGAATGATTAAAAGAATAGACAAAATCCCCCAAAAGCTGCCAAAGTAGGCGAGAAATGGATTGACCTTTTCGACCTGATTGTTATCAAAGCCACAGCGGAGACATTTTCCATCCGCCGGCACGTCCTCACGACAGACAATACAATTGATCATCTTGGCCTCCTGCTAATACACGTTAATCGTTGGAGCATCTTGACCGATGTCTTTATCCATCATCATCTGCGGATTCATCATCTACGAGCGTCTGCCCGTTCATGGTGTGCCCTCCCGAAACCATCTTGACGTCAGATTTGCCTGACTTGGTCGAGTCGGCTAACGAGGGACGCGGCTCAAACAGTGGATTGGTGACAAATCCGGTGGGCTGCAAAAAGACGTGCTTGCTGCCCTCGCTGTCGACAATCCTTTGCATCGCCTCAATATAGTTCATCGCTACCGTGTCGTCGTGCCCAGCCCAGACAGTCAATTGGCGAATGACATTCACAAAGTCCCACGCCTCCCGTTTGTGCCCAGCCTTGTCCAACGCCTCCATCAATTTGACCATCATTTCAGAGGCCGCTTCCCAGGCCCTGGATCGCGCCATTTCCATCCGCTCCAGCGCACGGGCGCGGCCTTCACTCTCGACAATCATCACGTCGCGGTTGGCCCTGGCTTCGGCAACCCTGGACTGGAACTGCTTGGCCTCAGTCCATTCTTCGACCATACGCGCTTCGATCTCGGGCGGCATCCGAATCTCGCGGATATCGAGCCCCTTGAACCACACGCCACCGCTGGAAGGATTAAAGCGCGAATTCACAGTCTCTTCAATCTTGCGAATAGTGCGCCAGTTGGGGTCCGGTTTTTCTGCACCTTCTGCGCCTTCCGGCACCTTGACCGAAAAAAGCTCGTCCAGGGTATACGTCGCCACGACATCACGCAATGCGTGGATCGGGTCGCTCGGAAACCACCCTGTTTTGAACCCACCGCGGGGAATATTAAGCAGCGACTTTTTGATGATCGCTTCATATACCGGATATTCTGGTCCGCCGATGACCCGCGACGTCGCATCTCCGCCCTCGTAACGGCTCTCCGGTCGTTGATCAGTTATCCGAGTCGGCTCGAGCTGGAAAAACATTCCTACCTTGGTCTTTAGTGGTATTCCGTCTTTGGTACGCACCTCTTCCGCCCAGTCGCCAGCATACTGAGGACGCAAGTCAATAATTCCCTTGGTCTCACGGGGTTGCATAAAGGTCTCAAATTGCTGTAACTTGTGGATGCCTGGTTCAGCAATGCGAGTAAACCGTCCAGCATTTTGTAGTGCAACGGCATGTCCGGGCGCGACCAGGAGAATCCCCGGCCCGCCCAGGCCGGATAACAGGCCATTGGTGTTGTCAAAAACTACGCCGCCGTCATCAACCGAAATAAAGTGCTGCCCGGTCTGGAACACGCGAGAAAAGAGAAAACCCATCATCTGCCCGGTTGAAACGCCAAGCGATTTCGAAGAGTCCATCAGCCAGCGGGCGTTGACATAGAGCACCGGGAGCCAAAAACCGACGACGGCCACTATGCCAACCACAAAGCCAGTCGCTCCCGCGATAATCGGTCGCCACCCGGCCAGGGAACCCACGTCGGCAAAGACCAATCGATCGACCACAAGGCCGCAGACGACAGAGATCAATGCAATCGCAAACAGGGAAAACACAAGCGTGTACAGCCGGGAAACAACGGAAAAGCACAACGCAAAAAAGGTCAACAAGAAGAAAATCCAACCCGCTATTGGCCATCCCACGGTGAAACAAATCGCTATTGGCACAAACCCAGCGATCAGTGTGATAAGGAGTTGCTTTGTACTCTTGATCTTTTTCATCCTGCCCTCCAGGCCCGATCCAAACTCACACCGTTATGTATACTATACCATAACTC
>JAFGEY010000403.1 GCA_016931365.1 Anaerolineae bacterium
CGTCAGCGTCGTCTTGCCGTGGTCGATATGGCCAATCGTCCCCACGTTCACGTGTGGCTTGTCGCGAACGAACTTTTCCTTACCCATCTAGTCCTCCGTAAATCCTTGTATTGCTCAATAAAACGAAATACAAACTGGTTATCGATAGTATCCCAAAATGATACGTTCCGCCGCCGCTTGAGACACTGGTTCGTAATGGTCAAACTCCATCGTGAACGTGCCGCGTCCTTGCGTCGTCGAGCGCAGCGTCGTCGCATAGCCAAACATTTCGGCCAAGGGGGCGATCACGTCGAGCGTTTGGCCGCCAATTACAGAATCCATTCCCAAAATCTGCGCGCCGCGGGCGCTCAGGTCCCCCAGAACATCGCCCAGATAAGCTTCCGGCGTCACCACTTCGACCTTCATCATCGGTTCGAGCAAAACCGGCGTTGCGTTTTGAGCGCCATCTTTGAGAGCCATCGATCCGGCGATGTGAAAGGCGATGGTCGAAGAATCCACTTCGTGGTATGACCCCCCAACCACAGTCGCTTTGATGTCGATCAAGGGATAACCGGCCAACGGGCCGCTGTCCAGAGCTTCTTTGATCCCTTGCTCGATTGCCCGGTGATATTCACTGGGAATCACCGTGCCCGAGACTCGCACTGAGAACTCGAGGCCTTTGCCGCGTTCGTTGGGCTCGACAGCAAGAACCACGTGCCCATACTGGCCACGCCCGCCCGATTGACGGACAAACTTGCCTTCCCCTTGAGCGTGCCGGGTGATCGACTCGCGATAAGCAACGCGCGGTTTCCCTACGTTGGCCTTGACGCCAAACTCACGGAACATCCGGTCGACCAGCACTTCGAGGTGAAGCTCGCCCATTCCCCAGATCAGGGTTTGGCCGGTATTTTCGTCGTATCTAATTTGAAAGGTCGGATCTTCTTCAGCCAACCGCTCCAAAGCTGCGCTCAACTTGGACTGGTCGGCGTCAGTGCGCGGCTCGATGGCTACCGAGATCACCGGTGCCGGAAATGCGATCGGTTCCAACAGCGCCGGACGTCCCTGAACACAGAGCGTATCGCCCGTAAAAGAAGATTTAAGCCCTAGCACAGCTCCGATGTCGCCCGCCCCAATTTCCTGAACATCCTCGCGCCGGTCGGCATACATCCGCACCAGACGGCCGATGCGCTCGCGTTGATCCTTATTGGCGTTGTAGACCGTTTCCCCGGCTTTGACCACACCCGAATAGACTCGGAAATAGGCCAGCCGCCCCATATAAGGGTCTGTCTGCACCTTGAAAATCAGGGCCGCCAACGGTGCGCTCGGTTCAGGCGGACAGGCAATGGTCGCACCCGTCTTGGGGTGTTCCCCTTCCATCACCGGGACATCCAGGGGTGAAGGCAAATAATCGACCACCGCATCGAGCAACGCTTGAACTCCCTTGTTGTGCAAAGAACTGCCGCACAACACAGGAACCAGTTGATTGTTAATCGTCGCCCGCCGCAGAACAACTTGCAGCGCTTCGACCGAGATCGCCTCGCCCTCCAGGTACTTTTCGGCAATGTCGTCGTCGATCTCGGCCAGGGCTTCCAGCAAAGCTTCGCGACGTTCCTGGGCTTCGGCAAGCGCCTGATCGGGAACTGGGCCGCAGATCATCTCATTGCCCAATTCGTCCGCATAAGTGACGCTCTGCATTCGGAGCAGATCGATCTCACCGGCAAACGCATCTTCGGCCCCCAGCGGCATCTGCACGGGAACAGGGTTCGCCAACAGCCGCTCGCGAATCATCGCCAGGGTTCGATCAAAATCTGCGCCAACGCGGTCCATTTTGTTGATATAGCAGATGCGCGGCACACGATATCGGTTGGCCTGACGCCACACAGTCTCCGACTGCGGCTGAACACCGGCGACACCGTCAAAAATGACGATGCCCCCGTCCAACACACGCAACGAGCGCTGGACTTCGGCCGTAAAGTCGATGTGTCCCGGCGTATCAATCAGGTTGATCTGATGGTCATGCCAAAGACATGTTACCGCTGCCGACTGAATCGTGATCCCGCGTTCCCGTTCCTGATCCATCCAGTCCGTAACCGTGGTGCCATCATCGACATTACCCATCCGCGCGGTGCGCCCCGTATAAAAGAGCACGCGCTCGGTCGTCGTCGTTTTACCAGCATCGATATGCGCAATGATGCCTATGTTTCTAACTAGGGAGAGATTCTGAAGCATGGATGGCTCCACAGCCAGGAAACTGGGGGACTTGGCAGTCAGACATTGAGAATGTCCTGTTGACCATTCGACAAGGAGCCTTGTACTGACCACCCTACCCAAGAAACCTGGAAGTGAGGGTATATGTAGCCCGACTCGGATAAAATTGGGATCGGTCGGGCTTTATTAAATCAACAAAAGAGGCCGTGCCCTTGGCGTTGGTCCGCCAACAACTTGGTTTACCAACGATAATGAGCAAAGGCCTTGTTTGCTTCTGCCATACGGTGCGTATCTTCACGCCGTTTCACAGCCGCACCGACGTTATTTGCAGCGTCCATCAGTTCATTGGCGAGCTTTTCTGCCATGTTTTTGCCCGAACGAGACCGCGCCGCCTGGATAATCCAACGCAACGCCAGTTCAATTCGTCGTTCCGGCCCCACTTCCACCGGCACCTGATAGGTTGCACCACCCACTCGGCGAGGCTTGACCTCAATCAGCGGGACCGCGTTTTTGAGGGCCTGCTCAAATGTCTCCAATGGATGGCGGTTGGCTCGCTCGCCCACAATATCCATGGCATCATAAACAATGCCATTCGCCACACTCTTTTTGCCGCGCATCATCAGACGGTTGACGAGCATGGTGATATGTTCATTGTTATATCTCAGATCTGGTTCAATCCGACGTTTTGCGGGATGATATCGTCTTGGCATATTTGACTCCTAGCTCGTTCTTGAACCTACTTGGGCTTGCGCGTTCCATACTTGGAACGCTGCTGCTGACGCCCATCAACGCCGTCGGTATCCAACGCGCCACGCACGATGTGATAACGCACACTAGGCAAGTCTTTTACACGCCCACCACGTACCAGCACCACTGAGTGTTCCTGCAAACGATGTCCCTCGCCGGGAATGTAGGCAGTTATCTCGATGCTGTTGGACAAACGAACGCGGGCGATCTTGCGCAACGCCGAGTTGGGTTTTTTGGGCGTCTGAGTGCGGACAACTGTACATACACCGCGCTTCTGCGGCGCACCACTAGACCGACGCGTGCGCTTACCCTTTAAGGCATTAAACGTAAACAACATCGCCGGCGACTTGCTGCGTTTCGGATTGGGTCTCCGACCTTTGCGTACTAACTGGTTGATTGTAGGCAAGACAACCTCCCTTGCTTTTTTGCACAATATGAGGCCGCCGAACTACAAGGCGGCCCCCACAGAACAGACTGTTTGACTAGATGGCTGGTTAAGCCCCTTATGCACGAAAGGAGATTATAATCGAATTTCAACCTCTTGTCAAGTCACCTTTTCCGTTCTGAATACAAAAATTACTGTGACTCGACATCTTGAAAACATACTACATATGGGTGACGACCGGCATTTGAATACTGTATTTCGTGTCGCGTGTATAATCAAGAACGATGACCCTGCTGACACGACCACCTTGCAGGCACAGGATCACTGTGCCGATCTTGAAATTACAAATCATCGTCCCTGAAACTCTGGAGACCGCCTCCACCGCCGAGAAGCTGCAACCCCATGCTCAACCGAGGCACGCGCTCTTGCTGTTCATCCTTGCCAAAGTGAATCACTTCCCCTCCTGCACCGACCGCTTCAACAGCTAGGCCAAGGCTCTGCAATTCCTTGACCAACACGCGAAACGAAGCAGGCACGCCAACTTCTTCGACTGGTTCCCCTTTGACGATGGCTTCATAGGCCTTGACGCGTCCTACAGTGTCGTCAGACTTGATGGTGAGCATTTCCTGTAACGTATAAGCCGCGCCATACGCTTCGAGCGCCCACACTTCCATCTCGCCGAAACGCTGGCCACCAAACTGCGCCTTACCACCCAACGGCTGTTGTGTCACCAAAGAGTAAGGACCGGTTGAACGGGCGTGTACTTTGTCTTCTACCAGGTGGGCCAGCTTCATCATATGGATAATCCCAATGGTCACTGGCTGATCGAACGGCTCCCCGGTTTTGCCATCGTACAGGCGCACTTTGCCAAAGATGGGCGGGCAATGTCCGGTCTTCAAAAAGACTTGACCGACATAGTCTCGCAGATCCTCGCCTTCCAAGTCAGGCACCGGCTGTTCAATGCTCTCCAACCACAATTTGAGTCCACCGTTGATCACGACGTTACTGCGTCGCTCGGCCTCATCGGTGGGAGGCGCATTTTCCGCAAAATCCACCAACTCGTCGGGATCGACACCTTTTTCACGAAGCCATTCTTGAAGCACGATGCGACGCGCATAGGCTACGTCAGTTGCCAATTGCTCACCATCATACTCACAGCCGATCTTGTCGAGCCATTCCATGATATAGTCGAGCCGGGCTTCGTTGTCGTCTTCGTAGAATTCTTCGTCGATCTCGCTTGCTTGAACCCAATCCCAGGCGCGCGTTGTGATCTCGTTCCAGGCACAGTCAATCATCCAGGCGCGCATCAACTCGGCCGCGATTTCCTGCTCGCTCGCCCCGTCAAACACGGGCGTGATCGCCTTGAACCCAAGGCGATGGGCCGCCCAACCGAGGTGCGTTTCCAGAATCTGCCCGATGTTCATACGACCGGGCACACCCAAGGGGTTGAGGATGATCTGGATGGGCGTGCCGTCCTTGAGGAAGGGCATATCCTGAATGGGAACAACACATGAAATGACGCCTTTGTTGCCATGCCGCCCGGCCATCTTGTCGCCCTCGGTCAGCTTGCGACGCTGCGCCACGCTAACACGCACCAACTGATTTACTCCGGCGGGCAAATCACGATGCTCTTCACGGTCAAAGGTGATCACGTCGACGACGCGCCCCGACTCTCCATGTGGCATCTTGAGCGACGAATCTTTGACCTCACGGGCCTTTTCGCCAAAGATAGCACGCAATAGCTTTTCTTCAGGAGTCAGTTCCTTTTCACCCTTGGGTGTGATCTTGCCAACCAGAATATCGTTCGGGCCGACCTCAGCGCCAATTCGGATGACTCCAAACTCGTCCAGATCGCGCAGGGCATCTTCACCGACATTCGGGATATCGCGCGTGATCTCTTCGGAACCAAGTTTAGTCTCACGCGATTCGATCTCGTGTTTTTCGATGTGAATCGACGTAAACGTATCCGCGCGCACCAGTTCTTCGCTGATGATGATCGCGTCCTCATAGTTCGCGCCTTCCCAACTGATAAAGGCGCACAGGACGTTCTGTCCAAGCGCAAGGTACCCCTGATCGGTGGAAAGGGAATCCACCAGAACATCGCCCTTGTGCACCAAGTCACCTACGCGCGCAACGGGACGCTGATCCAGGCATGTGCTTTGATTGGAGCGGCGGAACCGGCTCAACTCATAAGTATGCTCCTGCCCACTCTCATCGGTGACGATGACCCGGGTCCCTTGAACTGAGGACACTTCGCCATCGACATCGCTCATAATCACATAGCCCGAATCTCGCGCCGCCTGGATTTCAACGCCGGTGGCAACTGTGGGTACTTGGGGCTGCAAAAGCGGCACTGCCTGGCGCTGCATATTCGATCCCATCAAAGCGCGGTTGGCATCGTCGTGTTCGAGGAAGGGGATCAATGCCGCAGAAATGCCCACAATTTGCTTGGGTGAAACATCCATATAATCGATGCGATCCGGCGCTTCGAAGGAGAAAAGCTGGTCATATCGCACCGACACACGGTCATCAACAAAATGACCTCTCTCGTCCAATGGTGCATTCGCCTGGGCGATGCGGTAGCGATCTTCCCGATCGGCAGAAAGATATTCGATCTCGTCTGTCACCATCGGCACAACTGAAATGCGTTCTTGGAGGCCAAGCGCGACGATCTGTTCGGCCAGTGTCGAGTCGATCTCGGCATCAGCTTCGGCGACCATGTTGCCATCGCCATCTACTACGCGCTTGCGCAGCGTATGCCCGACCAACGCTGCAACGGTCGGCTCGGCGGCGCGAATCACTTTGCGATACGGGGTTTCTACAAATCCATATTCATTGACGCGCGCAAAGTTCGCCAAACGGCCAATAAGGCCAATGTTTGGGCCTTCCGGCGTCTCAATGGGGCAAATGCGCCCATAGTGTGAGTGGTGGACGTCGCGCACGTCAAAGCCTGCGCGCTCACGGCGCAAGCCGCCGGGCCCCAGCGCGCTCAATGTACGCTTGTGTGTCAGTTCGCTAAGCGGGTTTGTCTGCTCCATAAACTGCGAGAGCTGGCTTGAACCAAAGAATTCACGCAGCGAGGCGACCACCGGGCGGATGTTGATCAAGTCGACCGGAGTCATATCTTCAGATTCGCGAATGCTCATTCGCTCCTTGACGACACGTTCCATTCGACGCAGCCCAACACGGAGCTTTTGCAAGATCAACTCACCCACTGTCTTGACCCGACGGTTGCCCAGGTGATCGATGTCGCTGGGATCTTCCAATCCGTTGTTGAGGCGGATCATATGCTCGACCAGCGAAACGATGTCGTGTTTGGTTACAATACGTACAACCGATCCGATATCGAGGCCGAGGCGCTGGTTCAATTTGTAACGCCCGACGCGCTCCAGATCGTAGCGGCGAATGTCAAACATCTGCGAGATCAAGAACGACTTGGCATTGTCCAGCGTCAAAGGATCGCCGGGACGCATCCGCTTGTAAAAATCGAGTGCGGCTTCTTCGGCGACAGTAACCTTGTCCAGCTCCCAGACCGGTTCCTGCTTGATAGTTGACTCAATGTATTTGTGTTGAGGATGCGTGTCAGACGCGGTGAAAAGCGCCAAGAGCTCTTCATCTGAACCATCGTTCAAAATGGAGAAAAACTCAGGGTTCGGCCCAAACATCGCCATCATCGAAGCATCTTGAAAGTAGGTTTCAAAATCTCCAGTTTTGAGCGAGGCAAGAGCGCGCAAAAAGATCGTCACCGGCACGGTGCGCTTGCGATTGAATTTGATGGTAAGATAATCGCTCTTGCGCGTCTCAAACTCCATCCATGCGCCGCGATCGGGGATCAGTTTGGCTGTGCTCAACTGCCGGCCTGTCGCACGATCTTCTTCCGCATCAAAGTACACGCCCGGCGAGCGGATCAACTGACTGACCACCACACGCTCCGTGCCGTTGATGACAAACGTTCCCTGATCGGTCATCACCGGAAAGTCCCCAAAAAAGATTTCGCGGACAACTGCCTGATCGCGCTCACGGTCATACAACAAGACCTTGACGTACAGCGGCATCGAGAAAGTAATATCGCGCTCAATGCATTCGGGAACGTTGTACTTGGGCTCGCCAAAACGAAACCCTAATTCGAATTTTTCACACAGCTCACGGTTACGGGTACCGGGGAAATGGAGTTCGAGGTTTTTGTTAAAGCTTTGAATGGGTGTGATCTCATCAAAGAGCTCAAGCAGCCCATACTCCAGAAATCGTTCAAACGATTCCAACTGAACCTCAATCAGATTCGGCATCGGCTGCACATCGCTGATTCGCGCATACGATTTGAAACCCATTCACTACTCCCTTCCAGACACATAAAAAACCCAATTAGCGCCAAAGGCGTCGGTGTAATTGGGTTCACATCATCAACATGCGACTTTATATTATACTCGATCTCAAAATCCGTGTCAATACTCAATTTTTTGATTTCTGGGGCTGTTGCGCTGATCCAAGTTGATCCGAATCGTCGCGAGTGCGTCAAAATCGGCTGTCGTGGATATGGGATTTGTCTCGTTCTCTGTGAGAATGTGGGGCTGGCCCCTTGCCAGAAAACCCCCATTTGATCAACTCGGCAAGCAAAACTGGAGGGGCTAGGAAAATGCGTCTTTGCTCGCTATCGAACCGTAAAATAGCTCAACGTGACACACTCGGCGATCTTGGTGCCGCTCGCATTATAGGCCGACGCTTCCCAGTGATACTCACCCGGCTCTACCGCGGCGGGCAGTGTGTACTGGGTGGCCGTCACCTGGACAAAATTGACCACGGTTTTGAAATCTGCTCCGCCGGCAGCATAAACCTTGTAATAGGCCGCTCCGGGGTAGGCCTCCCAGATCATAGTGGGCGTACGCGAGTCCACTACAGCTCTGCCAGTGGGCGAGATTGGCTTGAGATCGTACTTGACGACCGACGCGTTGCGTACGTTAACCGTCTGTCCGGCCTGCACCTCGACTGACATACCCAGCCACATAGTCTCGTTGCCCTGACCAGGTACTTGAGTCACAAAGCTGTATTTGCCTGGCGACACCCCTTCGATCCGATACGTTCCATCGGCCCCGCTGGTCGTCTTGTATTCGGTCCCCTTGCAGCCGCCAAACATGTGCCAGTCCGAGCAGAGCTTGACGGCGACGCCGGCAAAGGGCTGTCCGTTCCACAGAATTCGCCCTTGAACAACAGCCGAGCCGGACGCTGCCGGAGTGGTCTCAACTGGGGTAGCCGCGCTCGGCGTAGGTGTAGGGAGTTGCTGCGGCGTCGGCGGGATGTCGCGCGCGAGTGGAACGTCGTTTGGATCAAATTCAATCGCTATGACGGTGACAGAAATCCAGCCCAACTGGTCGGTATCGTCCACCTGCACCCAGAACCAGTCTGCTTCTGCCGTCCGCTCTAGCGCGGTGAGACGAGTGCCCTGTTTCAGCACCGTGAGCACCGGGTAGGCCTTGCCCGGCCCCGCACGCAGGTTGACGTTTTCCCCGCTCACTTGGGCGCCCCAGGCTGATACGGCTGTCGTGGTGGGCATCGCCATCTTTTTAGGTGTCGGGGAGGTTTTTTGGGTTGCCGTCGCTTGGGGCAGCGTGGACAGTGGTGTGGGAGGCTGCTGCGGCGTTGGTGGGATGTTGCGCCCAGCTGGAATGTCGTTCGGGTCAAATTCGATGGTGATGACGGTGACAGAAATCCAGCCCAACTGGTCGGTTTCGTTTACCCGCACTCTGAACCAGTCCACTTCGTCCGTCCGCTCCAGCACGGTGAGGCGGGTGCCCTGCTTGAGCACCGCGAGCACCGGATAGACCTTGCCCGGCCCGGTGCGCAAGTTGACATTCTCCCCACTCACCTGCGCGCTCCAGGCTGGCGTGGCCGTCTTTTTGGGCGTCGGGGTAGTGGTCCGGGTGGGCGTCATCTGGAACCATTTGCCATCTCTGGAAAATTGGCTTACGTTAGCCAACGCTGCGATCAACACAATAATACCTATCAGGGCGGGAAGCAGCCGCCACCATTGGATGCGCTCGACGATTTTGATCTTGAAAAACTGCTCCAACTCGTCTTTAACCTGTCCCCGCTTATAGGCATCGGGAAAAGCCAGGTCGCGCAGGCGTAACCGCCGCCCATCCGGCGTGACGCCGGTCAGCTGCATCCGGTTCCAGTTGATCCACTTTTGCACGACACCGCGCATCAACTCATCGATCACCACCCGGCTGCCATCGGCAAACTCGAACGTGGCAGCGCGGCCCTGGAACGCGATGCTGAGCGGTTTTTTCAGGCTCACCACCAGCGTTCCAGCGATCAGGTCTCCGATGCGTTGGTGGAGCGGCGTGACCCAGATCAGAATGGCTCCCAACGGATTGGCCTCCAAGAGGCCGAACAGGGCGCGGATGGCGGCCCGCGCATAGCCACAGCGCGTGCCATCCTTTTTGACCACTCGCAGCACGGTTAGCGGCCGCGCACCAATCCATTTGCCCAGCGTCATCCCGGTGGCCCCTTCCAGGAGCGTAAAGTAGAGCAGCCAGACGAGCGGAAAGACGATCAGCACTACGCCTCCCAGCCATGCCTCAAAGTCTTGTTTTTCAAGCGCCCCGCGTGCCAGCGCAACAATCAATAGGATGATCGACGAAATCAGCAGGATGGTTGCGAAATCAAAGAAAAGAGCGCTCAAGCGGACAAGCACACCTTCGCCCTGACGGTCCCAGATATTCAACTCGCGCGCGGGTTCAGCTACACGAACGGACTGGTTGATCTGTTCGCCCAGAAAAGCACTTTCGACGCGGCGATTTTGCGCCAGCGTGCCGCACTGCTTGCACCGTCCCTGCTCATCCACTGGTCCGACAGACTGACACTGCGGGCAGTCGCCCAGGATCGAGACCTGAAATCTGGCCCCGCAGTAACGGCATACCTGTGCCTCAGACTGGATGGTTTCGGCGCACGCCGGGCATTTTTTGATGCCGAGAGCCCCGGAAAGCCAGGACAGCGAATCGCTGGCTTGAGCCAGTTGCACCGGCTCTATTGCCGGCATGCCGGACGGCGGCGTCCAACCCTCGGCCAGGCGAACGGCCTCATCAAAGGCAGCGACCATTTCTGCCGCCGTCTGGAAACGATGGTCGGGGTTTTTAGACAATGCCTTGAGGATAACCTGTTCCACCTCTGGAGACACGTCGGGTTTGACAAGATGGGGCAGCAGCAGCGGCGCGGTGATGTGTTTGAGCACAACAGCCAACGGGGTCTCGGCCTGAAAAGGCACCTGACCGGTGACCATTTCGTAGAGTATCACACCCAGCGAGTAAATATCGCTGCGCGCATCTGCTTTTTCTCCCTGACCCTGCTCTGGACTCATGTAGGCCGGCGTGCCCACGCCAACACCGGCCGCCGTGAACTGTATGGAAGCCTCCATGATCCGCGCCAGGCCAAAATCGGTCAAATAGCAATCGCCATGGGCATCCAGCAAGATGTTGCTCGGTTTCACATCGCGGTGCACCACGCCCAGGCGGTGAGCATAGTCCAGTGCACTGCCAACCTGGTTCAAGATGCGGTTGATCTCGGCCAGGCTCACCGGCCCGTCTGCGAGCCGATCTTTGAGCGTGCCGGCCTCGATGAAGCGCATGACCAGATAGAGTTGCTGCTCCACCTGGCCCGAATCGTAAACAGGCAAGATGTGCGGGTGTTCCAGCCGGGCGATGACCTTGACCTCACGGTCAAAGCGACCGCGCAGCTCGGCGTCCTGGCTCATCTGTTCCGGCAGAACCTTGATGGCGACAGAGCGATCCATTCCGGCATGGTAGGCCTTGTAGACGACAGCCATTCCACCCATGCCGATTTGTTCCAGGACACGATAAGGCCCTAATTCCTGACCGATCAAATTAGCCACCGTGCCGCTCTCCGTATGGCGGACAAACTAATATGAAACAAGAAAGATGTTAGGAAAAGCAAATGTCATAAATCAAAAGGGGTAAGCGTGTAGAAAATCAATGATGACAAGATCGATTGTAGCACAGCAGTCGGAGAGTGTCAAGAACACATGTTCGTTCACATGATAGGTTGTGTCAGGTTGAATCCACTTACCCAATCCGGGCCGGTTCTATGGCGCATCCAGGAAAGCCCGGTACGGACGATCGACTGCTGGATTGTCGGGAGAACCCGCGCGCAGAGCTGCCCGTCTGGCTGACCGTCGCGGCACAAAAGCCGCATGGCGGTTGATCGTCATTGGCCCACGCCACGGGCGCGTATCTCAACCCTGCTGGACACCCTCCGGCGCGTATCCGACAGGGCCAGCGTTTTGCCGCTCATCGGTAGGCGAGCGTTTGTACTTGGAGGCAAGTGCTCTCGTCCCCGTCCCCGGGGACGAGAATAGCACCAACAAACGGTGTCCTGCGACGCCATCAGATCGCCCCCGAGGACGAGGGCTTGGAGCAATAAAGGAGATGCCCCAAACAACAAACGCTCCCATCGGTAGGCGCGAATTGATGATTTGAGCATATCGTGGTATGCTTATTTGTCGATGGATCCAATTAGTCGCCAGCTTTTGCTGGAATTGTCGGGGTGAAATCGATAGGTCATCTATGGACGCAGCGCGGAACCACATCCTTTATGCTGTTTCACAAAACAGACCTTGACTTTTCCGCGCATTGGTCAGCATCGCCAGTGTGAAAAAGCATTAGACTATCGGATGCCGGATCGAGACACGTTTGCACTGTGACCCGGCCCCGCAATAAACAAAAGGAATCCAATGCCGAAACAAGACCCCGAAATGACCGCATATGATGTGATCGAGTTCGTACAACTGCTCAATCAGCATCACATTGATCTCTATATCGATGGAGGATGGGGCGTCGATGCCCTGCTCGGAGAGCAAACACGCTCGCATGCCGACCTGGATATCGCGGTACAGCACCAGGACGTGGCCCAGATTCGGGCTTTGCTCGAAGTGAGAGGGTATCAGGATGTGCCGCGCGATGATACCTGGGAGTGCAACTTTGTTCTGGGCGATGACGAGGGCCGCTTGATAGACATCCATTCGTACACATTCGATTCGGCGGGCAACCATGTGTACGGTGTCGCGTATCCCTACGAGTCGTTGAGCGGGACGGGTTCAATCAACGGGCATCCCGTCAAATGCATATCGCCGGAGTGGATGGTCAAGTTTCACACCGGATACAGCCTCGACAAAGACGACTATCACGATGTCAGGCTACTCTGCCAGCACTTTGGCATCGAGATGCCTTCCGAGTACGAAGAATTTCAGCGGAACGCACGTTCTGGAAAGGATAACGCCTAACCAGCAAAGGTCCTGGTTTTGGGGCAAGGATTCTACTGGCGGCAAGCGTCTCGTTTAGTTTCAATTTATTGGCTCCACTGAAAAAAGGTTAGGAAATGACCATTCATCTCACCCTCCTGGATTCCATAGCCAGGCTTTATGGCGTCTCGCCTGCTCAATTGCAGCCGGTGTCGGGAGGCCATTTCTCGCACGTCTACAAGTACACGGACGGCCGCCGGGCCTGCATCTTGAGAATCACCCCGCCCAACGCGGATGTCGATCTCGCTGCTATGCGCGCCATATTGGAATGGCTCGCTTTTCTGTCGGCTCACGATGGGCCGGCGCCAGGCCCGATCCGCTCCCGGAACGGCAGCCTGATCGAGGAGGTGCAGTTCGAGAACCGAACCTACATCGCAGTTGCGTTCGAAAAAGCGCCCGGCGTGCTGGCAGAGGGCATGTCGCCCGCCGAGTGGAGCGATGAACTCTTTCAGGCATTAGGGCGCACGGTGGGCCAGTGTCACCGCGTAGCCCGGCGCTATGTCCCGGCACGGCCCGAGTTTGAGCGCCCGCAATGGGACTGCGGTGGAAGCTGCTTCAACCCCAGAGAAGCGTTGGCAGATGCTGACCCCGCCATCCTGGAAAAGCACGTCCGGGTGCTCTCGCTCATTCAGTCACTGCCGAAGGATCGGGACGGCTACGGGCTGGCGCATCTGGACCTGCACTTTGGGAACTTTATCGTCGATGCCGCACAGCAGCACATCTATCTCTTTGACTTTGATGACTGCGCTTATGGCTGGTACGTCATGGACATCGCCATGCTGTTGTTCGATGTGCTGGTGGTCTACGACGGGCTGGACCGGCGGCAGTTTGGCCAGCGATTTCTGACGAATCTGTTGCGCGGCTATCTCACACAAGTGCCGATCAGCCCGTTCTGGATCAGCCAGCTGCCGCACTTTCTAAAACTGCTGGAAATCGGCATATACGTGATGCTCTACCGGGACTATGATCCGGCCACAGCCGACGCGTGGGTGAGCAAGTTCATGCCGGAACGGCGCGATCGGATCGAGCGCGAGCTGCCGTATGTGGATCTGGACTTTGCAGCCCTTTCCGAACATCTGTGCCAGGATCGGCGTACAGCGCGTCCCAGTTGATCTCTTGATTCGATTGTGCACACAAATCCAGTTCTGCATTGCTCAATTCTAGCATCAGTCTGAAACGGTCCTTTAAAAATGATATAACTGGAATCAAGGAGCCTGTGCCAGATAGAAACGCAACAGGCGACCA
>JAFGEY010000404.1 GCA_016931365.1 Anaerolineae bacterium
GGCGCGCGGATCGACGTGATGGCCCGCCTGATCGACGGCGCGGGGAATGTCACTCTGACCGACATCGTGCCCAACGTCACCATCGACCGGACCATGGTCGGCGACGGACTGATCTCGCCCACTGACGGCACGCTGATCACCGGCCCGATTGACCTGGTCTTCTCGCCCATCCCTTCGAACGCCAGCGTACATCGCGTCGAGTTTTACGTCTGGCTGGCCGGCGCGTGGCAGTTTGTCGGCGCAGACGAAATCGGCGCCGACGGCTGGTCGGTGCGCTGGGATCCGGCCTACGCTCAGGATCAAACCCGCGTCCGCGTCCAGGCCCGCCCCATTGACACACAGGGGCGCGTCAATACGGCCTTGATCCAGGCCACCAACCTCACCCTCGACCGCACGCCGCCCCAATCCGGCTACAGCCGCCCGGTCACCGGCGGCGTCGCCCGCCCCGACGTGCCCCTCACCGCCTGGGCCTCGGACGAGCACAGCGGCGTCGCCAGGGTTGAATTCTATGTCAATCCGGGCCAGGGCTGGATCAAAATCGGCGAGGACGGCGACGCCTCGGATGGCTGGAGCCTGGAATGGCAAAATGCTGCCATTCCCGATGGGCATTTCACCTTTGGTTTGCAAACCTTTGACCGCGCCGGGAACGCCGCCTGGGGCGCCGACGCGCGCAATGTGGCTGTCGACAGCACGCCGCCGGATGGTGGATTTGCTTCTCCCCGCGCCGGTGCGTCCCTGCCGGGTGAGGTCACATTGTCGCTGGACGTGCGCGACACGACCAGCGAACTGGATCGGGCCATTTTTTACGCCCGCTACGACGAACGCTGGCATCATCTCGGCTATGACAACACCCCCCAGGATGGGTTTAGCCTGCTCTGGGACACCACGCCGATCGGGGCCAAAAGCGATGTGTCGATTACCGCCTGGGTCTATGACCGCGCCGGCAACCATGTCGAGCTGCAACACGTGACCAACCTGACGCTGACCGGCTCCGGCGTGCCGACGGCGACAGCAACGCCGACCGAGACGCCAACAACGGTGGCCACTGCAACGATGACGCCAACAGCAACCGCGACCGCGACAATAACACCGACAGTCACTGCAACGCGCACGCCGCCACCGACGCCGATCCCAACCAGCACGGCCACTTTGACAAGCATGCCGCCCACGCCGACGGCCACTCGTACACCGACGGCTGCGTCGACACCGACGGCTGCGTCGACACCGACGCTTTCACCGACTCACACTCCGGCGCCGCTCCCCGCCTCCCCGCTCCCGGCGGCATTCTGGTATGCCATCGGCGGTGGGACAGTCGTCGCATTGGCGCTGCTCGCCATTTCAATCAAAAATTATCGAAAATAGTAGGGGCGAAGCATTCTTTGTACATGGTTTGTTGACCAGGATACTCGGACACCAGAACCAGGTTCAACCAGCAGGCTCCTTTATGGGATGCTTCGCCCCTACCGAAAACGATTTTTTTCCGAATTTATTAAGATCAGGATTACGCTATGCGCGTCATTGCCGGCACGGCCAAAGGCAAACAACTCAAGATGGTTCCCGGCGAAGGCACCCGCCCCATCGCCGACCGGGTCAAGGAGGCCGTGTTCAACATCCTCGTCCACGACCTGCCCGGCAGCCGCTTTCTCGACCTGTTCGCCGGCACCGGCGCGGTTGGCATCGAAGCATTGAGCCGCGGCGCCGCCCACGCCACGTTCATCGAAAAGGCGGCCCCGGCGGTCAGAGTCGTGCGCGACAACCTGCGCAGCACCGGCCTCGACGCGCGGGCCACCGTCTTGCATGCGGACGCCTTTGATTTCGCGCCCAAAACCATTGAGCAATTTGACATCATTTACATCGCCCCGCCGCAATACCTCGGCCTGTGGTCGAAAGCCTTGCGCGCGCTCGACGAACATCCCATCCTGGCCGATGGCGGGGTGATCGTGGTGCAGATCTTTCCCAAGGAATTTGAACTGCTCTCACTCCAACACTACGTGCTGACCGATCAGCGCACCTATGGCAGTACGATGCTCTGCTTTTACGAGTACGGAGCGGTGGATTGAACACCCGTCACCTCTCCTCCCTCGCGCTGATCGCCATTCTGCTCCTGGCGGCCTTTCTCCGCTTGTGGAACCTTGACGCCACCGAGTTCAAGTACGACGAAGCGACGGTGTGCAACTTGGCCGCCCAGTTCGTCGATACCGGCCTGCCGCCCGTGCGCGGCATGGGATCATCGGTGGGCATCGACAACCCACCGCTGACGATCTGGCTGATGAGCCTTCCTGTGCTCTTGAGTCGCGACCCGCTGATCGCCAGCGGCTTCGTCGCCTTGCTCAATGTGATCGCCGTGTGGGGTTGCTATGCGTTGGGCAAGCGCTACTGGAGCGAGGGTGTCGGCTTGCTGGCGGCGCTGCTACTGGCCATCGGGCCGTGGGCGGTATTTTACTCGCGCAAAGTGTGGGCTCAAAATGTGCTGCTACCCTTCGTGCTGCTCTTTTTCTACTTGCTGCTGGCCTGGCTGATCGACAAACGAAAATGGGCTTTGACCGGCGCGTTCGTCACCCTCACCGCGACGACGCAAATCCACTTTGCCACGCTGGCTTTTGCGCCGCTGCTGGCCCTGGTGATCGCCGTACAGGTTGTGCGCAGCATCCAGCAAAAGACGCTGCCAACCTTGTGGAAGCCGCTTGCGCTCGGCGTGGGGTTCAGTTTTTTGCTCTATGCCCCCTATCTCGTCTTTGACGCCGCCATCGGCTGGAAAAACGCGCGCGCGTTCATCAACCTGATCGGCCAGCCTGCCCAACTGCACCTCGAAACACTCAACTATGCCCTGCTCAACATCGGCGGGCGCGAGATCCACGCCCTGGCCGGGGCAGAGAAATTTCAGCTCTTTTTGAACGGCATCGCAAACTTGAATTACTGGCCGGACCGCATCGTCGAAGCGCTATTTGTGCCGGGCTGCGCCTATTTACTCGTCCGCTGGTGGCGCGAACGCCACGACCGGAGAGCATTCGCGCGCGACGGCGTGCTGCTGCTCTGGCTGCTCGCGCCGGTCTTGTTCTACTTGCGCTCGAAAAGCGCTGTCTTTCCCCACTACCTGATCCCACTCTATCCTGCGCCCTACCTGGTGCTTGGAATTCTGGCGATGGATTTTGTAGAGACGAGTCGACGACTCGCTTCTACCGGTCGGATCATCATTCGAGGCACAGGTGCGGCCGGCCTGCTTGCCCTGATCCTCTGGCAAGGCTACCTGTCCGTGTCGATCCACGCCTTTGTCGAGACGCACGACACGCCCGGCGGGATGGGCACGCCGATCCGCATCTACCGCCAGGTGGTGGACAAGGTGAAACAGTATACCGCCGAATGGGATAACCGGCAGATCGTCGTGCTCTGCCCCGGCGATGAGCCGCGCTACCATGAGTGTCCGGCCGTCTGGCAGTTTTTGCTCGGCCGTCGCCTGGACGTGCGTTTCGCCGACTATAATCAGACACTCGTTTTTCCCCACACCGCCGCCGACACGTTGATTTTGCTCGCGCCCGGCGAAAGCGTCGCCGCGCAGCAGATATCGCAGTATGCGCAAGAGTTGGAAGGCACGAATATTTCGCTGCGTGAAAATACCAACTCGTTCCACTTTTATCGCGTGCCTGCCACGCTCGAGCTTGCGCCGTCAACTGCGTTCAGCAGCATCGACGCCCACTTTGAAAACGGCGCGACGCTGCTCGGTTACGATCTGCTCGATCCGCTGGAAGCCGGGCAGACGGTGCGTCTGGCGCTCTATTGGCGGGTCGACCATGTGCCGCCCAATCCGCCTGCGCAGGGCTACAGCCTGACCGTTAACTTGATCGGCGCAGACGGCACGCGCTATGCGCAAAAAGATGGTCCCGGCCAGCGCGTGGGGCTGTGGCGGACCGGCGATATGCTGATCAGTTGGTTTGACCTAGCTCTCAGCGCCGAGGCCAGACCGCCCTATACGCTGCACATCGGCGCGTACGTCTACACTCCGCCCTCCCAATTCGACACCATTCAGGTGATCGATGCTGCCGGGAAACCCATCGCCGATGCGATCGTGTGGCCGATCCGGAAACCCGATGCCGAGGAATCAGGTTTTTGAAAGCAAGCTTGCTTTCCAAAACCTGATTCATAATACATTTAGAGCAAATCCAAAGTACTTTAGCCTAACCTGGATCAACCTTTGACAGCGGCTTGGAAGTTTGATACAATCAGCGCATCGTGAGCAGTCAAGAGGGCCATCTATGAGACGCGTTTTATTTTTGCTGGGCGAATTGAATGACCAGGACATCGAATGGATGATCGCCGCCGGGCGCAGGCAGCAAGTTGCCGCAGGAGAGATGTTGATCCGTGAAGGGCAGCCCATCCCGGCGCTCTATATCATCCTTGCCGGTGCGCTGTCCGTGTTCACACAGGGGTCAGGCGACCAAGCCATCGCCCAATTGGTCGCCGGCGACGTGGCCGGGGAAATGTCGCTGGTCGATGCCCGCCCGCCGTCAGCCACCGTGCAGGCCATTCAGGACAGCACCGTCCTGGCGATTCCCCGTTCGACGCTGCAAACCCGGCTAGGCCAAGATGTCTCCTTTGCGGCTCGTTTTTTCAAAGCGATTGCCATTTTTCTCTCTCAACGCCTGCGTGACACCGAGTATCAATTGGGGCGTTACGAGCACACTGAAAACCTCTCCGATCCCGACGAACTCGATCCCAACGTACTCGACGTGGTCGATCAGGCCGGACGACGCTTTGAACGGCTGCTCCAGGCCGTCGGCGAACTGCCCACATAAGCGCATCCTCGGAGTTGACCGTGAAAAAACAAGTGTTTCGCACCACCATCGTCGAACGGCTGTCTTCGCCAGAACAACTCGATCAACTGATCCGGGTCATGACCCCCAAAGGCTGGCTGGCCTTGCTCGCCCTGGGCGCGCTGATCGCCGCCGGGGTGGTTTGGGGGTTCCTCGGCCAGATTCCGGAAACCGTGACCGGCAAAGGATACCTGCTGCGTTCAGGCGGCGTGCAGACGGTCAAATCGCTGATCGCCGGGCAGATCGTCGAGGTTCATTTCGACGTGGGCGAAACGGTGCAGGAAAATCAGGTGATCGCCCGCGTGCTGGAAGAAGGCCAGATCGCCGCCACACCAGTGCGCAGTCCCTATGCAGGTACCGTGCTGGAAGTCCAAGTCGGCGAGGGCGACTTTGTCAGTCCCGAAACGCCGATCTTGAGCCTGGAATCCGGAGGACAGAATGCGCAAGACCTGATCGCCGTGATCTATGTTTCACCGGTTGAGGGCAAAAAGGTTGAAAAAGGAATGACCGTCCACGTCATACCCGCCACGGTGCACAAGGAAGATGCGGGGTACATCCTGGGCAAGATTCGCTCGTGCAGCGAATTTCCCGTCACCTACCAGAGCATGCTGCTCTCCCTGGGCAGCGAAGCCTTTGCGCAAGAGATCCTGGCTCAAAACGACAATCAGGCCCAGATTCAGATTTACGTGGATCTGGTCATCGACCGCGACGGCCTGCGCTGGATTCCGCAGCGCGATGTGCCGATCAAGGTCAGCAACGGCACATTGTGCAGCGTTGACATCATCCTCGACAGCAAGCGTCCCGTCGATCTGATCTTTCAAGCGAGGCAGTAGCGTCGATGTCTGAATCCCCCCGCCAACGTCACCGTAAATATACGCGCCGCGCAGGTGTGCGACGCGTACACACGCCAACCCTGCTGCAGATGGAAGCGGTCGAGTGCGGCGCGGCCTCGCTGGGCATCGTGCTTGGTTACTATGGGCTGACTGTGCCTTTGGAGACGCTGCGCGCGGCATGCGGCGTCTCACGCGACGGCAGCAAGGCCAGCAACATCGTCCAGGCAGCGCGCGAATACGGCATGACTGCCAAGGGCTACAAGAAACAGATCCAAGACCTGCCCGAAATGCCCCTGCCATTAATCGTACACTGGAATTTCAACCACTTTTTGGTGGTCGAAGGTTTTGGACGCAAATACGTCTACCTCAACGATCCCGCCACCGGCCCGCGCAAGATTACCCACAAAGAGTTTGACCTTGCATTCACCGGCGTGGCGCTCAGCCTCGTTCCCGGCCCCGAGTTTGAAAAGGGTGGTGATCGCGCTCAACTGCTTCCATCGCTGCGCAGACGGCTGCACGGCTCCGAAGGCGCACTGTTCTATGTCGTGCTGGCCGGGTTGGCCCTGGTCCTGTTGGGACTGATCGCGCCGACGTTTATCCGCATCTTTGTCGACTCGGTGCTGATCCAGGAGCAAACCGAGTGGGTCGTGCCGCTGTTGCTGGGCATCGCCCTCGCCGCGCTTTTGCGCGGCGGCCTGACCTGGCTGCAGCAATTTTACTTGCTGCGCCTGGAAACCAAGCTGTCACTGAGCACCTCCGGGCAGTTTCTATGGCACACGCTGCGCCTGCCGGTCGAATTTTTCACCCAACGCTACGGCGGCGAGATCGGCACACGGGTGGCGATCAACGACCGGGTGGCTCAACTGCTTTCCAGGGAACTGGCCACAACCACACTCAATGCTGCTTTGGTCGTTTTTTACGCCGCACTGATGCTCATCTATGATCCCAGTCTGACGCTGATCGGCGTTTCGCTGGCCATCCTGAACATCGTCGCTCTGAGCCTCGTCTCCCGCTACCGGCAGGATGGCAACCAGCGCCTGCTGCAAGAGCGCGGCAAGCTGATGGGCCTCTCGATCGGCGGGCTGCAAATCATCGAAACGCTCAAGGCCACCGCTGCCGAAAGCGACTTTTTCGCCCAATGGGCAGGCCAGCAAGCCAAGACACTCAACGCCGAGCAAAACCTGGAGGTTGCCAGCCGCCTGCTTAACTCCATCCCGCCTCTCCTCTCGACGCTCAACACGGCGCTGATCCTGTTCATCGGCGGGCAGAACGTGATCCGCGGCGAGCTGACCGTGGGCACGCTGGTCGCTTTTCAAAGCCTGATGGCCAGTTTTATGGCCCCGGTCAACCGGCTGGTCAATTTTGGGGCCACGCTCCAGCAGGTACAGGGCGACATCAACCGGCTTGACGATGTGCTACGCCATCCTCTCGACCAACAGACCCATCCAGGCCCCGACGCCGGATCGAGGGATTTGATCAAACTCGCCGGGTACATCGAACTGAAAAATGTGACCTTTGGCTACAGCCGCCTGGAAGCGCCACTGATCGAAAACTTTGGCCTGCGTCTGACGCCCGGGCGCCGGGTGGCCCTTGTCGGGCCGTCGGGCAGCGGCAAATCGACGGTGGCGCGGCTGATCGCCGGGCTGTACCGACCCTGGTCGGGGGAAATCCTGTTCGACGGCTATGCACGCGAGCGTTGGCCGCGCAATCTGATCACCAACTCGGTTGCCTTTGTCGATCAAGACATATTCATGTTCGAAGGTACTGTGCGCGGAAACGTCGCCCTGTGGGATTCGACGATGCCCGAAGCCAACATCATCCAGGGGGCCAAAGACGCCAACATCCATCAGGATATCGCCGACCGTCCCGGCGGTTATGCCTATGTCGTTGAAGAGGAGGGACACAATTTCAGCGGCGGCCAGCGCCAGCGGATCGAGATCGCCCGCGCGCTGGCCAACGATCCAACCGTGCTGCTGCTCGACGAAGGCACCAGCGCGCTCGACCCGGTGACGGAAAAGATCATTGACGACAATCTGCGCCGACGGGGCTGCACCTGCCTGATCGTCGCGCACCGCTTGAGCACGATCCGCGACTGCGACGAGATCATTGTCCTCGATCAAGGCAAGGTCGTCCAGCGGGGCACACACGAGCAAATGAGCCGTGCCGACGGGCTGTACCAACAGCTTATCGAAGATGAAAGCCACCTCAGCCGCCGCAACGTCGAATCTGTGCTGGATTTTGTGTACTGATGAAGACCCAGGCCACCCTGTACGACTTTGCCGCTGAACTGGCCCCGCCGCGCTGGATGCTGCGCGAACAAGGCAAGCTCGAAGAACTGAGCGGCAACCATCCCATCCTGCTGACCGATCCGAACAGCGTGTGGATCATCTTTTCCGGACGCGTGGACGTGTTTGCCGTGCGTCTGTACGACGGCAAAATCGCGGGGACGCGCCGCCGGCTCTTTCGCTGCGACACGGGACAAGGCCTGTTTGGCATCGCGATTAAGGGCGAGGGCCGTGAGATCGGGCTGCTGGCAAGCAGCGTACCGGGCACATCGCTGCTGCGACTGGATCGCGATCAGTTGATGAGCCAAGCGCAAGACCCTGTGCGCGGTCCGGATATCGTCAATATCCTTGAAGCCTGGGTTTACGAACTGTGCGTCAGCACCGGTAAACTGCTCTCACCGAAGGCATTTCGGACCGTGCAGGCCGATCAGGAACTCGATCTGGACACGGGCCAGGTTGCCTTTCCGACGCGTGGCATCGCCTGGACGCAGCATTTGTCGGGTGAATCGCAGTTTTTAGACTGCTCGCTACCCGTCGGACCGGGTGACGGCCTGATCCCCGTTTCTCATTATACCTGGCTGACGGCGCTGATGCCGACCCGGCTGCGCACCATCGACACGCAAACCTTTGTTGCGCAAGACCCGGCCTGGGCGGGACTGGATCGCTTTCATGCCCTGATGACCCAATGCTTCTCCGCCACGACCGAGACATACGATAGGGCAGAGAGCGGGCGGCTCAAGGCCCGCGCTCACGCCGACCAAACCGTCGTTCAGAGCGCTATCGCGCGTCTGGCAAACGTGCTCACTCGAGTGCCGATAAAAGCACCAGACACGGACGAAGGCCAGGATGCGTTGTTCGCCGCCTGTCATCGCGTCGGCGACGCATTGGGCGTCGAGGTCAAGACGCCGCACCCGGCCAACCAGACAGAGCACACCCGGGACCGTACATCGATCCGGCTCAAGGCCATTGCGCAAGCGTCGCACCTCCGCATCCGGCAGGTGCACCTGGAGAATGGCTGGTGGCGCAAGGACAGCGGGCCACTGCTGGCCTTTGTTCAGGAAGAAATGATCCAGCACCCGGTCGCGCTCGTACCCGCGTCGCCAACGAGCTATAATCTGTACGACCCGGCGCAAGGATCACTCGCCCGCGTCTCTGCCCGGACTGCCGCGCAAATCGCTCCGCGCGCTTTTGTCTTTTACCGGCCCTTCCCGGCTCGCGCGCTGACCGCACTCGATCTGTGGCGCTTTAGCCTGAAGGGCACCCGGCGCGATCTGCACACAGTGCTGTGGATGGTGCTTGCATCCAGCATGCTCGCCCTTTTGATCCCGCTGGGCACAAGCTGGGTCTTTAACAACGCGATCCCGCTGTCGAATGCAGGATTGCTCCTCCAGATATTTGGCGCATTAATCGCCGGAGCGTTGGGCGGCGCTGTCTTCCAATTTGCCCAGAGCATCGCTATTTTGCGCATCCAGACGCAGATGTCCGCATCGATCCAGGCTGCGACCTGGGATCGGCTGCTCAGTCTGCCGGTACCCTTTTTCCGCCAGTATACCGCGGGTGATCTGGGTTCGCGCGCCTTGGGCATTGATACGATCCGGCGCACGTTGGCAAGCACGACTATCACCTCGCTGCTCTCCGGCGTCTCTTCGGCGTTCAGTCTGGGCCTGCTCTTTTATTATGCGCCCCACATCGCGTGGATTGCCGTCGCGCTGGTCGCCCTGACCCTGATCGCATCGACGCTTTTTGGCTACACGCAGATCAATCACCAACGGACAAGCGCGAGACTCAAAGGCGATTTGTCGGGCATCGTGCTTCAACTGATTAGCGGGGTAGCCAAACTGCGCGTCGCCGGGGCCGAAGGACGCGCGCTTGGATTCTGGACGCAGCGTTTTGCCCGCCAAAAACAGCTCGACTATCAAGCCCGCCTAGCCGAAACCGGACTGACCGTGTTCAATGCGATCTATCCTTTGCTGAACCAGATTATCCTCTTGGGGCTGATTGTCTTTGCGCGTAAAGAAGGCCAGCCGATGCTGTCGGCAGGTCAGTTTGTCGCCTTTTACGCCGCGTTCGGGCAGCTTTTGGCCGCAGGACTCCAGATTAGCACGGCCTTGCTCGAAGTGTGGAATCTGATCCCTACCTACGAACGCGCCCGACCGATCCTGCAAACGCTGCCCGAGGTGGACGAGGCCAGGGCAGACCCCGGTGAGTTAAGCGGCGAGATCGAGGTCGAGCATGTGCATTTCCGCTACAAGCCAGAAAGTCCGCCGGTATTGCACGACGTTTCGCTGCACGTCGATCCGGGCGAATTTGTGGCTCTGGTGGGTACGTCTGGATCGGGCAAATCGACGCTGTTCCGCATTCTGCTCGGCTTTGAGACGCCCGAATCCGGCGCCGTCCTGTACAACGGCCAGGAACTTGCCAATCTGGATATCCAGGCCGTGCGCCGACAGATCGGTGTGGTGCTGCAAAATGGCAAACTGATGTCGGGGACGATCTTGAGCAATATCATTGGCGCGGCTCAACTCAGTGTCGACGACGCCTGGGAAGCGGCGCGGATGGTCAGCCTGGACAAAGACATTGAGCAAATGCCGATGGGAATGTACACGGTGATCGGCCAGGGCGGCAGCACCCTATCCGGCGGACAGCGGCAGCGCATCCTGATCGCCCGTGCGGTCGTCCGCAAACCGCGCATCCTCTTTTTCGACGAGGCGACCAGCGCACTCGACAACACGGCACAGACCGTGGTCAGCCAGAGCCTGGAACGGCTCCAGGCCACACGCATCGTGATCGCCCACCGTTTGAGCACGATCATCAAAGCCGACCGCATCTTTGTGCTCGACAAGGGCCAGATCGTCCAGTCGGGCACATTTGACGAACTGGTCGAACGGACCGGCGTCTTTGCTGACCTGGCTAAACGGCAGTTGGCATAACTCTATATATTGCGTGTATTTTTGTGCGCGGCTTTGCTGCGCGCAAAAATACACATTCAAACTATGGAACAGAACAATGAAAAGATACATTTTTCTGCTTCTGCTAATCATTCTCCTGCTGCTCACCGCGTGTGGTCCATCGTTCGTATCGGGCGCGCCTGACGCGGATGTGCGCGCGCGTCAACGCGCGCGCAGCGAAGGGCCGATCGTCGTCGGAGCCGCGTGGCCGCTGAGCAAAGACCTCTTTCGACAGGGCATCGAACTGGCCGCGCAAGAGCTTAAAGCCGAAGGGCGTGTGCGCGCCGCACTGGGACGTGACATCCAGGTTGAATTTCGTGATGACCGGAGCTCGACCACCGAAGGCAAGCTGATCGCCCAAGGTTTTGCCGACGCCCAAAACGTCGTCGCCGTGATCGGCCACTATAACTCGTCGGTGTCAATCCCCGCCTCGGCGATTTACGAGTTTTCTGACATCTTGATGATCTCACCGGGATCGACCAATCCACGGTTGACTCAGCAGGGATTCAGCCTCGTTTTTCGCAGCATTCCCACCGACGACGAGATCGGCAAACAACTGGCCCGCTATGCCTACGAAACGCAGGACTACCGCCGCATACTGATCCTGGCCGCCAAAGACACCTATGGCCGCGGACTGGCCAACATTTTCGAGTGGGAAGCCGGACGTTTCGATCCACCGTTGGAAATCGTGGATCGCGTCTCCTATCCAGCAAATAGCGATGAGTTCTTTTTCGAGCCGATTTTACAAAACTGGCAGACTCTTGGCTTTGACGCGGTCTTTGTCGCGGGAACGACGCCTGAAGCAGGACGATTCATCGGGCAGGCGCGCAAAATGGGGATTGAGGCGCCGGTCTTTGGCGGAGACGGCTTGGATGCCAAAGAGTTGTGGGAGGAAGCGGATCGGGTGTACACGCCTGGCGGCGCGGTAAACAACACGGTTGTCGCCACCGTGTTCCACCCGGACAAGTCGGGCGAGGCGGCGTTGGATGCGTTCAAAGCAACGTTTGAGGCTCAGTACCAGCGGACCCCGGATGCCTGGGCAGCGCAGGGCTACGACGCACTCAAACTGTTAGCCGAGGCAATGATCCGCGCCGGGACAGCAGAGCCAGCAGTGGTAGCGCGGGTATTGCGCGAGATGGAACCCTGGCAAGGCGTCACCGGGCCGCACAGTTTCGATCCCAACGGCGACGTACAGGGCAAACCGATCGTGCTCCAGCGCGTCCAGGACAGTCGCTTTGTGTACCTGCGCACGCTGTCAATCGAGGGAAACTCGCCCTGATGCCACAGCGCCCCACGACGGGGAAAAGAATCGTGCCGACGGATGACCGTCGGCACGAGAGAAGAGAAAATCGAGGGGATGCGTAATTGTAGGCTCGGCTACGGTAGGCAATGGTCAGGACGGTCACGGTGTGCGTGGCCTCGTCGATGGCATAGATCACGCGCCAATCACCGACGCGGTAGCGCCAATGCCCGGACAAACTGCCCGTGAGCCGCTTGATGTTGGGGTGTTGGTGGGGTTCCTGCTCCAGTCGGTCAAAGCAACGGTTGGCCGTCCGACCAGGGAGGAATCGGCCTGTTGGTAAAAGGCGTTCGCATCTTTGGTGAGCAAAAGCTCATACATCGCGGCGCACATCCCGCCAGCGGATCGTCTCGCCGCGCTCCACCTGCCCGGCGGCGCGCTCGAAAACTGCTTCAAAGCCCGGGATGCTCAACAACTCGGCGGTGGCCTCGTTTTCTTCGCGCTCTTGCAGGTAGGCCAAAAAGTCGATGGCCACCCGCAGTCGGTGCGGTCGACGGGGCTGCCGCGCAGGATGTTGGCGGCTTCCCATAGAAAGGATTCCAGTTTGGAGAGAGTGATCGGTTGTTCGAAAAGTGGCGGTTGGGTCATAGCAACTCGATCATGGGCTGATGGCCGCTAGAGTCGGTGTTATAGCTGTTCCGAAAAAGATTTGGGGGTGATCAGCACGCGTGTGCGATTTGACAACCACCCCAATATGTCTATCCTTGCCCTCAAA
>JAFGEY010000405.1 GCA_016931365.1 Anaerolineae bacterium
GACCAGGCCAAGATCGATAAACTCAACCAGGATGTGATGCCGATCTATGAGCCGGGGCTGGAAGAGGTCGTGCGCCGCAACCGGCTGGTGGGGCGGCTGACTTTTACCACCAGCTACGCCGAGGGACTCAAAGAGGCCGACTTTGTGTTCATCGCCGTCAACACGCCGGAAGGGATGGAAGGCGAGGCCGATCTGCGCTATGTGCGCACGGCGGCGCAGAGCATCGCCGAAACACTCGACCACGATGCCGTTGTGGTCAACAAGAGCACCGTGCCGATCGGCACTGGCGATTTGGTGGCGGGTATCGTTGAGCGGCACAAAAAGGCCGATGTGCGGATTTCCGTCGTTTCGAACCCTGAATTTTTGCGCGAAGGCTCGGCGGTGTACGACTGCCAGAATCCCGACCGGGTGGTGCTGGGCGCAGAGGATCGCGAGGCAGCGGAGCGGGTGGCCCAGCTTTATCTTGCGTTGCGCTGCCCGATCATGATCACCGATCTGCGCACGGCCGAGATGATCAAGTACGCCTCAAACGCTTTTTTGGCCACTCGTATCTCGTTCATCAATGAAATTGCCAATATCTGCGACCAGATGGGCGCCGATGTGCTCGAAGTGGCGCAAGGCATGGGCTATGACAAGCGCATCGGGCACGCCTTTCTCAGCGCGGGTCTGGGCTGGGGGGGAAGCTGCTTTCCCAAGGACGTGCAGGCCCTGGAATATATGGCCTCGACGCACGGCACGCACCCGCAACTCTTGCGCGCGGTGATCGAGATCAACCGCTTTCAGCGGCGGTGGGCCATCCACCAATTGCGCGCGTGGTTGGGTGGGCTGGATGGCTGCACCGTCGGCCTGCTGGGGTTGGCCTTCAAACCCAACACCGACGACATGCGCAGCGCGCCATCGGTGGAGGTGGCGCATCTGCTCTGCACCGAGGGCGCGCGTGTCAAAGCCTACGACCCGGCGGCGATGGACAACGCACGCCGCCTGCTGCCTGATGTCGAGTTGTGCCCCGATGCCTATGCGCTGGCCGAGGGCTGCGATGCACTGATCGTCGTCACCGAGTGGAACGAGTTCAAGCACCTGGACAAAGCGCGGCTGCGTGCGGCGATGAAACAGCCCTACCTTATCGATGGGAGAAATATCTATGATGCCCAAGAAATGACCAAGATAGGTTTTGTGTATTGGGCGATGGGCCGGGGCAAGGTTGTTTGAGTGAGTGGGTCGATGACCAAAATTCTCGTAACTGGTGGAGCCGGGTTTATTGGCAGTCATACTGTTCAGGCGCTGCTCAATCGCGGCGATGAGGTGATCTGCCTCGACAATTTCAACGACTATTACTCGCCGCAGCGCAAATACAAGAACGCGGCGCTCAGCCTGGGGCGGCCCGGCTACACCTTGATCGAAGGTGACGTGCGCGACGAGGAAACGCTGCGGGCGCTTTTTGAGGCGCACTCGCCGCAGCGGATTGTCCACATCGCGGCGATGGCCGGTGTGCGCTATTCGATCCGGCACCCGCACCTGTACGAATCGGTCAACGTGCGGGGCACGCTCAACGTGCTCGAAATGGCCCGCCAGCACGGGGTTGAACATATCGTCTTTGCCTCCACTTCTTCGATTTACGGCGCGCGCCAACAAGTGCCTTTCCGCGAAGACGACCGCGTCGACGAGCAGGTGTCGCCCTATGCGGCGACCAAGCGCGCTTGTGAACTGCTCGCCTACACCTACTATCATTTGTACAAGCTCAACTTTACTGCGCTGCGCTTTTTCACCGTCTATGGCCCGCGCGGGCGGCCTGATATGGCTCCCTATCTGTTCACCGAAGCAGTATTCAAAGGCAGCGAGCTCAAGATGTTCGGCGACGGCTCTTCCTCGCGCGATTACACTTACATCGACGACATCGTGCAAGGCGTTGTTGTTGCTATTGACCGGCCGCTGGGTTACGAGATCATCAACCTGGGCAACAGCCGCACCGTCTATCTACGCGACTTTATTGCCCTTGTCGAGCAGCTGGTGGGCAAAAAGGCCAACGTGGTGCAGGTTCCGATGCCCCCCGGCGATGTGCCGCGCACCTTTGCTGACATTTCCAAAGCGCAGCGCTTGCTTGATTACAATCCGCAGACGCCCTTTGAAACCGGGCTGGCCCGTTTTGTCGACTGGTACCGGGCTGAGGTGGCTGTGCAATGAATCGGAATGCTCAGATTGCCCTGATTGTTGCCGTCGTTTTGTTTTGTTTTTGTTCGATTGTCACTGGCGGCGCGTTCGCAACCTACCTGTTGTGGCCTGAGTTGGCGCCGACCCCAACGCCTTTTGAGTTGGTGCTGGTCACGCCTTCGCCGGGGCTGGAAGCAGTGCCTACGCGCACGCCTGAGAGCACCGTACGCTCTGGCGAGACGTCAGGCCAGGATATGCGCGAACTTACTCCGACGCCGCGCGTGTTGACTCCGATCGAGACCACGCCAACTCGTCCGGTGGGTGGCGAACTGCCCGGTGGCTCGCCAACAGACACGCCGACGGTAGCACCTACCAAGCGACCTGCTGGCGTATCAGTTGAAATCGTCCCCGGCCCCGACGGCCTGACCACCGAACAGCGCCTGATGCAGACCGAACTGCCCGAACGAGATATGCGCCTGCTGGCCGAACGGCTCAAAAAGATCGGCCCGGTACCCCAAGTCGCCCACCTGACGCCGCCGGGCTATGAGGTCGGACAGGCGACGCAGTTCTGGATCGGCAACACCGACACCGACGAAAATGTGCAGATTACGGCGCTTTTGCGCTACGTTACCGCGCACCTCTATGTGTGGGTCGAAGAAGGACTGCGCTACGATCAAGATGCGCTGGCACGCTCGGCGGAGCGGTTTGAGGCGCAGATTTATCCCACCAACCGCGCCTTTTTTGGCAGCGAGTGGACACCTGGCGTCGACAGCGATCCGCGTCTGCACATTCTCCACTCGACCAGCCGCAGGATGGGCAGCGCCGTGGCCGGCTATTATTCCAGCGCCGATCAATATTCGCAGCTTGCCAATCCTTACTCTAATGAACGTGAAATGTTTTATATTGCCCTGGACAACGCTGCGCCGGGCACTGCGTTCTACGAGGGCGTGCTGGCTCACGAGTTCCAGCACATGATCCATTGGGCCAATGATCGCAACGAAGAGACATGGTGGAACGAGGGCTGCTCTGAGCTGGCTGCTTATCTGAACGGGTACGATCCCGGCGGATTCGAGTGGCTGTTCATCGCCGACCCGGACGTACAGCTCACCACCTGGCCCGACGGGCCGAGTGCAGCAGCGAACTATGGGGCCAGCTATTTGTTTGCCGCGTATTTCCTGGGCCGTTTTGGTGAAGAGACGATCAAGCAGGTGATCGCCCATCCTGCCAACGGCGTGACCGGATTTGACGCCGTGCTTGTTGAATATGGCTTGAATTTCACTGATGTGTTTGCCGACTGGCTGATCGCCAATTATGTGGATAACATGAACGTCACCATTGACGCAGCGCGCTTTACTTATCCCGATCACATCATTGGCCCACCTTCAACAGACGAAACGCACAGCCGCTATCCGGTCGAGCGGACCAGTTCGGTTCACCAGTACGCAGCGGATTACATTGAACTGGACGGTTCAAGCGATGTGCGGGTCTCGTTTGCAGGCGATGCGATAGCCAGACTGGTGCCGGCTGACGTACACAGCGGGCGCTATGCCTGGTGGAGCAATCGCGGTGACGACAGCGACGCCACGCTGACCCGCGCTTTCGATCTTACCTCGCCCGACCAAGCCACGCTCACCGCCTGGATGTGGTATGACATCGAGGAAGACTGGGATTATGCCTACGTCGAGGTATCGATAGACGGCGGACAGACCTGGGATGTGCTCGCTGGCCCATCATCGACGACGAGCAACCCCAACGGCAACAGCTTTGGTCCGGCTTACACCGGATCGAGCGGTGGGTGGGTTCAGGAGATCTTTGATCTAACCCCCTATGCGGGCCAGCAGATTTTGCTGCGGTTTGAATGCGTGACCGATGATGCGGTCAATCAGCCTGGCTGGCTGATCGACGACTTGAGCATTCCTGAGCTGGGCTATACAGAAGATTTTGAGGCCGATCTGGGCGGGTGGGAAAGCGCCGGGTTCATTTATAGCGATAATCTGGTTGCGCAGCGCTACCTGGTGCAGGTAATCGCCCTTGGCAAGCAGGCAAAGGTGCTGACGCTTGCCCTCGACACAGCGCAAACGGGCAGCCTGGAATTGCGCGGCCTGGGCCGCGATTTCGACTCGGCCGTGCTGGTCATCTCGGCGTTGGCTCCGGTCACAACCGAGACAGCGTCTTTTACTTACCAGATCACACCGTTGGATTAGGCATAACCGCCGGCCAGGGCTTGTACCAGCGGTCAGCCGTCACGGATGTATTGCATCCGAGCGGTCAGCGAGTATCCTTTGCAGGTGGCTGCCTGCGATGTTAAGCAGTTATGTTTTCTTGGGGGGTAGGAGGTAGATCGATGGCCATCGAATATCCAGATATTATGAATGATGTAACCGATGCACGGCAGCGGTATGAGAGTGGTGCCGTGCAGTACCTGGCCGAATTTTCGCCCGCCACGTCGGCGGCGGGAAGCACACCTTCACTGATGCTGGTCGTGCAGAGCGTGGTGGACGTGCCGGTCCAACTGGCGATCCGTCTTGGCTTGCCCGAGATGGATCGCAAGCTCAAGCGTTTACCCCAGCCGTTTTTCAACCTTTTTCAACCCGAGATCAATCTGACCCTGGAGAGCGCCGAAGTCATCCAATTGACTGTCCCCGTCTATGTCCAGGCGCATGTGCCGCCCGGCGCATATGCCTTTGCGGTCGCCGTTCGTTCCGTGTCGACCGAGCAGGGCGGGCGTGTGCGCAGTCAAAAGGGAGAGGATCGCCTGGGCGATCTCAAAATCCGTTATCCGCAGGGGTTAGGCATCACCCAGATCACACCCCGAGGATTTCAGGTTCGCGAAGCGAGCAGCCAAAGTGTGTCGATCAACGTGACCCAGGCCGGCGCAACGCCGGACCCAATGCCCCAGGTCGCTCAATTGCAGCCTGCCCTGGCTTCGTTGTGGGGGGCGTCGGACTGGGATTTGATCCCGCCAGCGCAGCGCGAGTTGAACGACCGGCGCATCCACATTATGCCCGATTTGACTGCTGAAAACCTTTACCTGCCGTTGATGCAACAAAGCGAGGCTGCGTTCTCGGCCTGCGGCGTGCGCTTGCACGTCGGCGAAGCGATCCTGCTGACCAAGATGCTGGCTTACACGGCGCTCTATATGGGCAGCAAGGCAACCTGGATGGACTGTCTGATGGTGCCGATTTATGCCTTTGCCCAGGCCAGCGGCGAACCAACCGACGATGTGATCTGGCTGTTGGCTGGGCTGGGGTACCCGCATGTGCTCGAACTGTCCATCGCGCTGGCTTTTTCGCTGACCGAGGAGGCGCTTCAGCGCCAGTTGTGGAGCCCTGATGAGCAGCGCGCAGTGCGCCGGTTCATCGTCGAGTGTATGGACACGGGCGATCAACTGCCGGAAGAATTTGTGTATCTTCCCCTGATGTTGGGCGGATTGTTGATCGCCGATCAGGTGGTGTTCGAGGGTGAGGACGTGAGGCAGAGTTTGGCCCTGGCGGCGAAGGCCAAAGCCGCCAAAACGGATATGTTTGCCGATCCGGACTTGCAGCCAATCTCCCAGGCTTTTGATCGTCTCCTGACGCTGAAAATGCCCAAGTAACGTTGATGAAAGACAAGCCTCCGCGTTTCCTGAAAACGGGCACAGATTGCATCAGTCTCTGGCCCAGTGGATTCGGGTTTTGCCTCTGGTAACACTGACCCGCTTATTTCACCTGCCAGTTCAGGACGGGACGCTGAAGCAGCTTGGAACAGCCTCAGTCTGGCCTTATGCTGGCAAATGCTACTCGAAACATTTCTTCCTGGGCTTAACGCACCGTGACGGGCGTAAAGACCACTTGGCTGTTGCCATCCAGGTCTTCGATGATAAAGCCCACCACATACTGCCCCGCCGCGGCATCGAGCACCTCCCAGGTGAACATGCGGTCGCTAAAGGTCAGCGTTTTCCCTTCCTGGTAGACCGTTTGTAACACATTTCCCTGGTCATCCAAATCCATCCATTTTTCCAGGAGAGTAAAGGTGTCGCCGGGCTGCGGCATAATCTCGCGCGGTGCGCTGGCGGCGTCTTGACCCGTAAAACCAAAGACCTGCTGCAACACGCCGTTGGCAAAGTACAACCGGGCATTGAGCTGGTCACCCGAGTCGGCAAAGGTGTAAACGCCTTCCACCGTGTAAACGGCCTGCTCGCTCGACGCGCCGTAGGTTTCGGGCGTAAACAGAGCGGGATAGCGGGTCGTTCCATCGTCAATGGCATAGACAATCGGCTCCCAGTTGAACGCCATGGTGAATGAACTGACGCCCCAGTCGGGATAATAAATCCCGCCCGCTTCGCGGGTGTCCGGGCTGGCCAGGTAATCGCTGTCGGCCAGGTAAAGCGAATTGGCGCTTTGATCCAGGTAGCCGACCAGGAGCTTGACATAGCCGAGGTTTTCGCCTTCGATGTCCACCGTCAGGCGAATTTCTTCTCCGGGCGTGACTTCTGTCGCCGGTGCGCCGATGGCCGAAACCTGGATGCCGCCCGCGGCAGGAGAGCGCAGCGCCGTGCCGGCCGGCGGGATGGCGACCGTCCCACGTTGAGCATCGAACGTTTCGCCAGTGTAATGGAAGGCCAGGAAATCATCCCACAACGACTCGGAGGCGAAACGCTCGGCGATGCCGGTGTAGGATTCCGGCCCGGCCGCCGCCGATCCATAGAGTTGCGAGTTGGGAAAGTAAATGGATACCCCGGTCGCCCCGGCCACACGCGCGCCGTGCTTTTCGGCGATGACCACCTGTTGCAAGGCCGCCTGAAGGCGGGCCACCGCGTCACTTACCTGGCCGTTGCCGGAGCGCGCCACCAGTTCGGCAAAGTTACCCAGGTCAATATAGGCCGGCGGCACATCCTTGCCAAAAATATTGGTGAAAGATTGGGCATAGCTGCGCGCTTGAGCCACATTCCGTTGGTTGTCCCCTTGCAAAGCGACGGCCAACTCGTTCAGGCTGCTCATCAGTTCTGGCAGGGCTTGCAGGTCAACGGTGGTCAGGGTGATGTTTTGGCCCATTTGGCGCGCAACTTGCGCGGCTGAGGGCAGGCTGGCCGCGCCAAACAAAGACCCCATCGGCGACCCGCGCCCCACCAGATCGGCCCGCGCCGTATCATCCACAATGCGCTGATCGTCCACGATGTAACTATCCACGATCGCTTGTCCGAGCTGCGCTCCGCCAAGTCCAGGATTGTTGCTCAACTCGCCCAGAAAGGCGGCATAGGCCCAGCCCAAAGCCGGTTCTGTTTCTTGTGAGAGCACCGCATACCTGGCATGCGGTGCGAGTGCGCTCATCACTTCGATGTGGCCCATCAGGCAGGCATCCATGCCGATCATTTCAAACTGGACAATCCCGCTCTGCGCAATGATTTTGGCTAAAGCCTGGTCCAACTCGTTCAGGTAGAGGTTGTCGCCCAGAATTGTCTGGAGCGGCAGGTTGCCACTGCGCCCGGTAGCGGTGGCGTCGCTCCACCCGCCCGGCCAGCCCATGCCGTGATCGCTGAGGATGAGCACGTATTTGTCCGCCGGGTAGTTCTCGATGGCCCAGATGGCAAAATCAACCAGGGTGTCCCCGTCGGCCATGTTGGCTTCGCCCAAATCCATCACCATATCCGAGCCGACGGCGCCCAAGTCGTTATCCTGGCGCACAAAATAGCGCCGGGAGCCGGTCCAGTTGCCGTCGCCGCTAAAGCCTGCCTGATAGCGGTCGATCTGGGCGACAACGTTCAGATTGGGGCCTGAGCCAACTCGCTCCGCTTCATTCAAATCGACAAAGATATCCTGCTCCAGAATTTTATCATCTGCATCCTGGTACAGCAAGACCGTCCAGGTTTGTCCGCTGCTGGCGCCGGCAGGGGCCGGCGTCGCCGTGGGGCGGCGCGTGGAGGTAGGCCTGACGTCCTCGATCACTATGGGCCGCGTTGCTTCTTCTTCCTGGTAGTTGGTGCCGTCGGTGCCGTTCAGCGAGAGCTTGCCGCCTAGCAGCAGATAGATGGGCAAGCCGCAGACCACCAATAGAATCACGATCACGATACCGAGCGGCGAACGGAGCAGGTTTCCCATGCCGGGGGGCAATGAGCCGCCCGGCGTGCCGCCCGAAGGGCCGCCAGATGAACCTCTTTCGCGCTGCCGGTTTGGCGCTTCTGCGCGCTCGCGCTGCGCGGGGGGAGTGCTGCTGCCAGGACGGCGGCGTTCTACGTCAACAGTTGGTTTCTGACCTTTGTTTTCCATAAAACCTCCTGGTATTATAGAGTTTGTAGGCAGTTGACACTGCCCCAATTCAAACTACAGTATCTCTCTTCTATCCTTGAACAAGGCCGGAACCTGTTGCGAAGAACAGGAGACGCACAGTGCTTGTATCCCGTTCCGGCCCTGTCTGCTCGTGATCTGAACAGAAGGAGATACGACCAATGACTCGAAAGAAACGAACTCATTTGCGCGGTCAGCGCGGACAAGCCTTTGCCGATCGGATTCGTGGCGTTGCCCTGGAACAGATTCTGTGCGTCTCCATCGACATTCACAAGTACTTCCACGTGGTGATGTTGCACAACGCGCTGGGCGAGATCGTGACGCCGACCTTCGAAGTCGACATCTACAAGA
>JAFGEY010000406.1 GCA_016931365.1 Anaerolineae bacterium
CTGGCGCAACGACCCGGTCGAGTGCGCCTGGAACCAGTCGCAGGTCCGCGCCGGGCTGGCCTGCAACGGCTACTGGGAGATCGAGGTCAGGATGCCGGGCCGCTACCGCTTTGAGCTGCGCCGCTGGCCCCGGCAAGAAGACCGGGCGCTGATTGAGGGCATACCCGGTCCGCTGAAGCCCTTTACCGACGCGATCAAAGAGGGCTGGGGCGGCGGGCGGGCGATCCCGTTGGTCGAAGCCAGGCTCGTCGTCGCTGGCATCGATCAACGCAAGCCGATCGCGCCGGGAGACAAATGCGTCGAATTCCTGGCCGACCTCAACGCCGGCGAGACACGCCTGCAAACCTGGCTCGTTGACGCAGACGGGGCCGATATCGGCGCGTATTTTGTGTACGTGGAGCGAGCATAGCAAGCTGCACCCCCACGCACCTCGATGCTTGACATACGTGGGCTGTTCTGTTATGCTGGAAGCAGATCGACTGGTGTCCACGATCGGATCATCTCTACCGGGAATCGCTTCCCGGCCAGATATGGCCTATCCCAAGACCGTCGTCTTTTGTGCAAGGATTTTCTTCCGAGCGACCAAGTCCTGTTCAATTCCGATTGATTCGGGATAGGGAGGTACAATGAACAAAACAAAATCAGTTCTGCTCGTCTTGCTCATTTTGGCCCTGGCCGCCTGCAAACCCACCGCCGCGCCGACGGCAGCACTGCCTACCGACACGCCGCAGCCGGCCGCGCCCACCTTTACCGTAACAGCCCAGGGGCCTACTGTCATGCCAACACCCACGGCCACGTCTGCACCCACTCATACGCCAACGCCCACACCAACGCCCACCCCGGCCACCGTGCAGATTGGCACGCAGGGCGGTGAACTAACCAGCCTCGACGGGCGCGCACGGCTTGTTTTCCCGGCCGGCGCGGCGCCGGGGCCGCTCACTGTGTCGATGCAGACGCGCGACCGGCAGTCCGACGACGGCGCCGTTCTCTCGCCGATCATCGAGATCGAAATCTTGCCGGCGTTGTCAGCCCCGTTGGAGCAGCTCGTCATGCTGTCGCTGCTCCAACCGCCCGCTGAAGCGCCGCTGTTCCAGTTCGCGCGCCTGATGACGATGCCTGGCCAATTCAAATCGCCGTCCGGCGACCCGCCGTCCAGCCTCAGTTATTGGCTGCCGCTGCCCCAGACGCGGCTCGACGAGAACGGACACCCCGTGCTGCCGCTGGCCCAGTTTTCCACCTATGCGCCCTATACGCAAACGATGGCCATACCAGGATGTACACCCACTACCGATGAACTAACGCCGCCGCCCGCGCCCGACGGCTATGTGTACATTGGCGTCGATGTGGTGATCAACAAGGTCTACGAGGCTTCACTTTCTACCACACCGCTCACCCGCCAGGGCACGCCGGACGATCTGGTGTACATCAGCAGCAAGACCGATGTGCAAGACGGTGCGACGACATGCGACATCATTGTCGCCCACGTGTTCGCGCCGCAAATCAACATCGAACCCAGCTTGCTACCCTGCCAGCCCGACCCGGCCGATCTGACGCCGCCGGAACCGCCGGCCGGTTTTGTCTATGTCGGCGTCGATGTGGTGGTGAACGGCGAGTGGGACGAAACTCTTTCCACCGTGCCGCTCGACCGCCCGGAATCGCCAAATGACCTGCGCACAATCCACTCGACCACCACCACGTCGGGGCAAGCCGTGCAGTGCGACATTGTGGTCAGCCATCTCTTTGCACCGGCGCCATCCGGCGATACACCCGCCGAATGCACGCCCGGAGAGGACATTTTGCAGCCGCCGCCCCCGCCGTCAAGCGACTATGTTTACGTGGGACGCGAGGTCGTCATCAACAACATTTACAGCGAAAAACACTCAACCGCGCCGCTCGGCCGGCCGCACGCGTCCAGCGACATGGTCATGGCCTCTTCGAGCACCGTAGCCCGCAACGGCGTATTGATCTGTGACATTGCAATCACTCACATCTATGCACGAATCAGCGGGGATGGCGAGCAAGACGCCGGAGCGCAAGACTGCGCGCCCACCGCCGAGGAACTGGCTCCACCGCCGGCCCCGGAAGGCTATGCCTATGTCGGCGTCGATGTGGTGATTAACGGCGTGTGGGATGACAAGCGCTCCACCGTGCCGCTCGATCGCCCAGAATCGCCCCAAGACGTCAACGTGATGCGCAGCCGCACCCAGGTATTGAATGGCGTGACCGTCTGCGATGTGGTCGTGCGTCATCTCTTTGCGCCGATCGGTTACACCGGCTGTTCCGTGCCGCCCGAGATGCTGCAAATGCCGCCCGTGCCACCCTGCCATCGCTACGTCGGCGTTGATGTGGTGATCAACTACCGGCTGGTCAAATCGAGCGTGCCGCTGAATCGCCCGTTCAAATCGACCGACGTGGTGCAGATCAGCTCGCAGACCACCATGGCCAACGGGCAGGTGCTCTGCGACATCATTGTCGCCCACACCTTTGAGCCGATCCCCTGCCCGCCATGCAAGACGATCGTGCCGTCGCAGAGTGAGCCTTCGATATACACCAAACCAACAGGCACTTCGGTCTATTTTGGCCCTTGCGCCCAACTGACCGCCGACGATATCGCCAAACTGACCGGCCTGTCGATCACGCCGCCGTACATCGGCCAGGATGGCGGCCTGGGCATCACCCTGCCGCCCGGCGCCTCGGTGAGCTATGACGGCAAGAACGTGATCATCACTATGCCCAACTGTCCTTGATCGGTTCGTCCTGCTTTTTTCATGTGCCCATCACCGCAGGCGAACTCTGGTTCGCACGATGACGGGCACATAATTTACAAAGGGAGCACTCGCTATGAAATTCAACCGTTATCCCGGCAATCCCATCCTCCTCCCCAACCCGGCGCACGAGTGGGAGGCGCTGAACGTCTTTAACTGCGCCGTCGTCCGGCACAACGACCTTTTTCACATGCTTTACCGCGCGCAGGGCATACACTATAAATCGTCGATCGGCTATGCGGTCAGCGTGGACGGCCTCGATTGGTCGCGCCTCGACAAGCCGGTGCTGGCCTATGGCGGTGAATACGAGACGCGCGGCGTCGAAGACCCGCGCGTGACCGAGATCGACGGCGTCTTTTATATGACCTACACCGGCTATTCGTCACACGGCACACGGGCCAGCATCGCCCGCAGCACCAACCTCGTTCACTGGGACAAGCTGTGCGTCGCCTTGCCCGACGAGGATAACAAGGATCACGCCCTATTCCCCGGAAAAATCAACGACCGCTATGGCGGACGGTACTGCATGTTTCACCGCCGTCCACCGAGCATCTGGCTGTGCTATTCGGACGATTTGATCCATTGGCGCGATCACCAACTGGTTCTTGGTCCACGCGACGGTTGGGATGGGCAAAAGGTCGGCATCAGTGGCCCACCGCTCAAAACCCCACACGGCTGGCTGCTGGTCTATCACGGCGTCGACGGGCGCAACGTGTACCGCCAGGGCCTCGTCTTGCTCGACCTCGACGACCCGGCCCGCGTCCTCTCCCGCCCCGCCCCATGGGTGATGGAGCCGGAAGAGCCGTGGGAATTTGTCGGCGATGTGCCCAACGTCGTCTTTAGCTGCGCCAATTTGATCGTCGGCAACGAACTATGGCTTTACTACGGCGGCGCCGATCGCGTCATCGGCCAGGCCAGTTGCCCGATGGCAGATGTGGTGGCGTTTTTGAGAGCGGGGTAATCGATGAACGGACGCGAGCGCGTCATCCGCGCCTTGCGCTGCGAGCGCCCTGACCGGGCGCCGCGCGACCTGTGGGCCTTGCCGGGGATCGGGATGTATCGTCAGGGTGAACTCGACGCGATGCTGCGGCGCTTTCCGCTGGACATCACCAAGCCGCGCGCGCAGTACGGCCGGGGCAAGCGCGAGCGGGGAACGCCACACGCGGTCGGCGCGTACACCGACGCCTGGGGCTGCGTGTGGCACGTTGCCGAGCCGGGCGTCGTCGGCGAAGTCAAAGGCCCGCCGCTGGCCGATTGGTCGGCTCTGCAAAGCTACAAACCACCTGTAGAGATCATAGACAACGCCGATTTCAGCCGCGCCAGGGACAACGCAGCACCTGACACCGCGCTGTATTCCACCGGTCAGGGCGCAGGGCTATCCACGCTCCAGGGAGCAAGCGACAGCTTTGTGCTCGCCGGCACCACGGTGCGCCCCTTTGAGCGAATGCAGTTCCTGCGCGGCACGGAGGCCTTGTTTATCGACCTGGCTTACGAAACCGCCGACCTTTTCAAGCTGCGCGACATGCTGCACGAATTTTTCCTGCGCGAGTTGGAACTGTGGTGCCGCACCGATGTCGATGGCATCTCGTTTATGGACGACTGGGGCGCGCAAAACGCGCTGCTCATTTCGCCCAAACAATGGCGCGTGTTGTTCAAGCCGCTGTACAAAGACTATGTCGACCTGATCCACGCCGCGAGCAAGTTTGCCTTTTTCCACTCCGACGGGCACATTATGGAGATTTATCCTGACCTGATCGAAATCGGCGTCGACGCAGTCAACTCGCAGTTGTTCTGCATGGATATCAAAGAGATCGGGCGGCTGTGCCGGGGCAAAATCGCCTTCTGGGGTGAGATCGACCGGCAGGGGATCCTGCCCTTTGGCACGCCGGAAGACGTGCGCGCTGCCGTGCGTCGCGTGCGCGCCGCGCTCGACGATGGCGTTGGTGGTGTGTTTGCCCAGTGCGAGTGGGGCAACGACGTCAGCGCCCAAAACGTCGCCGCCGTGTTTGAGACGTGGATGGAATAAGAATTCAACTTGCCATCACTTACAAAAAATGCTACAATCTTGAGTATCTGCGTGTTGAAGCGATTTCATGCATGAGGGGAACAGTATGGACAAGGAAGACGAACGCTCGCCGATCATCCGGTCGCAGGCGCAAAAAATAGAAGGGCTGCTGCGTGTTCTGGAAGTCACGCGCATGTTGAATGAAACACTCAACCTGGAAATGCAGCTCCAACTGATCCAGGATGCCAGCACCGAATTGACCGAGACCGAAGCTGGCGCGATCTTTTTGCGCGATGCCAAGACAGACGAGCTTTTTTTCCTCTCGGCCACCGGCGCGGCGGCGGAGGGTGAAAAGGGAGACAAACTCAAGAAAATCCCCGTGCCGATGGAGGGCAGCATCGCTGGATGGGTGGTTTCCAACGGCAAGTCGGCTGTTGTCAACGATGTTAAACACGATACGCGTCATTTCAACAAGGCCGACGACGCAACCAAATTCGAAACCCGCTCCATCCTGGCCGTGCCGCTGGTGCGCCGGGGTAAGATCATCGGCGCGCTGGAAGTCTTGAATAAAAAGGGCGACCGGCCCTTCTCCGATGAAGACGTTGAGATATTGACCACACTCGCCGCGCAGGCCGCCGTGTCGATCGAAAATGCGCGGCTGTTCGAGCAAAGCGATTTAATCTCGGAGGTAGTGCACGAACTGCGCACGCCAATGACTTCGATCATCGGCTATGCGAAAATGATCAATATGCCCGGCATTCCCGAAGAAGCCAAAATCAAATTTGCCGAGACCATTCATCGCGAAGCGGCCCGCTTGGGCAAGATGGTCAACGATTTTTTGGAATGGGCACGCCTGGAGTCAGGCCGCATCCGTATGGAAGAAAAGCCAGTCGATATGCGTCAGGTCATTCAGGACACGGCGGCGATCATCGAACCGCAGGCACAGGAGCACGGCATCACCGTCGTTCAAGACCTGCCCGAAGGGACGATGACGGTGATCGGTGACGAGGCGCGGCTCAAACAGATTCTGGTCAACCTGGCCAGCAACGGCGTCAAATACAACAAGGACGAGGGACGGCTGAATATCATCGCCCGGATTGAGGGTGGCAACCTGTCGGTGGCCGTGCAAGATACCGGCGTAGGCATTCCCGAGGACAGCCTGGACAAACTGTTCCAGCGTTTTTATCGCGTGCCCGGCACCGAACACATCGTGCGCGGCACGGGGTTGGGACTGAACATCGCCAAGTCCCTGATCGAGGCGCAAGGCGGCAAGATGGATGTCGAGAGTACGGTCGGGGAAGGGACAACCTTTACGATCACGATGCCGCTTGCACAGAATTGATTTGAATTTTGGGCAACTCGACCGGCGCAAGCCGGGCTGTGACTTGATTTTTTCAAGAAACCAGGTTTTTGACAAGAACCTGGTTTCTTGAGGTTATTGAACAAAAAGCATCACTCATTCAAATCGGAGTAGCTATGTCAAAACGCCTTTTATTCTTATTCTTGAGCGGTCTGCTGCTGGCAGGCATCGTCGCCTGCCGGTCGACAACTCAGGTCGTTCAGACGACGGTCGCGCCTCCGGCGGCTGCGACGCCGACAAAGACGCCCGTTCAGGCCACGCCGCTGCCGCTGCCGCCGACGCCGCTGCCGCCGACGTCAGCGAGCGAACCCACGTTGACGCCGGCCGTCGAAGTGACGGCTATGGCAAAAGAAAATCCCGAATCGCCCGAGACCGAAATGGTCATTCCACCGACGATCGAACCGACGCCGCCTTTTGAGTGGCAAATCCCATCCATCGGCGAAGGAGAATGGGTCAAGGGCAGCGATGCCGCCGGGATGACCCTGATCGAGTACGGCGACTATCAGTGACCGGCCTGTGCAGGGACTAGCGCCCTGATCAAGCGTCTGGCAGACGCTTTCCCCAACGAACTCAAGGTCGTTTATCGCCATTTTCCGCTGACCAGCATTCACAACAAAGCCATCATCTCGGCCGAAGCCGCCGAGGCCGCCGGCGTCCAGGGCAAATTCTGGGAGATGCACGATATCTTGTACGCTCGCCAGAGCGAGTGGTCAGGTCTGGCAGAAGATCAGGCCAAGGCCAAGTTTGCCGAATATGCCAAAGAGCTGGGCCTCGATACCAAGACATTCTCTGACGCACTCAACAAGGGCACCTATCGCCCCAAGGTGCAGCAGGCATACGACGATGCAGTAGCCATCGGTTTGCCCGGCACGCCGACGCTGTTCATCAACGGGTTGTACTATGACGGCTCGCGCGATGATATGACGATGAGCATTTACATCCGCTATTTCAACTTTAGAGGGCCGCAGTACGCCACACCGCCCGAGATGTTCATCGATCCGGCGCAGCCCTACTTTGCCACCGTCGAGACCAGCAAGGGCACGTTCTGCATCGAACTGTTTGCTGACAAAGCGCCCAAGACCGTCAACAACTTTGCCTTTCTGGCTCAAACCGGGTTCTACGACGGCGTGCCCTTTCACCGCGTGCTGCCCGACTTTATGGCCCAGGCTGGCGATCCCTCCGGCACGGGCATCCTTGGCCCGGGCTACAGCTTTGAGGACGAGTTCAGCCCCGATCTGCGCCACGACGGGCCGGGCATCGTATCGATGGCGAACGCGGGCGCTAACACCAATGGCAGCCAGTTCTTTATCACCTACGTCGCCACGCCGCAGCTCGACGACCAACACAGTGTGTTTGGCAAAGTGGTGCAGGGGTTCGAGGTCGTGCAGGCGATCGCTCCGCGCGATCCACAGCAGAACCCCTATGCGCCGTGGGACAGGATCAAAACGATCCATATCGATTCGGCGTGCCAGGAATAGCGCACAAAACAAGCCGCCCTTGCGCAAGGGCGGCTTGTTTTTTCCTCATTCACCCCGCAAGACAAGCGAACCGAGCAGCACCACCCCGCCCATAAAGACAAAAGCCCAGGTCAAAGACAGGTCGCCAATGCGGCCGATCAGCAGTCCCATCAGGGCCACATACAGCCCCGAAACCATGCTGATCATCGACAGGACCGTCGCCCGGCTGCGGCTGGCGATGTGGCGGTTCAGATGCGCGGAAAATAGCGGGTCTTTGAGGCTCATCGAGCCGGAGAGCAGGCAAAATGCGCCCGGCGAAAAGATGGGATGCACCGCCGCCGCCGCGACAAGGTACAACAGGCCGGGCAAGGATGTCACCAGCAGCAAGCTGGCCCTGCTGCCCAGCCGCTGCTCGATCCAATACGCATACCGCGCGCCGACGATGCTCAACCCTGCCGCCGCCGACTGAACCACGCCAAGCCCAACTGGCAACAGACCAACCTCGATCAACCGGGGCTGATACATCCCCAGGTAATCGCGAAAGGGGATCGTCGTCAGGGCCAGCAGTGCCAGCCGGCGAAAGGCTCTATTGTCGCGCAGCAATTTGAGGCCGTCGACGAGCAGCACGAGCGAGTTCTCGTGCGCAGGCATGCCAATGGATGTTTCTTTGAGCGTCAAACTGACCAGCCAGCCCACTCCAACCGCACAGGCCGTGGCGATGATGCCGATCACAAAGCGGGCCTGGGTCAATTCGCCGATCAACAACCCGCCCAACGGAAAAGCGATCAGGTTGGCCGCGCGCTGGGCGGCGGAGATCGACCCCATTGCTTTGCTCATCGCGCCTGGCAGCGACTCTTCCTGGCGATCCAGTGCCTTCAGCGAGTCGTAGGTCAACGCCTCCAGGCAGCCGGACGCAAAGGCAAAGCCCACCCCGGCAACGACGCTGGTCAGCACAAAAAGCAGGTAGCTGTCGGCAAAGATATACATCACCTCGCCGAGCAGTTGCAGGGCCAGCGCCACATTGATCGACCGCTTGCGCCCCCAGCGATCGGCCAGCATGCCGGTGGGCACTTCGGTCAGGAACATCGCGCCGACGATGATCCCCCACAGCGAGTTGATCTGCACATAGTTTAGCCCCCGGCTTTGCAGATAGATCGTGCCGACGGGCAGGTAGAAATAGAGGTTGGAGAAAAAATAGGCGATGGCCAGTTTGGAGATGTTGCCCTGACCAGAAGAAAACCACTCGTAAACTGTCGCTAACTTGTTTGTTTTATCCACAATTCTTGAAACCTGCCCGATGTGTCAATCAATTCCTCAAACACACCATCCTGCACCACTTGCCCTTCCTCGATCACCAGAATGCGATCCACGTTCTTGACCGTCTGCAAGCGGTGGGCAATGACGATCAGCGTCTTGCCTCGAAAGAGATCGAGCATATTCTCGGTGATGAACGCCTCGGTCGTGCTGTCCAGCGCCGACGTCGGTTCATCGAGCACCAAAATCTGCGGGTTTTGAAAAAACATGCGCCCGAAGGCCAAACGTTGCTTTTCGCCACCCGACAGCTTGATCCCGCGTTCACCGATTTCGGTATCCAGTTTCTTGGGCAAATACTCAACAAGGTCTCGCAGGCGCACCTTTTCGAGCACCGGCCAGATCTCCTCGTCGGCAGCCCGGCGATCAAAGAGCAGGTTCTCGCGCAGCGTGCCGTCGAAAACGGGCGCGTCTTGCGAAATGTAGGCCACGTGCTCGTAATAGCTGTCCAGGCTGACCTGCGAGACCTCCTGCCCATCCACGCGGATCGTCCCTTCGTCCGGCTTGAGCAGGGCCAAGACCAGCTTGGCGATTGTAGATTTGCCCGAGCCGGTCGTGCCCACCAGCGCCGTCGATTTTCCCCCCTCGAATCGCAGCGACAGATCGTGCAAAATCGTCTGCTCCTCGTAGGAAAAGCCAACCCGGTCAAAGACGATCTCGCCGTTACCCATGGCGACGGCCTGCCGTTGGCTCAAATTGACATCATCGGGCAAAGACAAAAAGCGCTCAAACCGCTTGAACGTCACCAGATTCAGCTTGTAATCAACGAACAAGACATTAAAGATTGCGATCGGCTGATAGACTTGATCCACAAATGCAACCAAAGCCACCAGCGTGCCGATCGTCGACAG
>JAFGEY010000407.1 GCA_016931365.1 Anaerolineae bacterium
AAAAAAAACGGTTTTTTTGGGTGTTATGCCCACACGTCTCTTTGCCTTTCAGTACAAAAGGACTTGACTTTATGATAGTAAGCTTTGAGTATTGGTGTAGCTATTCTACTGGCTTTGCCCCAAACTACAAACGCTCCCCAGACATAAAGATGAGTTGAGAGTTTGACGCGATTGTGGTACAATGAGTGCACGTATCGGTTTCGGAAGGAGCAGATGGATGTCACGAAACGACGATAACGAACTCACAGATGACGTTCGACAGGCGGACAAGCCTTCGGACTATGCGATAAACGATCTGATGTTGACTGTACGCTGGCTGACCACCCGGCAGCAAAAGACCTGGCGGCCGGCGACGGATGTTTACGAGACAGACGAAAGTGTGATCGTCAAGGTTGAAGTGGCCGGAGTCAGCGAGCGCGATTTTACCATCTCGCTGTCCAATCGCAACCTGATCATCACCGGCATTCGCCGCGATTGCGATCCCAAGCTGGCTTATCAGCAGCTTGAAATCCCATACGGTCAATTTCGCACCCAGGTCTTTTTGCCTTATGCCGTCGAGCAGGAAGAGATCAACGCGTCTTACAAGGATGGATTTCTCACCGTGCTGCTGCCCAAGATCAAGGTCAAAAAGATTCAGATCAAACAAGCGAGTGCTTCCACGTCGCAGAACGTCGAGTGAGACAATTACAGACTATTGGAGGTAAAATATGACGTTGCCCGATTCCATTCCCGAAGAAACGGAGATGCAAGAATCGGATCGCACGGGACAGGAGCACCCGGTCGAGATCAAGACCGAAGCGGAACACGACAAGGATGGTTTTGAAATCCCCCGCGAACTGGCGATCTTGCCGCTGCGGGGGGTAGTGCTTTACCCGCTCACCGCACTGCCGCTGACTGTCGGCCAGCCGCGCCACGTGCGGCTGGTTGATGAGGCTGTTTTGACCGAAAAGCGGATCATTGGGCTGGTGGCTTCTCAGGATGAAAGCATCGAAGAGCCTGGCCAGGATGACATCTATCGCATCGGCACGGCGGCGATGCTGCACCGGGTGCGCAAAGCACCAGATGGCACGGTGATCGTCTTTGTGCAGGGCATCGAGCGCATTCGCATCGATCGGTTTACCGGAACCGAGCCATATCTCAAGGCCCACATCAGTGTGATTCCCGAGGCAATCGAGGATTCGGTCGAAGTAGAAGCCTTGATGCGCAGTGTAATCGATCTGTTTCGCAAGCAGGTTTCGCTGACCCCGCATCTGCCCGACGAAGTGCTGATGATGGCGATGAACATCGAAGATCCGCGGCAGTTGGCCTATATCGTCGCCACATCGCTGCGCATGGACATCGCCGACGCGCAAGAGGTGCTCGAAATCGATAGCGTGCGCGACAAATTACGCCGCCTGACCACGTTGCTCCAGCGCGAATTGGAAGTGCTTGAACTGGGCAAAAAGATTCAGCAAGAGGCTCAGGGCAGCATGGAAAAGGTGCAGCGCGAGTTCTTTTTGCGCGAGCAACTCAAGGCGATTACCCGCGAACTGGGCGAAGAGGACGAGCAGGCGCTCGAAATCAACGAGTACCGCGAGAAAATCAAGGCCGCCGGTATGGACGAAGAGGCCGAAAAAGAGGCTCTGCGCGAGTTGAGTCGCATGGAAAAAATGCCCATCGCGGCGGCGGAATACTCGGTGATCAAGACCTATCTGGACTGGATGGTCAACCTGCCCTGGCAGGTGTTGACCGATGACAACCTCGACATCACTCACGCGCGCACCGTGCTCAACGAAGACCATTATGGCCTGCAAGACATCAAGAATCGCATCCTCGAATTCTTGGCTGTACGCAAGCTGCGCCAGGAGCGCAAGGCCGCGCATGACGGCGATGAAAAAGCGCCGCAAGACCAGATTCGCCGCGAGCGCGAAGGGGTGATCCTCTGTTTTGTCGGCCCGCCCGGGGTAGGCAAAACCTCGTTGGGGCGCTCCATCGCCCGCACGATGGGCCGCAAGTTTGTTCGCCAGAGCCTGGGCGGCATCCGCGATGAGGCCGAGGTGCGCGGGTTCCGCCGCACCTACGTCGGGTCGATGCCGGGACGGATCATCCAGGCTTTGCGCCGTGTGGGCAGCAAAAATCCCGTCTTTATGCTCGACGAGGTGGACAAGATCGGCGCAGACTGGCGCGGCGATCCTTCGTCGGCGCTGCTGGAGGTGCTGGACCCGGAGCAGAACAACGAGTTCCGTGATCACTACCTGGACGTGCCCTTTGACCTCTCGCAGGTGATGTTTGTCTGCACGGCCAACCAGCTTGGGCCGATCCCTGGCCCGCTGCGCGACCGGATGGAGATCATCGAACTGGACGGCTACACCGAGTATGAAAAGCTGCAAATCGCCAAGCAGTATCTCGTACCGCGCCAGATCAAGGAAAACGGCCTCCACTCCGGCGAAGTCACCTTTACCGACGAAGCGATCTTGCGCATCATCCGTGAGTACACCTATGAAAGCGGCGTGCGCAACCTGGAGCGTGAGATCGGCGGGGTGTGCCGCAAGATAAGCACCTATGTTGCTGAAGGGCACGAAGGTGAGTCGATCCCGGTCGATGCCAAGGATGTGTCCAAGCACCTGGGCAAGCGCAAGTACTTTTTGGAAGAGTTGGGCGAGCGGATCAACATCCCCGGCGTGTCGGTGGGCCTGGTGGTGACGTCGGCCGGCGGCGACATCACCTATGTCGAGGCGACCAAGATGCCCGGCAAGGGCGGGATGATCCTCACCGGGCAGTTGGGCGAGGTGATGAAAGAGTCGGCGCAGGCCGCACTGAGTTACATCCGCTCCAAGGCAGACGCGCTGGGCATCGACGAAAAGGTCTTTTCCGAGAATGACATTCACATTCATGTGCCGGCAGGTGCAGTGCCCAAAGATGGCCCTTCGGCCGGGATTGCCATTGCCACTGCGCTGCGATCGCTGCTCACCGAGCAGCCGATCGTCGAAAAGCTGGCTATGACCGGCGAGATCACCTTACGCGGTCTGGTGCTGCCCATCGGCGGCGCCAAGCAAAAAGTGCTGGCGGCGGCGCGGGCGGGCATCAAAACGGTGATTTTGCCCAAACTCAATGAGGTTGACCTGGATGACCTGCCACAAGAAGTGCGCGACAAGCTCGCCTTTGTGCTGGTCGACAGCGTCGACCAGGTTTTTGAGACCGCATTTAAAAATTGAATAACACACCGATCGAATAGAAAACCCCGTCAGGGTTTTCTATTCGATCCATTGGTATCGCACAGACGATCCCATGATCGAGGGTGAGGAAAAGCGAATTTGCTTGCCCGGTTAACGATCGAGTCCTGGTTTTGAGACGTAGGTCCAAGTACATTTTGTTGCTTGGGCTGCTTTTTGAATTATTTCCAGGATCGCGTTAGACGTGCGGCGCGAGTTGGGGTGGACGTTGCATTGAAACGGGATGCAGACTGTTATCTTGGCTATTGGCTGCACCGGGTTTGATACGCCATCTGTACAAGGCCACTGCCAGTATCTCTGGCCACGGAGTGCCGTTTGCAACGCGTTGCGCTTCTTGTGAGCAAGCTGATGGATTTCATCGCATAATGGAGATCAGAATCTGTCAGGTCTACGCTAGACATTGATCTTGCTTTTTCCTGCATCGTTTCCTTGTCTCCTCTTGCCTTGTTTCCTCCCACCTCCGATTTTAGCGATCTGTCTATCGATCCACATTTTATGTAAAGGATAGATCGTGTCAAGAAAAAAATCTAATAATACCAAATGGTATCGCATGGATCTGCACCTCCACACGCCCGCATCATCGGACTATGAGCAACCCAAGCTCACTTTTCTCGATATTCTCCAAAAGGCTGAGGAAAAAGGGGTAGAGATTCAAGCGATCACCGATCACAACACCGTCGCCGGATACCGAGCCATGCAGGATGAAATCAAAAAACTCGAACTGCTGGAAAGCCTGGGCCGGCTCGAACAAGGTGAAAAAACAAATCTCGAAAAATATCGCCGTTTACTTGAAAATATCCTGGTTTTGCCCGGATTCGAGTTTACAGCGACCTTTGGCTTTCACATTTTGGGTATCTTTGCACCCGATACGCCGGTGCGCACCCTGGAGCATCTTTTGCTTCAGCTCAAGGTGCCCGCCGACAAACTGGATGTCGGCGCGACCGAGGTGGGCGCGACAAGCGACGTGAGCACCGCTTACCGGCTGATCCATGAAGCGGGCGGGCTGGTCGTCGCCGCGCATGCCAACACCGCACATGGGGTGGCGATGCACGGCATTGGCTTTGGCGGCCAGACCAAGATCTCCTGGACGCAGGACGAGCACCTGCACGCCCTCGAAGTGACCGACCTGGACAAAAAGGGACGGCGCACCACCGCCTACTTTTTCGACGGCTCCAAGCCCGAATATCCACGCCGGATGCACTGCATTCAGGGCACCGACGCACACCGCCTGACCGCCGACCCTGCGCATCCCGAACGGTTGGGCGTAGGCGAGCGCCTGACCGAGATTCAGCTCGCAGAACTTGACTTTGCGTCGCTCAAGGAGGCGCTTTCTGGCACCGATTTTTCAGTCACCCGCCCGGCGCGCTCTGTTGCCGTCCAGCCTTTTGATTCGATCCGCAATGCACGTGAAGCGGGCAATACCATCGTCCAATCCTTCCATGAGAATGCCACACGGCGCGGCGGACGGCTCTATGCCATTTTGTCTGATGTGGTGGCCTTTGCCAATACCAACGGCGGTACAGTGTACATTGGGGCCAACGCCAATGTCAAGAATCCGGCGGTAGGTATCACCGACATTGAGCAGACCGTGCGCCTGATCCGGCACGACATCGAGGCCAAAATCGCGCCGCCGCTGGAATTGACCATCGATGTGCAGGAGAGCGAGGGTAAGCAACTCATTCGCATCGAAGTGCCGCGCGGCAAAGAGTCGCCTTATGCCGTCGACGGGAGCAAAATCTATGTCCGCGACGAAAGCGAGACCAACCTGGCCGTGCGCGACGAGATTGTCGAACTGGTACAACGCTCGCGCGCAGCGCGCGTGGAGACCCCGGTTGCCGTCCGCGTGACTGATTCGCTGACCGTCCAGCCGCCGCGCACCGGCGTCGAGATCATCGAGGGTGTCGAGCGGAAGGGCAAGACCTATTACACGATGAGCGATCTGCGCAAAGGCAACCGCGTGCAGAATGTGACTCTCGCCTCGGCGCGGCGGCTGTGGCGCTATGCGCTCAACGAAGCTATCGCCTACGCGGAAAAAGCGCCAAACATTCAATGGCAGGGCGACATTGGGCTGGTCAAAAGCTACAAGCAGAGCAGCCAGCAGCGTTACGACCTGGCGCAGCGCCGTTCCGACGGCACGGTGCGGATGTATTACGGTGTGAGCGAGGATGGTTTGCACGGCCCGTGGCGCGCGTTGGTGGGAATCGACGAAGAATAGGGCCTGACCCGCACGATTCTTGTGAACGGCAAAAACCTCTCCAATTGATTGGGGTCAGGTATGGTCATCGGCGCGTGCACGATCAAACTTTATATGCCCACAACGCACTCACTCAAGGAAAAACGCAGCGTCGTCAAGAGCGTTACCGCGCGGGTGAGCCGCGAATTTAATGTCAGTATCGCCGAAGTGGATTATCAGGACGTGTGGCAGACGGCGCTATTGGGCATAGCGACGGTGTCCAACGATGTGGCGTATGCCCACGGTGTGTTGGAGCGCGTGGTGCAGTGGATCGAGTCTAACCGGCCCGATGTTGAGGTGCTGGAGGTCGCGGTCGAGATGCTGTAGCGTGCGGGCTGGCCCGTCGCAAGATTTTTGTCGAAAAGACATTTGTCGTATACAGACTGCCTTCTGTGTGGTATCATAAGCTCAATCGTTGAGTTCTCACACAGGAGGCAGTTTCGTTAGTCTCCTTGGGACATTATAGATATGGCTTTGGTTTGCATCGTGGCAGTCTTTGCTGCAACAAGTTTTCTCCCCTCCTTTAGCCCTCTCCTCTGGAGAGGGCTTTTTTTTCTTGTTGAAAAAGATGATTGAACAACAATGAAAAAGAATGTGAGGCAGCAGCGGATTTTTTCGTGCTCATAAGCCGTGGTATAATCGTCTTGTTATCCATCTTGATCTCAAGGAGACGGCCATGGCTCTAGCTTATGAAGCGCCGGATTGGAAAACCTATGTGATGAACTGGTATGACCCGCACCGGCAGATCGAGCCGCTTGAACGCGAGATAGCCCTTATCGATCGGTCGTTGGATGCGCTCGTTCAGGCTGGGGTTTTACCTCATCGCCGATACGATTATGCCAGGATGGTAGCCCATCGCGTGGCTGTGCGCGAGCAGTTCGACATTCCATGGACGGCGATCAGCCCCAGGATGCAGCGCCTGCTGTATGCAATCAATGCCATCGCTCAGCCGCAGGTGATGGTGGCGGTGGGTATTTTTTGCGGGAACACGTTTATTTCCAATGCCGGTGCAGCTATTGGGCCGGGAGCAGTCTATACGGCGCAAAAATTGATCGGCCTGGAAATTCGCCCGCAAGAGGCCGAGCGGGCGCGGCGCAATGTGACCCTTTTTGACCCACAGAATGGGCATTTTCCTGCCGAGATATTGGCTCAAGACGGCATCGAGTGGTTGAAAGTGTATCATGATTCGATTGACCTGCTCTATCTCGACGCGGACGGTCCGCGTGGGTCTGGAAAATCGATCTATTTCGAGTTGCTCCAGGCCGGGATAGATGCACTGCATCCGGGCAGCCTGGTGTTGGCGCACAATTCGGTGAATGCAGCGCATTCGATGGCCGATTATTTAAGTTTTGTCCGAGACCCGGCTTATTTCCGTGCCAGCGTCAACATGATCGTTGACGATCAGGGACTTGAGGTATCGATTCGCTAAAGTGAGCGGCATGTGTTACCGGCCTGGGGTGCGTCGAAATACACTCGCTGGTCGGAAATATTTGACAAACGTGGATAAACACAGTATAATCCATACCGATTAGCGCTGCATCAAAGCGCATTTATCGGGGCGTAGCGCAGCTTGGGAGCGCACTTGAATGGGGTTCAAGTGGTCGACGGTTCAAATCCGTCCGCCCCGACCTGTCGGCGGGCACGTAAAAGCTGCATTGCGGTTTTTTATGTGCCCGTTTTGTTTAGCGATTAAGCACATCCCAATACCACCATTGCGTTCATTTTGCCACGCTCCTCCCTGTACATTGATTTGTCAATCTTTCAGATACTGCCTCCTCGATACAGGGTGTGGGGTTGACCTTTATCGCTTTCTTTGATACAATAGCAACTAGAGGCAAATCTCAAAATACTTCTGAACATAGAAGGAGCATAGCATAATGGACAATAGTAAAGATTTAATAATGACAATCGAAGAGGTCGCAGAGTATCTTCAACTTCATCCGCTCACTGTGCGCAGTCTGGCACGGGCGGGCGCGATACCCGCGTTCAAGGTTGGACGTCAGTGGCGAGTGCAGCGCAGTCTGCTGGCAAAGTGGTTGGAAGAGCAGGCGCTCCAAAATCTTGCGCAAGGCAAATCATAATTTCGAACAAATCATACGCTCGAATTATTGTCTTGGTGAAGAGATAGCGCCTATCCCACAAGACTTGGGCTTTCCGTGCAAGAATTTTTCCAGACAGCAAAGCCCTGTTCATGTCAACTTTGCTCGGGATAGGAGTGTACGTTGGTCTGCCTGGCGCTTTGTTTGGTATTCCACTGAGGCACAACTTGTTCATTCCTGAGAGATGTCTCGCGCGGGTGATAGCTCGAGTGTTTCTTGTAATCGCAATCTGGCAATCTCAAATGGGTTGCTAAAGCCAGAAATGATCTCTAGAGATCAAACAAGCTCCTCGGGGTGGGTCCGAGGAGCTTGTTTTTGAAAAGGGTATCAAGATGATTTGTCATCCCGAAGAAGGCGTTGGTAGCATCCCTGCCACAATTCGGGTGACCGGGTAAACCGGTTGATTGTGATATCTGAAAAGCGCGGAATGAGCGTAGCCAGGATGGGGGGCACTCGATCAAACTGACCTAACAAAAGCGCGCTTTCAAGGGTAAAGGTCGTATCTTCCAGCCAGTCCCACTCGCGACGAAAGCGGTCGGCTTTGAGAAAATAGTCACGATTCTCCCATGCCGATGCCGTTTGTTCGATCCCTTCTTCTATTTGGCGCAAAGCAAAAACGATCAAGGCGGCCAGATCGCGGCTTTCTTGATCGAACTTGGGTTTGCGCATCATCAATCTCAGTGCTTCAGCGATCGTGCGGCGAAGCTGGTGTCGCTGTTGACCTACGCTTGCCATATTGACGACCCGACTCATAAAATGATCCTCCAGGTGGCAGTCTTGAGTTTATGCAGAGAGTTATTTTATCATAGATTGTCCGATTGGAAAAATAGAGCCTGGTCAGAATTTTATTAGACATAAAGTGACAGTTTTCAAAACCCAAGAGGTATGATATAATAGAAACCAACTAGAACTCAGTCAGGCTTGATTCATCCACCAAGTTTGACCTCATAGACATATCCGCATACAATAATTTCTTTGACCCGGGTGTATGGTCTGACCATATCCATTTGTTGTTGCGAGCATCAGAAAGATGCGAAACAACCCTCTACGGTGAATTGTGGTATTGTCTGGCAGTCAAATGCTCTGGTCATTTTGATGTCAAAACGGTTTGAGAGCAAGCCAGCTTGGAACATAGGAACATCTGCAATGGGATCGGCAGTCAACATCAGGGGAACGCGTGACGGATTGTTGATCATTTTGGGATCGGCCAAGATCGATGATCTGGTGGCCGAACTCCAGAGCCTGATCGCCGGCCGGGAGACGTTCTTTCGCGGCGGCGACGTGATATTGCAATTCGACAGCAAGCAGTTGAATGCCGGTCATCTGGCACGGATTTTGCAGGTTTTGGACGAGTACGATATTTCAGTGCGCGCGATGCATGGTCAGCCTGTTGCAGCGGCGGCGCCGCAAAATGAGCCGCTGCCAGATATCGAAGCGCCTGTAGAGCCGGTGGCCGATGAAGTCAAGCCAGCGGGATCGGATCCGAATGTGGGCATCCTCGTCCAACGAACGCTGCGCTCGGGCCAGTCCATTCATTATTCCGGGCATGTGGTGATCATTGGCGATGTGAACCCCGGAGCCGAGATCGTGGCCGAGGGCGACATTGTGGTCTGGGGGCACTTGCGCGGGATCGTGCATGCCGGAGCAGCAGGTGACGAAGAACGGTGTATCTGCGCGCTGGCATTTTCACCCACCCAGTTGCGCATCGGCAGCCGAATTGCCCGTCCGCCCGATCAGCGCCGGGCGCGTAAAAAATTTGGCCCGGAACGTGCCTATATCAGTGACGGTCAGATTGTGGTCGAGGCGTGCTAGCTTGGGGTAGGAAAAAAGGTGGGGGAATGAGGAGTTTTGAATGGCAGCAAGAATTCTTACTGTAACATCGGGCAAAGGGGGCGTGGGCAAGACAACGCTCACGGCCAACTTGAGCGTGGCGCTAGCCATGCGCGACCAGCGCGTGGTCGCCATTGATGCAGATATCGGCCTGCGCAATCTCGATGTGGTAATGGGGCTTGAAAACCGGATCGTCTATGACTTGGTCGATGTGATCGAAGGGCGCTGCCGGCTGCGCCAGGCGATGATTCGCGACAAACGCCTGGCCGAGTTGTATCTGCTGCCGGCGGCTCAAACCCGCGACAAGAACGCGGTCGGCCCAGATCAGATGGTTGAGTTGTGTGAAGAGCTGCGCCCTAACTTTGACTTTATCATCCTGGACTCGCCAGCAGGAATCGAACAGGGATTTCGCAACGCCGTTCAACCGGCAGACGAAGTGCTGATCATTACCACCCCTGAAATGTCTGCCGTGCGCGATGCCGACCGGATCATCGGGTTGCTTGAGGCCGCTGAAAAAGAATCGGTCTCGCTGATCATCAACCGCATCCGGCCTGAAATGGTGCGCCGCGAGGATATGCTGGGTATCGATGACGTGCTCGACGTGCTGGCGATCGATCTGTTGGGTGTCATCCCCGAAGATGAAAAGATTATTGTTTCCGTCAACCGGGGGCACCCGCTGTCGATGGTCGATCACTCACAGGCAGGCAAGGCTTTCAACAATATCGCAGCCCGGATTATGGGCGAGGACGTGCCTCTGATTCCCCTGGAAAAAGAGACCGTCTTTACCCGCATCAAACGATTCTTTACGTCTTGAGGCCAGCCGTTGTCGGCACCCTGTATTGATGGCCGGATTTGATCCCACTGGAGAGGAAAACGCTATGAACCTGTTTCGCAAAGTTTTTCAACCCAAAGAGGCTTCCAGCAGAGAAATCGCCAAAGAGCGCCTTCAGCTTGTTCTCGTTCACGACCGCGCGCAGATTTCTCCGGGGCTTTTGCAGGTCATCAAAGACGAGATTATTGATGTGATCTCGCGCTATGTCGAGATCGAGCGCGAGGGGGTCGAGATCTCGTTCACTCAAAATCGGCGCGAAAGCCGCTTGCAGGCCGACATCCCGTTGGTATCTGGGCGGCGACGGCAGCGCGCGGCGCAATGATTCAAGTCGTATGAACCGACGAGTTTGGTATAATTTCGATATTATTTTGTTCATCGCCACGCTGCTACTGCTCGTCTATGGCGTAGCGATGATCTATAGCGCGTCTCACGACGTGGAAAGGATCAAAGGATCGGCGGTTCGACAGATCATTTGGTCCGTTGCAGGAATTGTGCTTGGATTTATCGTTGCCGCAATTGACTATCGATTACTCGATGCGTTTGCCATTCCACTTTATATTATTATTGTTCTCTTGCTTGTGGCCGTGTTTATTATTGGTCAAATTACATTTGGCGCGCAGCGCTCGATCGATCTGGGGTTTGTCAGCGTGCAGCCCTCAGAATTCAGCAAACCGGCGCTGATCGTCATATTGGCCGCCTTTTTTGGGCGCCGCGAGGACAAGATCGACCGGCTGAGTACACTGCTCTTTTCCATCGCCTTGATCGCCTTGCCCGTGTTTCTGATTTACAAAGAACCCGACCTCGGCACGGCGCTGGTATTGATCTTTGTCTGGGGAGTGATGGTCTTTGCCGCCGGGATGAATTTGATCTATCTCGGCCTGCTTGGAGGCGGCGCGGTTGGCGCGGTGCCTATCCTCTGGTTGACGATGCAGGATTATATGCGCCAGCGTGTGGTGACCTTTTTGAGTCCGGAGAGCGATCCGGAGTCGTTTTACAACATCAAACAGGCCCTTTATGCGATTGGATCGGGCGGGTGGCTGGGCAAAGGGTATATGAAGGGCACGCAAAGCCAGCTCGGTTTTTTGCTCGTCCAGCATACCGACTTTATTTTTTCGGTGATTTGCGAGGAGCTGGGGATGCTGGGCGCTTTTGCCCTCTTTGCGCTGCTGGCCGTGGTACTGTTGCGTATCTTGCGCGCGGCCAAGATGGCCCGCGATACCTTTGGCCGATTGATCTGCACCGGCATCGCAGCCTGGTTCTTTTTCCAGATTGCGGTCAACATTGGTATGAACCTGCAATTGCTGCCAGTCACGGGCTTGCCGCTGCCCTTTATCAGTTATGGTGGCAGTTCGCTGGTGCCGATGCTGGTTTCCTTGGGGTTGGTGCAGGGCGTGTTGATGCGTTACCGCAAGATCGAGTTTTAACCTGCTGGAGGTCATGATATGTTCACGTCGATGAGTCCAAAAATTCGTCTGGCTCTCTCTTTTATGCTCTTTTTGCTGGTGACGATCTTTGGTTTTGTCTGCCTGCTGCTCACCGGAAAAATGGTGCCCTGATTGGGGCTTTTCCTGCTTTGAAAACGTCCCAAACAGAGATATGTCTGGGTCTGCTTGTTGCTCAGTAACAGATAACACAGGCTGGAAAAGCTCATGAAAAAAGCGAGATCGGTGTCTCGACGCTGGTGGCTGGCAGGCAGCCTGGTCTTGTTGCTGGCGTCGGGCGTTTGGGGCATTTATGCCTGGTTGTTTGTCGATCTGCCCTCTCCGGGCGAACTGCCCGACCGGGCGGCTGCACCCTCGTCCAAGATCTATGACCGGAACGGGCAGCTTTTGTTTGAGGTCATCGATCCCCATCTGGGTAAACATTCGCCGATTCCTCTCTCTGATATCCCGCTGGCGTTGCAACAGGCGACCGTCGCCACCGAAGACGCCAGTTTTTACACTCACCCCGGCATCGATCTGAAAGGTATCCTGCGCTCGATCTGGATCAACCTGCAAGGTGGCGAAGCCGGCGGCAGCACGATCACCCAGCAGGTCGCGCGCAACCTGCTCTTCTCGCCGGAAGAACGCGCCGAGCGCACCTTGACCCGCAAACTGCGCGAGGCGATCCTGGCCTACCGCATCACCCGCCGCTACACCAAAGACGATATCCTCACCCTCTATCTGAACGAAAACTATTACGGAAATATGGCCTATGGCGTCGAAGCAGCCGCGCATGCCTATTTCGGCAAGACGGTCGGCGAACTCGACCTGGCCGAGTGCGCCTTGATCGCCGGGCTGCCGCAGGCGCCGTCGCTCTACAACCCGCTCGTCAACTCTGATGGCGCGCACCGTCGCCAGCGTATCGTCCTCGACCTGATGGTCAAGCAGGACTACCTAGCTCAGGACGAGGCCGACCTGGCGGCTGCCGAGTCACTCAAGTATGCCAGTACCCCCTTTCCGATCCGCGCGCCGCATTTTGTGACCTATGTTTGGAGCCAGCTTGAGAGCGTGCTGGGCGTGGAGACATTGGCCCGGGGCGGATTGGAGGTCTACACTACGCTCGACGTCGATCTCAATGAGCGCGCCGAGGCGATCGTGCGCCGCCACCTGGACGCGCTTCAGGAGCGCAGAGGACCGGATCGCAATGTCAATAACGCCGCCCTGCTGGCTCTTGATCCACAAAGCGGCGAAATTCTGGCTATGGTCGGCAGCGCCGACTATTTTGATGCCGAGATCGGCGGGGCAATGAACACGACGCTGGCCCTGCGCCAGCCCGGTTCGGCGATCAAGCCGATTACCTATGCCGTTGCTTTTGACCCTGCCTGGCTGGAACGCGCGGATCGGTCCACGCGCTGGGGAGAATTGCCCTTTACCCCTGCGACGATGCTCGTCGACGTGCGTACCTCGTTCATTACCCGCGAGGGGGTGGGATATGTGCCGCTCAACTATGATTTGCGTTGGCGCGGCCCCGTGCTGCTGCGCGAGGCGCTCGGTTCGTCGTACAACCTGCCAGCGGTCAAGGTGTTGGATGCCGTTGGCCTGAAGGCGATGATCGCCCAGGCGCGGCAGATGGGGATCACCAGTTTCGACCAATCGGCGGAGCGGTTCGGCTTGGCGCTGACCCTCGGCGGCGGCGAGGTGCAGATGATCGAGCTGGCCTCGGCGTATGCCGTTTTTGCGACAGGCGGCGAGTGGGTTGCGCCGGTCGCCGTACGCCAGGTGGTCGATGCGCAGGGGCAGACGGTCTGGACGCCGCCGCACACGCAACGGCAGGCGCTCGATCCGCGCGTGGCCTATCTGATCACCGACATCCTGTCCGACGAATGGGCGCGGCTGCCTTCGTTTGGCGAGCAAAGCGCGCTTTACCTGGGCCGTCCGGCGGCAGCTAAAACGGGCACCACCACCGACTGGCGCGACAACTGGACAGTTGGCTATACGCCCGAACTGGTGACCGCCGTCTGGGCCGGCAATGCCGACAACACGCCGATGTACCACGTTTCCGGCATCACCGGCGCCGGGCCGATCTGGCACGAGTTTATGACCCTCGCGCTCAAAGATCGCCCGCCGCAAGAGTTTACCCGGCCCGATGGATTGGTCGAGGTAGAGGTGTGCGCGCTGTCAGGCAAGCTGCCCGAACCTTTCTGCCCACATCGACGGCAAGAGTTGTTCATCGAGGGCACCGAGCCGGCCGAACAGTGCGATTTGCACCAACTCGTACGCATCGATGCGGCGACCGGCCTGCGGGCCAGCGAATCGACGCCTCCGGAGCGCGTGCGCACGCGCGTGTACGCTGTCTATCCAGCAGAGGCACAGGCCTGGGCGGTGGGGCAGGGCATTCCTCAACCGCCGCCGCTGCCGGGCGAACCGTCTGAACCTACGGATGTACCCGATGATACAGTGTCGGTGCCGCTCGAGATCGTCAGCCCTTTTCAGATGGATCGCTACCGTATCTCGGCCTCACTGCCGAGGGAGGATCAGCGGATTATGATCGAGGCACGCGGCGGGGCAGAGGTTGTCTTGACACAGGTGACGCTCTTTGTGGACGATGTCGCCGCGGCAACGCTGAACGAGCCGCCCTATCGCACATGGTGGGTTCTGCAGCCGGGAGAACACCGCATTTATGCGGTGGGGACGACACCGAGCGGTGGGGAAATTCAGAGCGAGGCGGTTGCTCTGATTGTCGTTGACGAGTAGGCGGCTTGTTCATAGCCGCCTTTTTTTATTCGAGGGTTATTTCAAGCTCGATCTCGTCTCGCAAGGGGATACCCTCGTCGCCAACCATCGGAATATCGGGTTTAAGCCTTCGCGCCCGCTCTATCGCATTGCGGTGGATGACGACCAGTGCAAAGCCGCGCTTTTGATAAAAACGCAGCGCATTGAGGTTGTCGTTGGTGGTGATCAGCCACAGCCGCTTGCACCCGGCCTGGGTTGCTGCCTGCCGGATGGTCTGGATTAGTGCCGTCCCGATGCCGCTTGATGGGCAGAGGCTGTCCAGGGTGACGATCTCGCACTGACATCCTTCCAGATGATAGGTCAGCAGGCCCAGCCACTCATCTCCGCGATGGGCGACAAAACCTGCCAGGTCGCAGGGGTGGTAGATCGTGTCGTGGGCGACGACGGTATCGACTCCCCAACGCCGGACGATCAATTCACGGACACGATCGCGATCGGCCGGATCGAGAGGACGAATGTCGAAAGAGGGTGCGGGCTGGGTTTTCATGGGCTTGTTGTTGAATAGCAACTGCTCGGCCTGTGCCAGTCGAGCAGTTGTGCTGAATGATACCTGGGTCTGTTTTTTACTGTATCTGTACGACGACCTGTGCGTCTTTCCACAACCCTTCCAGGTCATAGAAGCGGCGCGTTTGCGGCAAAAAAGCGTGCACCACAATGTCGCCGTAATCGATCAACATCCACCCCGACTCTGGTTCGCCTTCGACACTCAAGGGCCGCCCGGCGTCGGCTTTGAGATCGCGGGCGAGATCGCCGCACAGTGCCCCCAGGTGGCGTTCGCTTGTTCCGGAGCAGATGATAAAATAGTCGGCCAGAATGGTCACCGATTGGACATCGAGCAGCAAAATATCTCCTGCTTGGCGCTCTTCGAGCATACCCACGATAGTGTGGGCCAGTTCTTGTGTGTTCAGCTTTACCTCCTCGTATTCGATCAGATTGGATTTATTCAGTCAATCACATACACAAGATAAACTTGTGTCTATGCCTTTATGTTTGGTAGAGTACGCGACAACAGCTCTTGTGAATATGCACAGACCTGGTTGCCTCCACTGCGTTTAGCTACATACATCGCCCGGTCGGCGGACTCGATCAGGTCGGTGGCGCTAAGGGCGTCGTCGGGATAGGTGGCGACGCCGACGCTCAACGAGATGGTCGGCAGGTTGTGCTCTCGAAGCAGCTCGCCGGCAACCTGGCAGGCCCGCTCTTTGATCGTTTGTGCGGCCTGTTCACCTTCCGCGCGGTCGACGCGCGGAAGGATGACCACAAACTCGTCACCGCCGTAGCGGGCGACCAATCCATCCCAAACCGCGGCCGTTTCCTCTAGCGCTTGTGCCAAGCTGATCAGGGCTGTATCGCCCTGCCGGTGCCCATAAGTATCATTGTATCTCTTGAATTTGTCAATTTCAATCATCAGCAACGAGATTGGCCAAGCGTCTTCCGACTCGGCAATCGTCGCGCGCAGTGCCTCCTGAAAATAGCGGTGATTGAACAGATCGGTGACGCCGTCATGGTTGGCCATCCGTCGAATGCGCCGGTGCAGGCTGGCGTTTTCAATCGCCATCACTGCCGATTGGGCCAGGCTGGACAGCATCTCTTTGTCCGATTGTTCAACGTTACCCCGGTCGTTGCGGTCGGCGATCAGCACGCCGATCGGCGCCTCGTGCCCGTGCAACGGCACGGCGACCTGCAAAACCGCTCCGCGATCCATATCCGGCAGCCCCTGCGAGCCGTCGATGACGATGGGCGCCTCTTTTTGGAGCACCAATTCGAATAAAGCGCGATCCATGTGCACGTCGGGCAGTCCTCTGTGTTGGGCTTCTTGATCGCGGCTGTAATATTCATGCGGCAGCATCGTACCAACGCTGTGGGTCAGAAACAGGGCAGCGCGCTGAAAGCCCAGCACCTTGGTCGTGATTTCGACGATGTTTTGCAGTGCATCCTCGGATTTCAAATCGTGCACGGCGGTGCTGACTTGATGCAGGACGGTGATCTCGTAGATTTTCTCTTCCAGTTGGCTTGCGTTTTGCTGCAAGGTGGTATGCTGAAGGCGAACCAGATAGGCAAAATAGGCCAGCAGGATGGCATCGGCCAAAATCGAGACCAGGATCATCAAGCTTGAAGGTGCCTCGCCGCTTGTCACGCCTGCAGTTGCGACATCAAGCAGCACGCCGATCAGTCCGCTGCTCAATGTGCCGACAATGCCAAAGCGAATCGTCGACGTGACAACCATCGTCGTGTACAGGGGCAGGTAGCTGCACGTCCCGCCCGGCAGGGCGGCAGTGTACAATTGTAACAGCAAAATGTCGACGACCTGGGCGACGATGCTCCAGGCCAACGAAAATCGTTTCTGATAAACGAGGTAGGCCAGGATGCTGTTAAGCACCACACCAGCAAGGAGCGCTGCCCCGGCCAGGGGCAGATATTCCAGGTTACGGGCAAAGACGAGGTACAGCGTCGCTCCGGCAATGACGATCCAGCGCAGGTAAGTCAGGTGATGTTCGGCCTGTTCGCGCCTGAGCATCGCCGACGGATCGGTCCAGAGATAGATGCGTTCCCGACCGGCAGGGGACCGGTTGGTTTTTAGACCAAAGAATTCTTGCCTTTGGGCTGGCTGGTTCTCCATGCCTATAGTCCCTAGGTTTTTCTAACCCGTTCCAATGTCGACTGGATGTTTTGCCAGTGGGTGCCCGGCCAGTAATAGCGATCGCAGTTCGGGCAGCGCCCAAACTCGGACTGCGTCTCCCACACATATTGAGGCACATGCGGCTGTGCCTGCGCCCGCGTCACGCTGACCAGCGACGCGTTGCACTGCGGGCAGCGCGGCATCGTTTGCACCGGCGGCATGCCCAGGGATTCAATCACCTGGCGGATTTGCGCCTCAAGTGTCTGGCTGTCGATAAACAGGCAGTCGATTCCTCGCCGCCTGGTCAGGGCCTGATCGCGGGTGAGCACCCATCGCCCTTCGGCGCGCGCCTGAGCGGCGATCTGGGCGTCGGGCCAGTGGTTGGCATAGACGGCATCGTAACCCATCAGGCGTAGCCACTTACACAGCCGTCCCAGCATCGCGTCGACCAGCAAGGCGGGAGGATCACTGCGCATGCTGTCCATCTTGACCCAGCATCGCTTGTGCAACCCGCTGCCCGTATACGACCGCATAGTTCATTCCCCGATCTTGCGGGTAAACCTGGGCCATACAACTCAACCACAAGTTTTCGACCGGCGTCTGGAAAGGCGGCTTGATCTGCGAATAGTTCAGGCCGATCAACGGCTGCGTGTAGCGCTCACGCCACGCCCACAACTCTTTGACCCAAGCGCGCTCAAAGCCGCGAAACATTTTTTTCAGGTGCGGCAGGTAGGCGTCGAGCAGTTCGGACGGCGACATGGCATAATACGGGTCTTCAGGGTCCATATAGCGCGACAGGTAGGCCAGGTGCGCGCCGCCATAGGTCTCCGGGCGCTGCATGTTGGTGTGCTCGATCACGCCGGTGAACGGGATCGCCGGATCGCCGACGTTGAGCCAATAGGTGTCCGACAGGCTGCGATCGAGCGACATCACCAGGCAGACGTTGGCCAAATACTTGATGTTTGACAATCTTGTGCAATAATTTTCGGGCAAATCCGGTGCGATCTGCAAGAACAATTCCGGCGCGATGGTCACCAGCACCCGGTCGAAGGGGTGCAGTTCGCCGTTGACGACGACGCCGGTCGCCCGGCCATTCTCAATCTGCACCCGCTCCACCGCCGCGTCGAGTTTGATCTGCACGCCCTGCGCGCGCAACAGCCGCTCAAAGGCATCGACCGCCTGACCAAATCCCTCGCGCAGGTAGCCGAGACGCTCTTCCTGTGCCTTGCCGCGCGAGCTGCCGCGCAGTTTGAGCTTGTTCCAGATCCACACAGCGGCCACCTCGTCGGCGTAGCGGCCAAACTTGTTGCGCAGCAGCGGCTGCCAGACCTTTGCATACACGTTCTGGCCGGCCATCCGGATCAGCCACTCGCGGGCGGTGATCGCTTCCAGGGACTGCCAGCGACGCACCAAGCGCGTGCTCAGGTAGAGCAGGCCCAGCCGGAGGCGGTCGATCAAGTTGAGATGGGCGAAGCGGAGCAGGTCAAAGGGCGTGCTCAGCCGGTAGATGCGATTGGCGAAAAAGCTGTTCGAGGTAGGCAGCCATTCTAACTTGTCGCCCAGCCCCAGCCGCGCGATCAAGTCGGCGATGACAGTGTCGCTGGTAAACAGGTGGTGATAAAATTTTTCCACGCATACCCCGTTGACCAGGAACGATCCGGCCAACCCGCCGACCGTTTCGTCGCGCTCGAAAACGGTGCAGCGGCATCCGTTTTGTGACAAAACGTCGGCGGCGCTCATTCCGGTGAGTCCCCCGCCGACAATAGCAACGTTCGTATTCATTATGATTTGTTCTTTATTGCTGCGTTCTGGACTTCCATTCGAGCATCGCGCTGCGAAATTCACCGCCGTATTTGACCCACGAGGCGCGCGCTTCCAATGGCAAGGCCAGAATAAAAGCGCGCCGCGTGGCGCCGTCGCCTTTGCTCACCTCTTTGATCGCTGGCAGCTTTTTAGTCACCAGATAGATCAGACCCACCGCGCCAGCCAGCGCCAGCAGCGGACCGAACAGACCGCCCAGAAAGCCTTGAATAAAGTCTCGCGGCGCGGCCAGCCATTGCGCCAGGGTCAGTTCGTGTTCTTTCATGCGGCCCTCCCCGACGTTTCGCGCAGCGCGTCGAGTTGCAGTTCATCGGCCAGATCAACTAGCCTGACCTCAAGTCCCCGTTCTTTGCTGGAGACAAAGGCAATCGCTTTGCCGGTAAACAGGTAGATCAGTGCGGCGCCCAGGGCAAACGCGCTCAAGCCGCTGCCCAAGATTAGCCCGCTGACAAACGCAATGCGTCGAACCACAATAACCTCCCCTCTGTGCAACCGGATGAATGTGCGCTCACTATATCATATCTCTAAAAGTCCGTCAATTGTCTTTCTTTTCAACGCGCCAGACCATTGTGATCTTGTCGTCGCCGATCGAGACGGACTGCAAGCTGCTGTTGGCGTTGTTTTTGCCGATTTGCTCCAGCCAACTGACGATGCGCTCGGCCCACGCATCAACTGCGTCGCCCTGCACGCCCTTGCCGTTGATCTGAGTGTCCGAGATCGCTGCGGTGAGATGCCCATCTTGAACACCCAGCGTCAGGTGAAAGCTCAATGTGTCAACCGTATCGCTGTTGTCTCGCTTGCGCTCGCCGGAAATCAGGGCATAGCCTTCGCGCAGATCGATGGTCAGGTTTTGCGTCGAGGGGTCCGCGATTGCTGCCGCAAGCTGCGACTGCAATTTTTCTTCCGTCAGGCTGGTTGTGATCTGAAGCGCGCCGTCATCGCCGCGCCCGACGCCCAACCGGCACGCGCTGACCCACATGCCAACCAGAATAAACGCCCATATCCATACAAATCGCTTCATTGAACTACTCTCCACTATGTTCCAAATGTTCTTGCAGTGTCCATTCAAGATCAGCAGCACACGCAGGATCGTCTCCAGCGGTTCCGGGGTCAGTCGATTGGGGCGCTCTTCCAAATGCACCCTGATCTCTCAACTGCACTCCTGAAAGGCCAGTTCCAGCGGGGTTTCTTCATAACCCCATGGCTCGTCCTCGACGATGGAAAATTCCCGCCCGCCCTGGCCCGTGGCGACTTGCTGGCTGAGGTTGTACAGTCGTTCTACGCATTCGCGCATTCATGTCTCCTCGAATGTTATCTGCTGTATAGTTTAGCACACCTGATCCCGTCTGTCCAGTGACTTTGCGACTGTGGGTCAATGTGCTATAATCGGCCCAATGTGGACAGATCGCGCCAAAAACGGGCTGTCGGCTCTCTGGAAGTGGATTCCTGCCCCGCTGCGTCAACGACTCCGTTGGGCGTTCAGCGACAAATTCCTCGTCGGCGTGACGGGCATAGTGCTCAACGCACGTGGCGAGGTGCTGCTGGGGCAGCACGTCTATCGCAGCGGCATCGTCTGGGGACTGCTCGGAGGCGGTGTCCAGCGCGGCGAAAACTTACAGCAAGCGATGCGTCGCGAGATCTGTGAAGAAGCTGGGCTGGACGTCCAAGTGCGCGACCTGCTCCTGGTGACTTTGTCGCCTGGCTGCCGCACCGTCGATGTCTTTTTTTGGTGTTCGATCGATGTCAGTTCCACGCCGGTGCCCGGCGCGGAACTGCTCCGGGCGGATTTTTTCTCACTCGATTCACTGCCGGGAGAGGTCGATCCGCGCCAGTTGACCCTCATCCGTTGGGCGATAGACGCGCAGGCCAGTGGAAAAGCGCCGCAGCCGCGTACTGTCATTTCGGAGTCTTGATCTTGGAGCAAGTGTGAGAGGTTACAAGTTTGCGGCCTTTGCGCTGATCATCCTGATCATCCTGTATCTGCTCTATCAGTTGCAGAGCTATATCACCTATCGCAACCTGCTGCCGCCGGGCACGGTCATTGCCGGGCTGGATGTGGGCTTGTTGAGCGAGCAAGAGGCCCAGGCGTTGATCGACCAGGCTTTCGGCTCGCCGGTGGCGCTTCACTATGGCAGCGACACCTTCAAGCTCACCCCGCGCCGTGTCGAGTTTCATCTCACCCAAACCACCGTCTGGGCCGAGTTATCCCGCCAGCGCGCGCAGACTTCGTTTCTGGAGGGGTTCGGGCTGTACCTGCTCGGCGAGCCGCCCAAGCCACTGAATGTCGATGTAGAGGCACGATATAATGAGCAAAAGCTCATCCAGTTCCTCAACGAAATTGCCCGCCAGCAGGATCGCGGGATGCTCGAACCGCAGATCAATCACGAGACGCTGACCTACAGCCCCGGCGCCGCGGCCCGCTGGCTTGACATCGAAGCGTCGCTGCTTCTGGTCGAAGCAGCGCTCAATTCAGCGTCGGAGCGCCAGGTCGATCTGATCGTCCAAGAGGGCACCACGCCGCCGGGGGCAGACGTATCGCTGCTCAAAGAGATGATCGACTGGCGGCTCTCCGAGTGGCCGGGCATCGTCGGCGTCTTTGCCAAGAGTATGGTCACTGGTGAAGAGGTGGTGATCAACGGCGATGTCGCTTATGCCGGGATGAGCATCCTTAAAATCCCGATCCTGATCGAAACCTACCGCTACCTCGACCACGAACCGGGCGAAGAGACGGCCAAGCTGTTGCGCGAAACGATGATCCAGAGCGGCAACTTTACCGCCAACCTGCTGCTGCGCCAGATCGGCTACGTCCAGGCCGGCAATGACAGTGCCTTTGCCGGGGTCGATGTGCTCAATGCCGCGCTCAAAAAGCTGGGTTTTGTCAACACCTTTATGGCTACGCCCTACGATACCGACGAACTGCCGCGCATCTTCAGCACGCCGGCCAACTCGCGCACCGATCTGACCACCCGGCCCGACCCTTACATGCAAACCACGCCCTTTGAGACCGGCCTCTTTTTAGAAATGATCTACCAGCTTGGTCAGGGCGGCGGCACGTTGATGGCCGCCCATCCCGGCAGCTTTACCGCCGAGGAAGGACAAGTGATGATCGGCCTGATGGCCCAGAACCACGAGGCTATTTTGCTCGAAGGCGGCCTGCCTGAGGGCGTGACCATCGCCCACAAGCACGGCTATGTCGCCGACACGCACGCCGACGCGGCGATCGTCCTTGTGCCGGAGGGCAATGACTTTGTGCTTGTGGTCTTTATCTATGCCAACACCGAATGGCTCGGCGACCGCAGCCTGCCGCTCTTCCGCGACATTGCCACGGCAACCTACAACTATTACAACATCGACCGCCAATACGTCCGCGAGGATTTGAATCCAGCAGAATGAAAAAAATATTCTTTATTATACTTGGTTTATTTTTATTATTTCTAAATCCACGAATTAGCAAATCGGCCAATCCAACCACCCAACCCCCCAACCACCTGCCTTTGACTTTTATCCACACCACCCAGGCCGATTGGATGCTCGGTGAACGCGATCACCTTGACGTGCGCACGCTCGACGCGATGGGCACGCCCTATGGCTGGGACGCTGACCCGCGCGGCGCGATGCGGCTCCGATCGCAGCCCGGCGAGTGGAGTGAGCACTCGGCCAGCCCGGTCGTCCTGCCCGGCGATGCCGGCGCGTGGGATGACGCGGTGATCAGCGAGGCCAAAGTTATTTTCGATGGCGCGACCTTTCACCTCTGGTATGCTGGTCGCTGGCGGCATCCCGAGGGCCTCAAGACGCCGATGGACGTCGGTTATGCCACCTCGCCCGACGGCGTGCAGTGGACCAAGTACGAGGCCAACCCCGTGCTCGTGCGCGGCGAGTTGGGCGGCTATGACGAAAACATCATTTCTGCGCCGATGGTGCTTTTTGATGGCGAAACCTACCACATGTGGTTCAGCGCGGTCAATTTCAAGGGCGACTGGAGCCTGAACTACGCCGCCTCCACCAACGGCGTGCGCTGGATCAAGACGACGCAAAATCCGCTGCTCAAAGAGACGCACGACGCGCGCTGGGATGCCGTCTACCTGGCCGAGCCGTATGTACTCTGGAACGGCAGCGGTTTTCAGATGTGGTACAACGGCGCGTCGGCCCAAACGCAAACCCTGCTCGGCTACGCCACCTCACCTGACGGCCTTAACTGGACGCGGTTTGCCCAAAACCGCCCCGTGCTCGATGTCGCGCCGGATGGCGTGTGGGACGATTTTGCCGTCGCCCGCGCCTGCGTGATGTACGATGGTGAGCGCTACCAGATGTGGTACGAGGGGCACAACGGCGGCACCTGGCGCATCGGCTATGCCACCTCGCCCGACGGCATCGCCTGGACGCGCGGCGCCGAAAACCCGATCGTCGACCTGGGGATGGAAAGCAGTTGGAAGAGCAAGGTCGCCTCCGAGCCGAACGTCATTTTCGACGGGCAGCTTTACCGGCTGTATCATTCAGGTTATGACGGCGACCTCTATCGTGTCGGGTTAGTTACCGCACCGCCAGTATACGAAGAACGAGGTGTGTTTACCTCGACGGCGTTTGTCCACGCCGCGCCGGCGCGTTGGGGCACACTGTCGATCGACCTGTCACTGCCCGCGCAGACGGCTGTCGATGTGGCCGTGGCGACGAGCGACGACGGCGGAGTCTGGGGCGCGTGGCGCGAGGTTGGCTCGCTAGAGTCGAGCCAGGGCTTCAGCGGCACGCGGCAGATCGATCTGTATGCCCTTGATGTGCCCGCCGGCCGCGCCCTGCGCTACCGTCTGACCCTGCGCACGGCCAATTTACCCGTCTCCCCGTTGATCCGTGAGGTGCGCCTGTCCGAGGCGTTTCCCGATTTTTCCATCACTTTGCCCGAAGGAGTCGTTTCGCTGCGGCCCGGCGCGCGCGCCGCCATCAAGGTGTCGCTGGAGGGGCGGCAGGGATTTGCCGCGCCGGTTCATCTCAGCGTCAGCGGCCTGCCCGAAGCGTTGTCGGCGACCTGGGCGCCGGGGTTCATCACCCCGCCCGGCACGGCGACGTTCAACCTGGAGGCCGGCGCGGCATTGCCGCCGGGGATGCTGCCGCTGACCTTGACCGCCGCCAGCGGCGATTTGATCCACGAGGCCGTGCTCGATCTGAATGTGCTAGAGCCGCTGCCGACCTCGACACCTATGCCGACCCTGCTGCCGACGGCGACGTTGACGCCGCTGCCGCCGCGCCGCGAACCCGCCGCGCTCGCCACGCCGACGCCAGAGCCGCTTTCCCCGCCACCCACATTTCAATTCAGGGTTGGCGCACCCGGCGGCATGCTCGCCTTGATCGGCGCGGCCGCTTTGCTGCTGTGGCTCGGCGCGCTGCTGGTGTTTCGCCCGCCCCAATCTGACGAAGCCCCGGCTCGCCGCCCGCTGTGGCGGCATTGGGCCTGGGTTGCACTGCCCATCTTGCTCGTTCTGAGCGGCACCATATTGTTGTGGCGCGACTTGCAGATCGAGCAGCGAGCCTGGGAGGCCGAACACGACCGTCTGGAGGCACTGCCGACTGCCACTCGCGCACCGCTGCCCTGGTTGAGCGAGGCCGTTCTCCGCGAGGCGATCCAGGCGCGGATCGTCGCGCCCTACCTGCGCACGCTGACTGTGACCTGCCTCGATCAAACTGCCGTGCTCAGTGTCGCCGATCTCGGTTTTCAGAGCAATCAGGAGGAACTGATTGCAGGGACACTGGCGGCGATGGAGACAGCGGCGGGACAAAAGGGCGTGGAAGCTTTTTTGCGCGGCGAGCCGTCGGAGCAGTTTTCATTCCAATACACGACAGATGATGAAAAAGCGCATACATTTATCCAAGACATCGCCGATCGGGTGCAAACGCGCCTGCTCGAGCACCGCCTGGATGAGGACACTCTGACCTTTTGGGCCGGGCACGCCGGCGTGCAACTCGACGTCGAGCAGGCGGTGGCGCAACTACAGGCCGCCGTCGATGATTTGAGCGTCACGCAGGTTGATCTGCCGGTCGTCGTCACTGATCCCAAAGCGCTGTCCGAAACCGAGATCGATCTGGCGCTGGCGCGCATCCTGCCCGATTGGAACCAACCGCCCGTGCCCGCCTCGACGCAGCCGATCACCATCCCCTTTGATGTCCAGCGCTGGATCGTCGGCGAGAACAAGGTCGAAGATTGGACGCCCACCCGCCCGATGACCGGCTACCAGTTTTTGCCCGGCCAGGTGGGCTGGACGCTCAACGTGACGACGGCGAAACAGATCATTTTAGACGCGGCAGTGACCGGCGTGCAGGACGTATCGTTCAAAGTAATTGCCGACGTGCCGCCCGCGCCGCTGACGCTGGCCGAGATCGAACCCGCGCTGCTGGACGTGGTCGGCCATTTTGATGGGTTCAACGGCTTTTACGTCCAGGATCTGACCACCGGCGAGGAGATTCGCCACAACAGTATGGTCACTGCCTCGGGGATGAGCATGATCAAGGTGGCGGTGATGGTCACGGCCTACCGCGCACTGCCGCAGCCCTTTTCCGCGGACCTCAAGGACGCGATGGCGCAGATGATCGCCCACAGCATCAACGAAAAATCCAACTATGTCATTTTGCAGATCGGCGAAGGCGATTTCCAGGCCGGACTGAAGCGGATCAATGAGACGCTGGCCGCGCTGGACATGCGCCAGACCTACATCCGGCAGGGCTACCGCACACCGGAAGGGCCGTTCTACGAGCCGATCACCGTGCCGGAACACCCGCCGGCCGACGTGCCGCCGGAAGAGCAGATCAACCTGTGGCCGGACACGGCCATGCAAACCTCGCTCGCCGACCAGGCAATTCTGTTCGAGGCGTTGTATCGGGGCACACTGGGCGAGGGCAAATTGCTGGCTGCTTTTTCCAACCTGACTGCGCAGGACTGTCAGGCTATGCTCGATCTGCTCAAGACCAACCCCACGCGCACGCTGCTCGGCCCCGGCTTTGCCGACGACGTGCCGATGGCCCACAAAAACGGCTTTGGCGGGGGCAGCAACACCGACGAGCGCATGAACGTGGGCATCGTCTGGCCGCCGGAGGGACGGCCCTACCTGGTGGGCATTTACCAATGGGACGACGTAGACTGGATTCACTGGCTGCGCGTGTGGCCGCAGCAGATCGAATTTTCGAGCACGCTGTACGCCTATTTCACCATGGATGAGCCGCTGCCGGCACCCAATCGGCCGCGCTGAGCGATGAAACAGTGCGCGTACTGCGGCGCTGAGGTTCCAGGGGGCAAGATTGTCTGCCCGGCGTGCGGCAAAAGTTTGTTCAGGCTGGCGGCCCTCGATGCACATCCCAAGCCGGCAAAAATTGCCCGCCGGCTCAAGGTCCGTCCGATCCCCGCAGCCGTCGGCGTCTTGTGCCTGCTGTTCGGCGTTTTCATCGTGTGGCTGTTCGGGCTGGTTACGGTTATTGCCTGCACGCGGGTCGAACCAAGCCAGGTGGACTGCCGGGTCTACGATCTGTGGGCTGGATGGCTGCCGATGGGCCGTCTGACGACCGTTTCCCGGCTGCGCTCGGCCAGGGCACGGATCGAGGTGTCCGATTATGAAGACCAGATGGATCGCACCTATGTCGAACTGAGCGGCGTCTCTCAAACCGAACAGGTCTCCTGGAGCAGCCTGCCAACCGCCAGCAATGCCGCCGAACAAATCAACCATTTTATCCGGGATAGTCAGGCCCGTGAGATAAAAGTTAGAGATGTCCCAGGGTGGTTTGAGATATCTTGCGGCGCATTTCTTTTTGCAGACCTGGTCTTTTTCAGCGTGTTGTTGTTTCGCGGGGCCGTCCAAGTACTGACCTGAGCATTAATCCCTGGTGCCCTTTGGCCCTCATAACGAACCAAATTCTGTTAGCAATCTATGTTTGGGTCAGTGAATGGGAAAAGTCGAGTTTGAGGTATGTACAGTCCGCTGTATTCCCTGATCCTGGGCTTTAATGCCGTTTTGGCGCTGTTGATGGCGACGCTGGTCTGGCGGCGGCGTGCGACGCCGGGCAGCGTGCCCTTTGTGCTGCTGCTGCTGGCAGCATTTGTGTGGGCATTTTTCAGCGCCCTCGAACATGCCGTGTGGAGCCGCGAGGCACAAGTGCTGTTCTCTCAGATCGAATATCTGGGCATTGTCAGCGCGGGGCCGTTGTGGCTGATCTTTGCTCTTGCTTACAGCCAGCAAAGGCATCTATTGACCCGGCGCAACATCGCGCTGCTCTTTATCGTTCCGGTGGTGATTCTCTGTCTGGTGGCGACGAATCGCTGGCACGGTCTGATCTGGCCAGAGATCAGACCGATCTCTGGCGCGCCCTACTCGCGGCTGATCTATGAACACGGCCCGGCATTTTTTGTCACTGTTGCCTATGGTTATTTGTGCGTTGTGGCAGGCACGATGGCACTGGTCTGGATGCTGGTGCGCTATTCCCAGGTGTATCGACGGCAAGCGTGGGCGGTGTTGCTTGGCCTGGCCCTCCCCTGGATTGCCAACCTTGTCTATGTGACCGGCAATAATCCTCTGCCCGGCATCGACCCGACGCCTATCGCCTTTATCCTGTCCGGCGTCGTCTATACCTGGACCATATTTCGTTTCCAGTTGTTCGATCTAGCGCCCATCGCCCGCGATGCCTTGATCGAGCGGCTGACCGACGCCGTGCTGGTGCTCGACGCCCAAAACCGCATCGTCGATCTGAACCCTCAGGCTCGCGCGATGTTCGATGTCAATGACCACGTGGTGGGGCAGCAGATCAAAACAGCCCTGTCCGGCTGGGAGGCGCTGATCGCGCTATGCTGCCGGTCGATGGAGGAGACGCGCGCCGAGTTTGTGCATGGCGGCGCAGCATCGCGCCATTTCGAGTTGCAGGTCATTCTCCTGCACGATCGAGATGACCGTTTAACCGGGCGGCTGCTGGTGCTGCGCGACATCAGTGAGCGCAAGCAGTTGGAGCAGGCACGCGATAACCTGATGCACACCATCGTCCACGACCTGCGCAGCCCGCTGAGCGGAGTCAACATGGCCCTGAATGTGATTGTTCAGGGGCAGGCGATGTCCGAAACGCAGCAGCAGATGATCGGGATTGCCCAGAACAGTGTGAATCGCATGTCGATGCTGATCGATTCAATCCTCGACGTCAGCCGGATGGAGAGCGGCCAAATGCCTCTGGCGCGCAGTGCGGTGCGGCTGGAAGCGTTGATCGCCACAGTGATCCAGCTCCAAACGCCGCTGACCCAGTTGAACCGCCTGCGCTTGATCGACGAGTCGCCGGACAACCTGCCCGCCGTGTGGGGCGATGCCGAGGTGATCGGCCGCGTGCTGCAAAATCTGGTCGATAATGCGATCAAGTTCACCCCTGCCGGAGGAGAAATCCGCATGACCGCCCGCCACGATCCCGAAACGGCTCAAATGCTCGTTTCCGTCGCCGACAACGGCCCCGGCATCTCGCCGGAGGTACAGGAGCGGCTCTTTCAGAAATTTGCCACCGGTGACACGCCGGGTCGCGGCACCGGGCTGGGGCTGGCCTTTTGCCGCCTGGCCGTCGAAGCGCACGGCGGGCGCATCTGGGTGGAGAGCGAGCCGGGAAAAGGGACGACGTTTACGTTTTCGTTGCCTGTGAAAGATTAGAGTGTTCCATGCCCATTCACATTCTCCCCGAAGATGTAGCCTCTAAAATCGCCGCCGGCGAGGTGATCGAGCGGCCGGCCTCGGTGGTCAAAGAATTGATCGAAAACGCCATCGACGCCGGCGCGCACACGGTTCACGTCGAAATTCGCCAGGCCGGGCGGCGCTTGATTCGCATCTCCGACGACGGCTGCGGCATCCCCGCCGACGAGATCGAGGTCGCTTTTGCCCGCCACGCCACCAGCAAGCTGGACACCGTCGACGACCTGGAGCACATCCGCACCCTCGGCTTTCGCGGTGAGGCGCTGGCCAGCATCGCCGCTGTGGCCCAGGTCACATTGACCACCAGCACGGGGCAAAGCCAGGTGGGTACACGCGTGCGCGTGGACGGAGGCGAGTTCGACCGCCCCGAGCCGATCGCTCACCCGCGCGGCACGACGATCGGCGTGGAGAACCTCTTTTTCAACGTGCCTGCGCGCCTCAAATTTCTGCGCGCCGACGCCACCGAGCGTAAACACATCGAGACACTGCTCACCCGTTATGCGATGGCCTATTCCGGGGTGCGCTTTTCGGTGGAAAACGACGGACGCCTGACCTTTCGCTCGCCCGGCAGCGGTGACCTGCGCGATGTGCTGATCCAAGTCTATGGGCTGTCAACGGCGCAGGGGATGCTGTTCGTTGAGGCGGGGGGCGGCGAACATCAAGTGTGTGTGAGTGGCTACGTCAGCCCGCCGGATGAGCATCGCGCCACCAGGAGCGAGATCAGCCTCTTTGTCAACGGGCGTTGGATTCAGGACAGCAGCCTGGCCTACGCCGTCGAGCAGGCCTACCACACCCTGCTGCCGCAGGGGCGCCACCCGCTGGCCGCGATCAAGATCGACCTGCCGCCGGAAGAGGTGGATGTCAACGTTCACCCGGCCAAGAGCGAGGTCAAGTTCCAGCGCCGCGACGCCGTCTTTCGCGCCGTGCAGCGCGCCGTGCGCAGCGCCTTGATCGAGCAGTCGCCGATCCCGACTGCAACCGGCCCGGCGCAAAGCTGGGGCGTCGACGGCTGGCAAGAGCGGCGGGAGGCATTGATCGGCGCGTCTGCCAGCCAGGCAGCGGCGACCCAGGCGACGTTGGATTTGATCTCCTCGGCGCAGAGCGATTCAAGGTGGGAGGGCGAGTTTGAAGCCGGGGCAACCGGGCAGGCCAAGCTGCCGCCGCTGCGCGCGATCGGGCAGATCGGGCGCACCTACATCATCGCCGAGGGGCCCGAGGGAATGTATCTGATCGACCAGCACGCCGCCCACGAGCGGGTGATGTACGAGCGGCTGCTGGCCCAACACGAGGCCAGCGACGTGCCCGTGCAAACGCTGCTCGAACCGCTCGCCGTCGAACTGACGCCGGGCCAGGTCGACGAGATGGCACTGTGGCTGGACGGGCTGCACGCGCTCGGGTTCGAGATCGAGCCGTTTGGCCCAAACACCGTGCTGGTGCGCGCACTGCCCGCGTTGTTGGCGCGCGGCGACGTGCGTGAACTGCTAGTAGGCATTGTGGACGAGCTATCCCTCGGCGAAGAGCCGCTGGCGGAAGACGTTCACCGGCGCATCGCGGCGGCGGCGTGCAAACAGGGCGCGGTCAAGGCCGGGCAGACGCTGTCGGCTGAAGAGGTGCGGGGGTTGATCGAGCAGTTGGAACAGACTACATCGCCGCGCACCTGCCCGCACGGGCGTCCAACGATGATTTTGCTCAGCCAGGGCTGGCTGGAACGTGAATTTGGGCGGCGTTGAGTTTTCGCTGCGTCAATCGCGCGTTGCGCCACAGCCACAGCGATTCGATCCCCTGCGAAACGGTCAGCGCCACCGCCGACAGCGACGCACCGACCACCGTCCCCATTTGCACACCGACAAGTAGCACCCCTGCCAACACGATCAGATTGATTGCCGTGGCCTGGGCGATGGCCCCGGTTCGCCGGCCAAAGACAACCAGCCCCCGAAACCAGCTTTGAATCGTTGCCAGGAGAGGCAGCAGGGCAGTCAGCCGCAGTGCCCCGAGCGCAAAACCGGCCAGTTCTTGGTTCAACCCCGCCACCTCGCGCTGCCACCACGATCCTACCGGCGTTAGGACGACGATCCCCATCAGCAGCAGCGACCACGTCCCGATGCCGATGGCAAACTGGCGCAGCTTTTTCATTCCTTCCGGGCGATTCAGCAGAGCGACAACCACCTCTTGCAGGCTATAGCCGAAACTGCGAGTGACGAACAACTGCCCATTGATCACCGGCCATACGGCCAGCGACTCGACCGGGTGCAGTGCCCGCGTCATCCCCAGGTTGAGCAGCGGCGTGGTCGAGAGGTTGATGAATGAGGTCAAGGTCAGTGGCCCGTAAAAGCGGAGCAGGTCAGCCAGGGAGAGAGGCGGCGCATCTTGCGCGCGTTCGACCGCTTTGACCTGGCGCACGGCCCGGCGCGACCAGAAATGCACCGCCATCGCCTCGGACAAGGTGGAAAAGGCCAGCGCCAGCCCGCCGGCGGTCGCGCCGTCGAGCCGTCCGGACCACAGTCCCAGCGCGGCGACGAGCAGAGCTACCCCCAGGCGGATCGCTGTACCATAGGTCATCTGCCGCGTATAGCCGCGCCGGACCATAATCCCCTGTAAAAAACGCCGGTAGCCGATAGCCGGCGGCCAGGTGGTCATCACGAGCAGCACCGGGCGCACAAGACGGGCGATTTCGGGCGGCGTACCCATCAGCCTGACCACGATCAGATCGAACAATGGAGTCAGGCTAACCCCGAGCATCGCCAGCGTAACCAACACATTCAGGGCGATCATAAAGCAGTACATCAGGCGGAACGAGTCGCGATCACAGGCGACGGCGTTCGATGCGGTGAGCAAGGACACGATGGGGCTTTCGATGGCCAGAGCCAGCGAGGTGGCGACTCCGAACGCGGCCAGTTGCAGCTTGGCCTGCGGCATACGGGCGATAAACGCAGTCACGGTGGGCATCTCGGTGGACATCAACAGCCAGCTCAAAGCCAGAGGCAGCCAGAACACAAAAATGGTGCGGAAGGTCAGGGAGGCAGAAGCAGATTTGTTGGTCATCAATGTCTCGTTTCATCGATCACAGCCAGCGGTCGAGTAGCGCGTCCAGTTCGCCGCTTTCGCGCAGGTCGATCAAGGCCTGATCGACCGCTTTGTGCAGCGACTGTGCTTCAATATCCATCGCTATCACACAAGATTCATGGTACAACGGCTCCCCGACAACCCGCAAACCGGGGTGATCGCGCATAAACAATCGCGCCGAGACGTGATCGACGACGGCCGCGTCGGCGGGGTTCGTCAGCAGCGCTTCGAGCGCGGCCTGCGCCGTGTCATGCGGGACAATCTCGATCCCGGCCCATTTTTTTTGCAGCCGCCGCGCCTGCACGTCACCTTCAGCGCCAAACTCGACGTACAAAGTCCGCTCGGTCAGGTCTTGCGGACGCCGGATCGACGTCTGGTTGCTGTGCGCGACGATCACCGGCCCGGCGTTGAAATACGAGGTCGAATACAGCACGTCTTCCGTGCGCCAAGGATCATAGGGTAGCGCCGACAGGATCAGATCGAACTGCCCGGCCTGGAGCGCGTCGTACAACCCTTCCCAGCCGGAGACGACAAACTGCACCTCCACGCCCAGTCTTTCCCCGATGGCGTGAGCCAGGTCCACATCCAGCCCGGCGACCTCGCCGTTTGCATCCACGTACTCAAAGGGCGGCCAGCTCGGATCAAGGCCCACGCGCAGCATGCCGGCAGATTGGACGCGGGCCAATGAGTGGTCTTGCGAACGGCAGCCGGTCAAAACACAAAGCGCAAATAGCAAATAGCAAACATAGACTGCTCTAGTTCTCCGAACCGGATTTGATGTCACCACCATTCGCTGTTTTACAATTTGCAATTTGCAGCTCTTAACTCGCAACTTTTAGCTCGCAGCTCTACTTGGTATTCGCCAACGCCCACTTGATCAGCGCCACTTCGGGCATAATGGCATAAAAATCTAGTTTTATACGATTTCTTACGATCCAGCCATAAATCCGCGCGGCCAGTCGCATCAGCGGCGATTTCATCGACTCGGCGACGGTTTTGCCATCCAGGAAAAAGGTGAAATAGGCCGCCTTGTGTAAAAAACGCTCCTCGCGCGCGGTGAGCCAGCTATAGTCGATGTGTTCCCAGCTTGAGGTCGTCCACGCCTCCAGGGTAGAAGGCATTGCCATCCCCGTTTGCAGGCAGCGATCGAACAGCGCGGTGCCGGGGTA
>JAFGEY010000050.1 GCA_016931365.1 Anaerolineae bacterium
TCCACTGCACCGAGCCGTCCTCGCCGTTCAACGCATACACCGTATAAGTCGCGCCGATGACCTCCATCGTGCCATCGCCGTCCAGGTCGGCGACCGCCGGCGACGAGTACCAGCCCGTCTCACACCAGGAGGTGCAGCCGCCGCGCTGCCATTCCAGCACCGGCACAGGAATGGATTGGGCCAGCGGCACGGCCTGGGTGGAAAAAGAGGACAGGCTCGCTGTCAACAGTCCCAGGATCAACAGAATGGACCAGGATTGAGCTCGCATAGACCACTCTCCTATCGTCGTTATCCACAAAATTTCAAATGTGAACCATTGGCTGTATCAAGCTGCCTTGCATGTACGCATAGGCCATACGCGGCGTGTTACAGGCGCAGCCAATCCGCCCCTGCCGGTCGAGAACGATGATGCCGCCCAGACCGTTGACCCGCCGCTGAAGGTAATCCACGCTCCATCTGGCTGCCGACATAGCCTCGTCTTGCGCCAGGCGATCCACTGCCGCCTTGGCCAAAACGACGCGCATGATCCCTTCTCCCCAGCCAGTGCACGATGCGCCGCCCAGTTCGTCGTCAGCATAATAGCCGCAGCCCACCAGCGGCGAATCGCCGACACGGCCGGGCAGCTTGTGCGGGATGCCGCCGGTAGATGTGCCGGCAGCAATATGGCCGTGCTCATCCAGGGCAACCGCACCGACCGTGTCGAACGGCCCCGTTCGCCGCATAAACGCCTGACGGACATGGAACTGGCAGTCTTGCGAGATTGCCATCCAGCGATCCAGCTCTCGTGGGATCACCAACAACGCCGAAGGGCAACGCTCGATACTGTGCTTTTCGGCAAACTGCTCCGCACCGTGTCCCACCAGCAGGACGTGATCGCTTTCCATTACCTTGCGCGCCAGCGCAATCGGATGGCGCACCCGCTGCACTGCCGCCACGCTGCCCGCTTTGAGTGTCGCGCCATCCATCAATCCAGCATCCAACTCGACTTCGCCGTCGGCGTTCAGAAACGCGCCGATGCCTGCATCCAGCGCGGGATCATCCTCCATCAACATAATCGCCTGCTCGACGGCATCCAGCGCCGAACCACCGGACTGCAACACCGTCCAACCCACCTGAACCGCAGCCAGGCACGCCTGTCGATGGGCCTCAACCAACTCATCGGGAATGTCCCACGCTCCGCCGTGAACAATCATCGCCGTTATCATACATCGCTCCATCGCTCAAGATTTGAGGCGGGATCATAGCACACGCTCGCGCTGCCGTCAAAATAGGCAATCAGAGTCCGATGTGGTAAAATCAAACCGGCAAGAGCAAGACATTCTTTCTTAACGGCCCGTTGACCAACAAGCGCGTTTCGAAGGACAATGCCGTTCAAGCAATCTCTACCTGGGAATGCCTTGCCCCCGCCGACAGGAGGCCAAAAATGAATCATCATCCCGACAACCAACTACCCCCAGGCCGCGACTGGGCCGGCCTAATCGTAGCCGTCCTGCTCTTTGGCTGGATCCACGCTGCCACTTGGGCCATCCACGCCCTCACCTGGATGGTCGAGCAGTTTGCCACCATCTTGGGCTATGACTGGCCGTTCTGGGTCTGGCCAGTTGCCGCACTGGTACACGTGGCGCTGACTGCCGTGCCGCTGCTACCGCTGGCCTGGTTCTGGCGGCGAGCGCGCTACCGCGCTGTGTTCCGAACCTGGACGCTGGCCGCCCTGTTTGTACTATGCCTGGCCCCCGCACGACTGGCACCGGTCAACCGCGCACAACTGGCGGCGCTACTGCAAACCCTGGGGCAAGCGATCTATTTGATCGGCGTCGCCGGACTGATCTGGCTGCGTCGCCGGGGCGGCGGGGCTGGATTCGTCCGCCCGCAGCATCCCTACCTGCCCACCATCGCCCTTGCGGCGCTAACCGGCTGGGCCTGGCTGGCCTGGGGCGCGCTCGGCTCCGGCGTCGACACGCTGCTCAACCTGATCTCGGCAGCGCTGTTGGGTCTGAGCGCGGGCATCGTGTTCGGCCACTTTTTGCTCGATCCCCTGGAATCGACCGGGGCCGGGCCAGGGTGGAACATCGCCCTGGGCGGCGCGGCGATCAATGGCAGCCTGGCATTGATGGGATCGGCGCTTGGTTTTAACGGCATGCAACTGATCCTGCTGCTGACCCTGCCCGCGTTCGGTTGGGCCTTGATCGCCCTCAGCCACCTGGGACGCGATCGCCCGGCGAGCAGCTGGCTGTCGCTGGGACTGGCCACCACCCTGGCCGCTGCCGCGCCAATGCTGTGGATCGATCCAGACGAGTTGGCTCTGGTGCTCAACCTGGAAACGCGCGACGTGCTGACCTGGAGCCTATATGCTTCGGCGCTCACCGTCGTAACCGCCTGGAGCGTGGGGCTTGTCGTGTGGCTCTTTCGCCGTTACCTGCCCACGGCGAGAAATCGCACTGCCTGGAGCATTGCTGCACTCGCGCTGACCATAGTCGCGCTGCTGATCTACCTGGTCGCTGGGCAACCCGGCTTTTATGGCGAGCGGCTGTACGTGATCCTGGCCGATCAGGCCGATGTATCCCCCGCAGTCCGGATCGACGACTATACGCAGCGCCGCCAATACGTTTACGACACGCTGGTGCAGCATGCCAACACCACCCAGGCCGATATCCGCCGGGTGCTCGACCTGCTGCACGTCGACTATACCCCCTATTACCTGGTCAACGCACTGGAAATCAATGCCGGGCCGCTGATCCGCCTCTGGCTCAACACGCGACCGGAGGTCGACCGCGTGCTCGACAGCCCCGTGCTGCGCCCGCTGCCCGCGCCTGTGCCCCCCTCCATCGGCAGTGACACCGCCCCCGCTGAGGCACCGTGGAACCTAACCCTGATCGGGGCCGACCGGGTGTGGCGCGAGTTCGGTGTGACCGGGCAGGGGATCGTCGTCGGTCAATCCGATTCGGGCGCACAGTTCGACCATCCCGAACTGGCCCGCGCCTACCGGGGGCAGAACGGCGATCACGATTACAACTGGTTCGATCCCTGGCATCACACTCAGCAGCCCACCGACATCGGCGGGCACGGTTCGCACACGTTGGGTTCAATTCTGGGTAAAAATGTGGGCGTCGCGCCGGGCGCGCAGTGGTACGGCTGTGCCAACCTGGCGCGCAACCTGGCCAACCCGGCACTGTACCTCGACTGCCTGCAATTTATGCTTGCCCCCTTTCCACTGGATGGTGATCCACTGGTCGATGGCCGGCCGGAACTGGGCGCGCACGTGATCAACAACTCGTGGGGCTGTCCTGACATCGAGGGTTGCGATCCCAATGCCTTGGTCGATGCAGTGCGCGCCTTGCGTGCGGCGGGCGTGTTTGTCGTCGCTTCGGCGGGAAATGAGGGCGATCAATGCGGCAGCATCAGCTCACCGCTGGCACTGTACGACGATGCGTTCTCGGTCGGGGCAGTCAATTCGGAGGGCGCGCTGGCCTTTTTCAGCAGCCGGGGGCCAGTCGATGCCGACGGGAGCGGGCGCACCAAACCGGACATTCTCGCTCCCGGCGTGAACGTGCGCTCGGCCTTTCCCGGCAGCACCTACTATACGTCCAGCGGCACCTCGATGGCCGGACCGCACATCGTCGGTGTGGTGGCTCTGATGTGGTCGGCTAACCCCGATCTGGTCGGCGATATCGAGCGGACAGAGCGGATTTTGATCGAGACAGCCAAGCCATACGATTATGCCCGGCACGGCGTGCCCAACTGTGGCGACGCTGCCCGAACGCCAGATAACGCCGCCGGATACGGCATCGTCGACGCGTATGCAGCAGTCAAACAGGCGTTGGCCAAGTAAGGCCAAATCATCCCCGAACGGAGCCGAATCAGCCGACATAGCTCTCCTATGTGAGCATTCTGGTCAATGGACCGTCAGAAAGGGGTGACTTGGTCCTGTGATAGAATTCTCTCGTTCCCACGCTCCGTGCCGGATTTGCGCCGGCGCGGATTCCTATAAAGCAACGCGCTCCACCTCTTGCCACACGATCTGTGTCCAGCGATCAAATCGCTCCGGATGGTGTTCGCAAGTGTGGGTGTCCTTGAGAACCATTTCCAGCACACAGTCCTGTTTTTGTGCCACCGCAATCGTGTGCCGGATGTACTGCCGGATCGCGTCCTCGTCAAAATCTCCCACCAGGTGCGACGGGTGCGGCTTCCACGAGAAAATGGCTTTATTTCCCAGTTTCTCCGCGCAGGCATCCACGTTGGCAAAGGGCGAGATCGAGATGCGGCGAATGCGCGGGATGGTCAGCGCATCGTCGAGCTTGTCGGTCAGGTCTTCGCAGCAGCCGTAACCGGTGAGGCCAAACGGTTCGAGCAGCCGTTTTTCATAAGCCAGCGCAAACTCGGCGTGCTGCCGAGGGCCGACCTGGGCCAATTCCTGGGCTTCGGCGCTGGCCCACATATCGATCGGGCGCACGTGGCCGGGATCGAACCCCGGCGCGGGTAACTCGTTGGTGTAGCCGTTGCCACCGGAGCTGTGATAGGTGCTGTCGTTGTTTATCGACAAAAGGTTTAGATCGATGTACTGCTGCAACACCCGTCGGTGGCCTTCTTCAAAGAAAGCCATCGCATCGTGGAGCATCTGCGGCTGGAGATACATATCCATCATCGTTTCGGCCAGGCCGCGTAGATAGGTGTACTGCTGCATCAGATGGTAGGCGATGTGAGCCACCCCCTTGAGTTTGACGTCCAGGATGTCGCCGAACAACGTCCGAGCTTTTTCCAGTCGCCGCTGTGTCTCGGCCTCGTCGTGCCCAATTTCAGGCCAGCGTAGTTTGGCGAGGTCGGCCGGTTCCACGATCACCGGGTCAAAGGCCCACGCGCCACGTGCCTCGGTGCTGGGCGTTTGTTTGGACTCCAGCCCCCAGCCCGAGTCATAGATCGCCTTGCTAACAACCCATTCATTTTCGATCACTGTGTCGTCAGCGAAATGGTCATAGTAGTACAGCCTGCTGCGCAGCACCCACTCGATGCGACGCGCGTCTTCTCCTTCGCAGGTCAGCGCGCTTTCGGGCAAAAGCTCCTCCCACGAACCTTCAGGGAAAATGAGGATCATTGGACGTGTGGGCTGCAAGCTGTTGTGCTTTTTCCACAACTCGCGGCGTTCGGCCTGGACCGGCAGCGCAGCAATCTCGGCGACGCGTTTAGCGAGTTCCCGCAAGACGGTGCGATCAGCAGATGAAATCATTGAATGCTCCTACGTCTATCTATCCATCAAATACCACGCCGCAACCAGCGGTTCCTCGACTGAGCTGCGTGTGTGGTGATCCTCGCCCGCGTCGACGATGACCACATCGCCCGCCTGTACGGGAACGTCGACACCATCGACCGGGATCACACCTTTGCCCTGCACAAAAATGAACACCTCGGCTGCATCGTGAACGTGGCGCGGCTCCGGGTGGGCCGTTTCGCCCGACTTGAACACATACACCCCGCCGTGCGAAATTTTGGCGCTCCCGAGCAGGTCAGACATCAAAAATGACCCGTCCGGTTTGAAATCGGCAACGGTCAATTTTTTCATTGTTTTCCTCCCTTTATCGACCTGGAAACAATTACCGGCAGGAGCAGTTCTCTGACTCGCCCTTGTTTGCACGTCCGTGATCCAAATTTATTCTATGAACCAAATCGCTCCCGCCAATAGTTCAATGACTGGCGATCGATAGTGTCCTCGGTTCCCCTCCAACGTTCTTCCAGATTCTCGATGCCAACAAACTTGCACATCGCCGCGCGCGTCGACGCATCAAAGACGCCGTTGATCGGGCCGTTGTAATGCCCCGTGTGCTGGAGCATCCCTTGCAACTCGGCGGCGACCTCGCTCAGGGGCACCACGTCGTCTGGATCAACGATGCCGAAAAAGAGGTGGTGCATCTCGACCAGCTTTTTAAGGCGCTGGATCGGCTCTGGATCGTCGTCGACGCGCAGGTCGAGGTAGCGGTCGTTGTTGCCACCATAGCCGCCGTCCTTGCGGACCACCAACACGCCCGCTGCCTGCCGACCGCGGCTGTCGCCGCCGGCTGCCTGCCCTGCCGCCAGCGTATCGACCAGCCAGTCAGCCAGCTCGCCGGGCCCTCGACGTGCTTGCTCGAATGCCCGAGCCATCGCTTCGACAGTGCCGGGGATGAGGATGTTGCCCTGGCAGGTAAACCCGTCGCCGACGATGTGCCCGGCCCAGTCGGTGCAGCCCTTGCCAGTGTAGGCAAAAGCGCCCCCTTGCGCGTCGACCATTCCGACCTGGCGCACGGCACGGCCCTCGTCGGCGTCGATCAGCGCCTTGATCGCTTCCTCTGCTGACGCACCATCCTGCATCAGGTCGAGGCCGTGCGGGCCATAAGTCATATTGGCGTGCGCCTGGGTCGCCACGGCACCTGCGCCAGCGCACGCCCAGGAGACAACCGCTGCGGCGGCCAAGAATTTGCTTTGCACAGCCACGCCCCATTCCCGGCGTCCGGGGTCGTAGGCGACAATCGAAAACGTCGTAATGGTCTGCATATGCTTTCTCCTAGCATCAGTCTGAAACGGTCCTTTAAAAATGATATAACTGGAATCAAGGAGCCTGTGCCAGATAGAAACGCAACAGGCGACCA
>JAFGEY010000408.1 GCA_016931365.1 Anaerolineae bacterium
CTGGTGCGGCGCGACGTGGTGCGGGTGATCACGCCGGGCACGGTGATCGAGGATGCGCTGCTGCGCGATGGCGATGAAAACCTGCTCGCCGCGCTTGCCGTCAGGCGCGACGGCTATGGGCTGGCCACGGTTGACCTCTCGACCGGCGCGTTTCAGTCCACCGAGATGAGCGGCCCCGACGCCGCGCTGCACGTCTGGGAAGAGCTGGCCCGGCTGCGTCCAAGCGAGATCGTCCTGGCCCAATCGACGCATCAAGACGATGCGCTGCGCGAAAAACTGGAATCGCTGGGTGCGGCGCGCCTTTCCCCGCTGGAAGACGCAGCCTTTGTGTCCGACCTCGCCGCCGAGCGGCTGCGCGATCACCTCGGCGTGGCGACGTTGGAAGGGTTCGGCTGCGCCGGCCGCCCGCTGGCGACGGCGGCGGCCGGCGCGGCGCTGCACTATCTGCGCAGCAACCAGGTTTCCGACCTGGCCCACATCGTCAGCCTCAGCACCTACGACCTGGCCGCCTACATGACCCTCGACGAAGTGACGCGCCGCAACCTGGAACTGACTCAAACGCTGCGCGACGGGCGGCGCAAGGGATCGTTGCTCGACACGCTGGATCGCACCCTCACCGCGATGGGCCGCCGCATGCTGCGCCGCTGGCTGATCCAGCCCTTGCTCGACCTGGAACCAATTCACGCCCGGCAGGCGGCGGTGGGTGAACTGGTCGAGCAGGCCTTTGGGCGCGCCGACCTGCGCGCCGCGCTCGACGGTGTCTATGACGTCGAGCGGCTGGTGGGGCGGGTGGGCTTGTGCAGCGCCAACGCGCGCGACCTGACCGCGCTACGCAGCGTTTTGGAGCGGCTGCCGCGCGTTCGCGCGTTGCTGCAAACGGCTGAAGCGGTCTCCTTGCGCCGTCTGCGCGACGCGCTGCGGGTCGACGACCTGCTGCCTTTGGCCGGGTTGATCGCGCGGGCCATCGTCGACGAGCCGCCGATTTTGCTGCGCGAAGGTGGGTTGATCCGCGCCGGGTATGACCCGGAACTGGATCGTTTGCGCGGGGTGGCCGGCGGCGGGCGCGATTGGCTGACCGAATTCGAGGCCCAGGAGCGAGCGCGGACGGGGATCAAGAACCTGCGCGTGCGCTATAACCAGGTGTTCGGCTTTTTTATCGAGGTGACCAAAAGCAACCTGCACCTCGTCCCGGCCGAGTACGAGCGGCGGGCCACGGTTAGCAACGCCGAGCGTTTTGTCACCCCCGCGCTCAGAGCGCGCGAGATCGAAATCTTGGACGCCGAGGATCGCATCAATGCGCTGGAATACGACCTGTTTGTCGAGGTGCGGCAGCAGATCGCCGCCCGCGCCGACGTTTTAGTTGAGGCGGCGCGGGCGCTGGCTGAACTGGACACATTGGGCGCGCTGGCCGAGGCCGCCGCGCTGAATGGCTATGTCTGCCCGCAGGTCGATCGGGGCGACGAAATCGCCATCTGCGACGGGCGGCACCCGGTGGTCGAGCACGCGCTGGCCCAGGGCGAGCGCTTTGTGCCCAACGACACCGAATTGACCGCCGAAGGGCGGATGATGATCCTCACCGGGCCGAACATGAGTGGCAAGTCGGTGTACATCCGCCAGGTGGCCTTGATCGCGCTGCTGGCCCAGATCGGCAGCTTTGTGCCGGCGTCGGCAGCGCGGCTGGGACTGGTCGATCGCATCCTGGTACGCGCCGGGGCCAGCGATGACATCACCCAGGGGCGCTCGACTTTTCTGGTCGAGATGAGCGAGACGGCTTACATTTTGCGCCACGCCACCGCGCGCAGCCTGGTGGTGCTCGACGAGGTGGGACGCGGCACGAGCACCTATGACGGGATGAGCCTGGCCTGGGCGGTGGCCGAAGACCTGCACAACACCGTCGGCGCGCGGACGCTGTTTGCGACTCATTTTCACGAGCTGACCGGGCTGGTCGATCACCTGCCGTCGGCGCGCAATTACACGCTGGCCGTCGCCGAGCAGGATGGGCGGGTGATTTTCTTGCGACGCTTGATCGCCGGCGGGGCGGATCGCAGCTATGGCATTCAGGTGGCGCGGCTGGCCGGGCTGCCCGAGCGGGTGATCGAGCGCGCGGGCGAGGTGATGAAGCGCCTGGAAAAGCAGTCGAGTGCGGCAGACGAGTTTCGGATCGTGCGCGAGGCGAGCGCTTTACGTGAGCCGGGGCCGGTGTGGGCGGTCGAAGGCGCGCCCGGCATTTTGCCGGGCATCGACGAGGCGGCATTGTGGGCAGCCTTGCGCCAGTTGATCCAGATCGATGTTGCCAACCTCACCCCGGTGCAGGTGTTGGTGGCGTTGAATGAGCTTCAGCAGCGCTTGCTGGGATTGGATCGATCCGAGTAGAGCGGCTTTCAATAGCCGCCAATGGCGCGAGTACGAAAACTTGCCCTACAACATGGACGCAAAAGGATGAAACGATGCGTATTTTGGTGATCGGACACAAGGGACAACTTGGGCGTGAACTGCTGTCGGTGATGCATGCGGATGAGGTACTGGGGCTGGACCTGCCCGAATTCGACATGACCGATGCCGCGGCGACGATGCGGGCAGTGTGCGATTTTCGCCCCGCTGTGGTGCTGCTGCCCGCCGCGCTGACCGACGTCGATCTCTGCGCACAAGAGCCGGAGTTGGCCCTGCGAGTCAACGGGCTGGGCACGCACAATGTGGCACTGGCCTGCCTGCGCTGCGACGCCGCGTTGCTGTACGTCAGTTCGAACGAGGTTTTCGACGGACGAAAAGGCAAGCCGTATTACGAACACGATACGCCCAACCCAATCAACCCGTATGGCGCGTCCAAACTGGCCGGTGAAGTGTACACGCGGATGCACCTGGCCAAATTTTACATCGTGCGCACGGCGTGGCTGTACGCGCGCGGCGGCAACAATTTTCCTGCCAAAATCGTCGCCGCGGCGGACAAGCACGGCAAGCTGCGCGTGGTGTGCGACGAGATCAGCTCGCCCACCTATGCGCCCGACCTGGCCCAGGCCATCGACAGGCTGATCCGCAGCGAGCAGTACGGCATTTACCATTTCACCAACGAAGGCGCGTGCTCGCGGCTGGAATTCGCGCGGCAGATTTTGCGCCTGGCCGGGCGCGGCGACGTGCCGTTGGAGCCGATCACTTCCGATCAGTGGCCTCGGGCGAGCGTGCCGCCGCTGAACTGCGTGATTCGCAATCTGGCCGGGGCGCAGATCGGCATCCGGTTGCGCCCGTGGGATGAGGCGCTGGCCGATGCACTATATCAGGGGGCATACTTTGGCTGAGCCAGTGTCGGTGATCATTCCCAACTGGAATGGGGCCGCGCCGCCCGCCGCCTCAGTGATCATTCCCAACTGGAATGGGGCGCACCATTTACCAGTCTGCCTTGATTCGCTGCGGCGGCAAACGTGGACTGATTTCGAGACGATTTTGGTCGACAACGGTTCGCAGGACGGCTCGCTGGCCCTGCTGGAGCGCGATTATCCCTGGGCGCGCGCGATTGCCTTGCCGCGCAATCTGGGCTATGCCGGCGGCTGCAACGAAGGGCTGAAAGCGGCGCAGGGCGATGTTTTGTGTATATTGAACAATGATACCGAGCTTGAACCGGACTGGCTGGCCGAGCTGCTGACCACGCTCGGGCGTCACCCCGATGCGGGAATGGCCACGCCCAAGGTCAGGCTGTTCGATGACCGCGCACGGCTGCACACCGTCGGTGATTTTGTGCGCACGAACGGCACTTTTGACAGCCGCGGCGTCTGGCAGATCGACGAGGGGCAGTTTGATCGCGAAGCGTACGTGTTTGGCGCGGCGGGGGTCGCGCCAGCGTTTCGCCGCCGTATGCTGGATGAGATCGGCCTGTTCGATGC
>JAFGEY010000409.1 GCA_016931365.1 Anaerolineae bacterium
AGTCTTTGCCACGATCCGCGAGGCGTACGGCATCCCGCGCCGTGAAGACCTCAAGCTGCGCGATTACAACACGCTCAACAAGGTGGTAGGTTTTGTGTATGAGATGAGGCCGGATGGCGTGAAACGTGAAACGTTGGCGGTCGGTGGTCAGCCGTCAGCGGTCGGCCCGCAGCCATCGCAGATAGCAGGTAACCGAATGGCCGGTGCGCGGCAGATCCCGCGTCGGGTACCCTGGCCGACCTTGCGTCCCGGCCTTGATCTGTGCAAGCCGAGCGGTGTCACGCTTGGCGCTGGCGACCGGGTGATCGTCGTCGGCGACCAGGGCAGTGTGGGCAAGTACCTGGGCTACCGCTTGCGCCCGCGCAAAGTCAAAGCCCTGACGCTCAAAAACGCCGCGCCGGAGGCCGCCGAGGCCCAGGTCGCTGCCTGGCTGGAAGAAGGGCCGATCACCGGCGTCTATTTCCTGACCGGCCTCGACCCCGCACCGTCCATCGTCGAGATGAGTCTGGCGCAGTGGCAGGCCGAACAGGCCAAACGCGCCAAGCTGATGTATGCAGTTATACACAAATTGACACAAAATACCTTTTTGGTCTGTGCGACGCGGATGGGGGGACTGCACGGCTATGGCGAGGCAGGGGCGAGCCAGCCTTTGGGCGGCGCCGTCACTGGCTTTGCCAAAGCCTATGCTCAAGAGCGCCGCGAAACGCTGGTCAAGGCGGTCGATTTTGAGATCGATGCCGATGAGCGCAAGATCGCCGAAATCCTGGTCAACGAGACCTTGGGCGATCTCGGTGCGGTCGAAATTGGCTGCTACCGGGGGCAGCGCTTTGGCATTGGCCTGATCGAGCGGCCGGTGGACGACGAGAGATTCGACGTACATTTTAACCCGGACATGGTGTTCCTGGTCACGGGCGGCGCGGGCGGCATCTCGGTGCCCATCGTCGCCGACCTGGCCGGTGCGTCGTTGGGCACGTTCTACCTCACCGGGCGCACACCGATGCCCGACCCAACCCATCATCCTGACCTGGCGCGGCTCGAAGGAGAGGCACTCAAGTTCCTCAAGCGCGACATTGCCCAGCGGATCAAGGATGGGGGCCAGCGGCCCACGCCGGTGCTGGTCGACAAAGAGATCGCCGCGCTGGAGCGCCAGAAATCGATCCTGGATGTGCTGGCTCAGGCCAAGGCCAATGGCGGCAGGGCGCACTATCGTCTCTGTGATGTGACCGATGCCCGGGCAGTGTTGGCGCTGATCGACGAAATCCGCCAAGTGCACGGCCGGCTGGACGTGGTCATCCACGCCGCGGGCGTCGAGCGCAGCCACCTGCTGCCCGACAAATCGGCCCAAGAGTTTGCCCAGGTTTACGACATCAAGGCCGACGGGTTCTTTAACCTGCTCAAAGCCTGCGCATCGCTGACCCAAGCGCCTCAGGCGGTGATCGCCTACTCGTCGATCTCCGGGCGGTTTGGCAATGCCGGGCAGACCGATTACAGCGCGGCCAATGATCTGATGTGCAAGATTGTCTCGTCGATGCAAGGCGGGCCGACCAAAGCCATCGCCATCGACTGGAGCGCCTGGGCAAAAGTGGGCATGGCGACACGCGGCAGCATTCCCGAGATGATGAAGCAGGCGGGCATCGAGTTGATCCGGCCCGAACATGCCGCGCCGACCGTACGCCGCGAGATTGTCGTCGCTGGAACGGGCGGCGAGGTGGTAGTCGCGCACGCACTGGGCTTTTTGACTCAAGGCCGCGATCTCGACGGCGGCATCGACTGGGAAAAGGCCAACGCTCAACTCGCGCACGATTTTCCGGTCGCGGGCAAGGCAACAGCGCTGGATACGTTTGGCACGCTCACTTTTGAAGCCGAACTCGACCCGCAGGAGCCGTTTTTGCGCGATCACGCCATTGATGATATTCCACTTTTGCCCGGTGTGATGGGCGTGGAAGGCTTTGCCGAGGTGGCCTGTCTGGCCGCGTCGAGGCTGGGCGGAGGCCAATACCGCATCGCTGCCATCAAAGACGTGCAGTTCAAGACCCCGGTCAAGTTTTACCGGCAACAGCCGCGCGCGCTGCGCTGGCGCGTGCAGGTGTCGCCGTCGGATGAGGGGCTGGTGGCCTATGTCCGGCTCGAATCCAGGCGTGAAATCCAGGGGCGATGTGAGGATACGCCGCACTTTGGCGGGTGCGTTCACCTGGTACCCAGCTCCGACGAGGATGTGCCTCCGATGGCTCAACCGCCTATGTGGAATGGCGCAGCGACGGTCGAACCGGCGGCGATCTATCGCATCTACTTTCACGGCCCGGCCTTCCAGGTGTTGGAAGGCGTGCAGTCGGCGGGCGGGCGGGTGGTGGGCAAGTTCAACACTGCCCTGCCGCCGATGACGGCGCGGCAGGCGAGCACGCTGACCCCGCCGCTGCTGATCGAGCTGTGCCTGCAAACGGCAGGCGTGTGGGAAATCGGCAAGACGGGGACGATGGCGTTGCCGGTGGCAATCGACCGGGTGGTGGTGCATCGATCCGAGACCAACAGCGATGCGCTCTATGCCGAGATCACGCCCCGGCAAAACGACAAAGGCCAGCTGTGCTTTGACGGCTGCGTCGTCGACGGTGAGGGAAACGTTTACCTGGAGATGGAGGGCTATCACACCGCGCGCCTGTCCAGTTTGGACGATGAAGCGCTGCTCGCGCCGCTCAAGAAAATTGTGGGCGAGTAATTACGTGCCCGTCACTGGCGAACCTGCGGCTGGCTTCAAGTGACGGCACATCGTAATGAGTATCCGATGATCTATTGGTTGTCTTGTGCGATGGATGAGGTGCCGCTCGACGGTGAGGGCATCTCGCCATCGCTTTCTTTTCCAAGCGAGCAAGAGCGCGCGGTGTGCCAGGGTTTTAGATTTGCCAAACGCCGCGACGAGTGGCTGCTCGGCCGCTGGACGGCCAAGCAGCTTTTGCGGCGCAGCCTGGCCGAGTATAAAAACGTGCCGCTGGCCGAGATCGCCGTCGCCAATGATCCCGATGGCGCGCCGTATTACCGCGTCGATGGGCAGCGCCTGCCGCTGTGTCTGTCGATCAGCCACCGGGCCGGCCGGGCCCTGTGTGCGTTGTCGGGCACGCACGCCGTCGGCGCCGACCTGGAGCGGATCGAGCCGCGCGAGCCGGCCTTTGTCGAGGATTTTTTCACGGTCTCGGAAAACGCGCAGGTGCGGGCGGCCTCGGATGTCACTCGCAATCTGCTCGTCACGCTCATCTGGAGCGCCAAAGAATCGGCGCTCAAAGTGCTGCGCCAGGGACTGCGGATCGATACGAGAAAGATAGAAATAACATTTGATGAGAGTTTGGATGAAATTCAAATGTCAAGCGTCAAACGTCAAACGTCAACGGAATACGCAATACGTAATACGCAGCATTACCCCTGGCATCCCCTGCACGTCGAATTCCGTCTGCCCAACGCGCCCCGTTTTGCCGCCTGGTGGCAGATTGATGGCCCTAATGTGCTGACCCTCGTCGCGGCGATCCCTGCTGGTTCGACCGATCTGCCTGACATCCGCGTTGCATAATCCTCTCTGAGCTATTTGCCTCTTGTGTCCCATCGATATATACTTGGGCCGAGCCTTGCTTGGTGGACTTATCATTTGAACCCGGTCATTTAGCCTTATGGAAAACTCGAGTCACAAACAGCCCAGGCAACCTGACGATAGAGAAGATGCCTTACGTTCCGAGATGCAGGAATACCTTGACATTCGCCAGCAGCGGCGGTGGATTTTTCCGCGTGCTGCGTTGGTTGGCGCTTGTGCCGGCATCGTTGCCTTGCTTTTCAGGGGGGCATTGACTGTTGCCGATGCTTTGCGGAACGAGCTGCTTTTTTGGTCGCATCGCACGTCAATGTGGGGATGGATTTTCCCCGTTTTGTTTACAATGTTTGGTGCCGGAATTTCAGTTGCACTCACACGTCGCTATGCGCCCGAAGCCAGTGGAAGTGGTATTCCACATTTGGAGGCCGTCCTTCATCGCTTTCGCAGGCTCGAATGGAAGCGAGTTTTGCCGGTCAAATTCTTCGGAGGCATCATCGCTCTGGGCAGCGGTTTGGCTTTGGGGCGTGAGGGCCCAACCGTGCAAATGGGTGGTGCAGTCGGCGATGCCATCTCGCGCTGGCTCAAAGTATCGGAGCGGGAACGTCTCACTCTGATTTCAGCCGGAGCCGGGGCCGGGGTCGCCGCCGCATTCAATGCGCCTCTCTCCGGACTTGTGTTTGTTCTCGAAGAAGTGCGGCGTGACTTTCAGCCTATTGTGTTTGGCGCCGCCTTTGTGGCTGCTGTGGTGGCGGACATCATCGCGCGGATTGGCGCCGGCCAGTTTCCGGTCTTTGCCGTCCCAAGTTACCCAGTCCCTCCGCTGACTGCATTGCCCATATTCGCCCTGCTGGGATTGGTGACGGGTGTGCTCGGTGTGTTTTTCAATCGCGGCTTGCTCGCTGTGGGCGAGTTGTATGCGCGCATACCCGCTCGCTACGTGCTTCCGGCCGCGGCAATAACGGGCGGTATGGTAGGGCTGGCCGGGTGGTTTTCTCCTCTCCTGATGGGTAACGGCCATACGTTGGCCGAATCTGCCCTCAAGGGAGATTTTCTTCTTGCCGCTATTCCTCTTTTCTTTGTCGTGCGCCTGTTGTTGACCATGGCCAGTTATGGCACGGGCGCTCCGGGTGGCATTTTTGCACCGCTTCTCGTACTTGGCGCGTTGATCGGCATGGCAATCGGCCAAATTGCTCACCAGTTGTTGCCAGACGTTGTGCCAATACCGGCCGTTTTTGCTGTCGTCGGAATGGCGGCCTACTTTACTGCTATTGTTCGTGCACCACTGACGGGAATTATGCTCATCGTCGAGATGACCGGCAATTATTCCCAGATGTTGTCTTTGCTGGTAAGTTGTTTTTGTGCGTATGCTGTCGCCGAATCTCTCAAGAATTTGCCGATTTACGAGGCGCTTTTGGAACGCGACCTGAAGCGCGGCGGCGAGGCCCATCTCTTGAAAGAACCGGCCGTTGTCGAGTTTACGGTTCAGGCGGGCGCTCCATTTGTTGGCCGTGCTGTGCGTTCTCTCGGACTTCCATCCGGGTGCATCCTGGTGCGCTGTTCGGATGGAAAGCGCGAGTGGGTGCCCAAGGCGAACACCCATCTGGAAGCTCACATGCGCGTCACGGCGGTGATTGCACCGGAAGCCTCTGACGCCCTTGACCGCTTGCGTGATGGTTGCGGGGTGTTTCAAGACAAGCAGGCATGAATTTGCCGCCTTGTACAACCGGGCTACGCAGATATTGCTTGCCTCTTGCGTCCTATCAGTATATACTTGGGTTGGGCGGTTTACAGCAGGAGCTATAGCTTTTAAGAAAAAGATTTGTACTCTATGCGGCGGCTTGCTCTCCCAGCGACTTGCAGTACTTGCCGATCAAGCCGCGGA
>JAFGEY010000410.1 GCA_016931365.1 Anaerolineae bacterium
GCCGAAGTGCTCACCGCGTTGGTGGAGCCGCGGGCCGGCCTGGCGCTGCACAGCGTTTTGCTGGCGGCGCTCCTGATCCACACGGCGCTTGCCAGGGAGCGTCCCGCCCACAGGCTGCTGCTCAGCCTGGCTTTTGCGCCGCTCATCCGCTTGCTCAGTTTGTCGCTGCCGCTGGCGCGCTTTCCCATTTTGTATTGGTACTTGATCGTGAGTGTGCCGCTCTTTGCGGCAACTTTTGTGATGGCGCGCGTGCTCGACCTCGGCGCGCAGGACGTGGGCCTCGCCTGGCGCAAGGTGCCGGCCCAGTTGGGCATCGCATCCACCGGCCTGTTCTTGGGCGCCATCGAGTACGCGATCTTGCGGCCGACCCCGCTCGCGTCGAGCTTGGCCTGGAGAACCGTCTGGCTGCCGGCGCTGATCCTCCTGGTGAGCACCGGTTTTGAGGAGGAGCTGATCTTTCGCGGGGTGATGCAGCGCGTGGCGATGGACGTGCTGGGCCGGCGGTGGGGCATTCTCTACGTGGCCGCTCTGTTTGCCATCCTCCACGTGGGCTACCAGTCGGCGGTGGACGTCCTCTTTGTCTTCGGGGTGGCGCTTTTCTTTGGCTGGGCGGCCGAGCGCACGCGCTCGATCGTCGGCGTCTCGCTCGCGCACGGCATCACCAACATCGTCCTCTTTTTGGTGATGCCGTTCCTGTCGTGGCCTGGCGGGTAGCGCGCCCGCGTTGGGGGAAACAAAAAAGGCTGTGGAAAAAATTCCACAGCCCCCGAATGACCAACAAATCGGCAGTCTATAACACTTCGGCGACCCGCACGGCGACAATCAGCGCAAAGCCTATGAGCAGGGGCACGATGCCGACGTTGAGCACCCGGCTCAACGCCAACGCTCGACGGTTTTCCTGCGTCGTAACCAGCTCTTTTTGAATCAAGAAAGCCAAAAGCGTGAGAATGGCGATCAACGACAACGAACCGGCAAGGACGAGAGTGGTGACGGTCGATACGGTCGTCGTGGTGACTGTCGAAATCATTTGAGCCGCCTTTCATCAACGAAATACCCGCGATTTCGACTATTATAACACATTCTCCACCCGAGCGCAAGTTGGAATTTGAAAGGCGCTGCGCGCCCGCTATGGCCTGGGCATGACTTTGCGCCACTATACGCCACCCTTGACCGGCAGTTCGTGCAGCCGATAGACCGTGAGATCGCGCGTCATTATCCCTGCGCGTTCATCCACCTGCACTCCACCTCGATGTTCCTGCTGGATGCCTTTCTGGAGATCGAAGAGCTTCGCTGCTTCCAGATCAACTATGAGGTGCATACAGGCGGTCCGCCGATGGCCAGGATGCTCCCTTATTTCAAGATGGTCCAGGCTGCGGAGCGATCGCTGTTGGTTCGCGGCTCGTTCACACCGGATGAACTGCGTCTGCTGTTGGATGCCCTGGCGCCGCGAGGACTGTATGTGTATGCGATGGTCGAACAGATGACAGAAGTGGAATCGCTGCGGGCCGTGCTGGGGATGTAATGGCATCCGATCTGCGGCGATTTATCTGCTGTGGTGGGCGAACAAAGCCAGGTCGTTATACTCAGTAGATGGAAAGTTTTGAATCACGAATGGCACGAATGTTTCCTTAGTGATTCGTGAAATTCGTCTATTCGTGTTATTCGTGATTCGAAGCGAGGATGAAGAATGGCGATCAATGATGGAACTCTGAACTGGCTGCTGGAAGACAACAATCCCGGCGTGCGCGTGCGCGCCTTGAGCGGGCTGTGCGGCCTCTCACCAGACCACGAAGAGGTGCAAGCGGCGCGCCGCCTGGTTGTCCAGACCCTCGACGCCGCACGCGATCTATCCTGGGTGGACCTCAAGGGACTGTGGCTCATTTATCACCTGACCGCCCTGGCCGAGTCGGGATTGTCGTGGGATGATGTGCCGGTAGACCCGGTAGTGAATAGGCTGCTATCGCTGCCGTTCGATGCGTCCTGCGGGGACATGATGGCACTGCGCGCACTGGCCATGCTGGGATATGCGGATGATGGGCGGGTGCAAGAACGCCTGGCGCAACTGGCTGAAACACAATTGCCTGACGGCGGGTGGCTGTGCCTGCACCGCGTCCACAAGGGCGGCAAACTAGGCCGCCTGGGCAAGACGCCCAAGAGCTGCATCAAGGCAGCCATGCACGGGCTGCTCTTGGCCGGGGAACTGGAAAAGCGAGGGCTGTCCTTTGCAGGGAGCGGCCCGCTGATTGGCTATTTCCTCAAACGGCGGCTGTTCTATCGGACGGACGATCCGACCCGTCTGGTGTTGGACTGCCGGCCCGGCTGGCGCATGACCGACGTGTTCTTTCCGGCCGAAGTCCAGCGCGTCGGCCTGCCGATGCTGCTCGATGCGCTGGCGGCGTTGGGCGCAGGATCGGCGGAAGAGTTGCAGGATGCCTGGCGGTTGCTGGACGACAAGCGGGACGTGCAAGGCCGGGTTGTGCTGGAGGGCGCGCTGGCCAAATCGTATCTGCCAAAAGAACGGGTAGGCAAGCCCAGCAAGTGGGGCACTTTGTATGCGTGTCTTGCGTGGGAGCATAAGGATGTACAATGATACTGCTGGGTTTCTCGGCAAGATCCCAGAGCGACGTAAATCCATCGCCCACATCGGCCTGTTCGGCGTGGGCCTGGACGTCTACTGGGGCCAGTTCCCTTTTGCGCCGGGCGTCGGCCACCGCGCCCGGACGCTCAAGACGATTGGCGATTTGTTGCGGTGAACTAGACCGCTATGGATTGAGAGCGTGACGGTGAACCAGGCCGTTATCATTCCGACCGATTGAGTCTGGTTCGGAAGGGTGCGATTGGATGGTCAGGTGTCGCATCCGGTATAGAGGAGGCGTTCAGGAAACTCTGAACGCCTCTTTTTGTTACCCAAAGATGCGATTTATTGCACGTTAGAGTGTATAAAATATTACTGATAGATATAAATCTTACTTGACAGAAACCTCAAGGTGAGCTATATTACCTGTAAGTCTGATTATAGGTAATTCAGAAAGGCCCAAAATGACCGAGTTGAGTCCCGTTCAGCCGTCCCAAGCCCTGTCTGACGACAACATAGCCGCCTTGATTGACACATGGTTGGCTTTTGAGCGCGCCGAGGGGGCCAGCGAGAACACGCTGGATGCCTATCGCAAGGGCATCGCCGTCTTCCGCACCTGGCTCGATGCCCACAATGAGACGCCGGGCGCCGTCGCCGCCGAGACGGTGCGCCAGTTCAAAACCGGTCTGCTCAAAACCTACAGCGCCCAGACCGTCAATCTGCGTCTGTCCGCCGTGCGCTCCTTCTATCGCTACCTGGTCAGCCACGGCCGGATGCCGATCAATCCAGCTTCAGAGATCAAGGGCGCCAAGCGCACCAAATCGCGCCGCCACAAACGGGATGCGCTATCCAACGGCGAAGTGCGCGATGTGCTCAAGACCTGCAACGGCAAAGCACCCGAAGCCATCCGCGACCGGGCGATGCTCATCCTCTTTGCCTACTGCGCACTGCGCGAGGTCGAGGTGCATCGCGCCAACATTGGCCAGCTCAAGACCCAGGGCGACCGTCTGGTGCTGGAGGTGCAAGGCAAAGGCCGCACCGAAGCCGATGAGATCGTGGTCATCCCCCACAGCCAGGAGGCGGCCATTCGCGCCTGGCTCACCGTGCGGATGAAAATCGTGCCCAATGGCGACGGCGATCCGCTGTTCATTTCCCTGAGCAACCGTTCGCATGGAAGTCGCCTGGCTCTGCGCTCGATCCGGGCGATGGTCAAACAGCGCTACGCCCAGGCCGACGTCGTTGGCCGGCGCAAGACCACCCACAGCCTGCGCCACAGCGCGATCACCAATGCCATCCGCCGTGGGGCAACGCCGCTGCAAGTGCAGCAGATGGCCCGTCACAGCAGCTTTGACACCACCCTGGGCTACTATCACGAAACGGCGCGCGTTGACAATCCTGCCGAGGATCTGATCGATTATGCGAATCACACATAGAGATCAGGTCGTTCGAGGCCGGCTTGAGTTGACAAGGTGTGTTGTTGAGCGACGGCTGCACTTCACCGCAGGGACTTTTACGGTGAGAGGCTTGGCAGCAGCGCCTGGGTGCGCAAATACGAATTTAAGTAACCTGACATAACCAAAACTGACGGTGCATCGTACCATCTTACCACGATACCGAGGCCCATACCCGCAAACGAAAAAGGGACAGCAAGTTATCTGCTGTCCCTTTAACGTTTCTAACGGTTTGAAGCTCTTGCCAACAGCCTGATCAAAGACA
>JAFGEY010000411.1 GCA_016931365.1 Anaerolineae bacterium
GTTAAGCGTCCATTAAGCCCAAGTTAATTGCTCGTTAACATTTGACCCTTGTCTAGAGTTCATGCTAAACGGTGTAACCGATTTTTCAGGGAGAAGAGCAAGTTATTTTTTCGTCGTCCCTTAACGGAGCGTTAACAGGCTGTTATCAGCCTGTTAACGCAAAGGTGATATACTTGGGCAAGTATTGAAAGTCAGGCGAGAGAGATGCACCGGGTCTTGTTACTCAACGTGGGGTATGAGCCGCTCAGCATCATCAGTTGGCGGCGCGCGCTTGGGTTGATCTTGCGCGAGCGCGTCGATCCGGCCAGCGCGGAGGGCTTAACCGTTCAGGGCGTTTCGACCGCTTTGCACATCCCTTATGTGCTTATGATGAGCCATTTTCAAGTTTCCGTTGTCCTCCCCACCAAAAACGAGGCACACAACATTGTGCCTTTCCTCCAATCTTTGCCCGCCGACATTCCGTTGGTTGTCGTCGATGCCAGCGACGACAACACGCCCACGCTGATTGCCGAACACCGCCCGCGGCAAACCCGGATCATCCGCAACCCGGCCCGGATCGCCGAGGCGCGGCAGATCGGCGCGGCAGCGGCAGAGACGGAATGGCTGCTGTTCACCGACGCAGATGTTGTTTTTGCCCCAGACTATTTCGAGCGCATACAGGCTTGCAATGACGAGTGCGATGTGATTTACGGCAGCAAGCGCTCTCTCGACGCCTATGCGCGCTATTACCGCTGGTTCAGCCGGGGACAAGGACTGGCGCACCGGCTGGGTGTCCCAGCCGCTTCCGGGTCAAACCTGCTCATCCGGCGCGAGGCTCTGCTGGCCTGCGGCGGGTTCGACCTGCGCCTGCCGGTCAACGAGGATACTGAGGTGGTGTGGCGGATCAAGCAGCGAGGATACCGCGTCTGTTTGGCGCCCGAGTTGATCGTCTATGAGTGCGATCACCGCCGCCTGCGCCGGGGCGCGGTGCGCAAGACACTGCATACGTTGGCGCGTTGCCTGTTGCTTTACCTGAACCTGATGCCAGATCGCTGGCGCAGCGCCGATTGGGGATATTGGTCATAGATATTCATGCAAACCGGCATAACTGCTTTGGTTGAGCAAATAACTCGCGTCGAACCTGCCCCGCTCTGATCGCCCACCGCACCTGGACGATGGCCCCATTTTCGATTTCTAGCCCCGTGATCTGGTTTGGTTCCACGCAACTGCCGGTGTTAAAGTAGGGCGTCATCTCGTATTGGGCGCTTGTCGGGTGGTGGGTGTGCCCGCAGATGATCATCTGCCGCTGCCGGTGCGCCCAGCCGATCAGCCGCTGCTCGATGCGCATTTTGGTCGTCTGCACCCGATCGATGATGTATTTTTCGACAGGATGGCGCTGGCTCAAGTCTTCCGTCCAGGTGATGCCCTTGGCCAAGCCCAGTTGGAGCATCTGTTTCCAGATGTTGCGCACCGTAAAGCGGCTGATCCCGGCAAAGCGATCGTTGTGCGGATCGGCCTGGTGACCGTGAAAGACGAGGATGGTTTGCCCGCTCTTGGCGTGGGTCAAGCGCAGGCTTTCGCGGACTAGAAGCCCATCCTTGTCCATTTGCCGGACGTGTCGGTTTTGCAGATCGTGATTGCCCAGTAGCAGGTGAAGCCGGCCGGCTTGGTCAAAGTGGTGTAAAAGATCAAACGTGCGCGCGTGGGCGTGCCGCACCTGCTCAAAGTGACGGTTTTGCCACAGTTCGTCCCCGTCTCCCACCTCGACGTAGGTAAAGCCCTGTCTCGCGTAATGGTCGAGCGCGTGTAGAAACAAGACTTCGTTGGGCGCAAAAACATCCGTACGTCCCCTGTCTCCACGGTGACAATCGCTGAAAAAGACAAAGCGGCTTGTATTGTCAAATTCGACCGCATGTGTCTCATCGCACATTTGCGCAAGGCGTCGATCTGTCGCTGCCTGCCACTGGTCGTCGAGTTCGATTTCGTGTAGGTGCGGCCACGTCTGAAAAACTGCGTCCTGGCTGACAATGCTCATTGTGTTTGTCCTTGTCGATTGAAATAAGAGTGTTTACCGACACCACTATACCAGAGTGATGTTAAGCATCGATTAGCACGCATTTAACGTTCGGTTAAGGTTTTTGCTGCTCGAATTGCAGGATCAAACATTAACCGTTTCTTAACAATCGGTTAAACAAAAATTAACGCAAGTGAGGCATACTGGGAGTGTTCATATGGTGTTCGCCGTGATTGAACGCTGCGGGGCCGCATGGCAGCGGTTTCCGGGGTGTGATAGGGATTGATGGTTCAAAACATCCCGACTTTTCTGTACCGGCGCTGGTGGTTGAGGTGATTATACGACAAGTAGGGAAAGGAAAATTAAGGTGGATATTCCGCTTATTTTGGTGACAAACGATGATGGGATTGAATCGACCGGATTGTGGGCCATCGTCGAGGCGCTGCTGCCCATTGCCCAGGTGTTGGTCGTCGCGCCGGATCGGCAGTGGTCGGGCGGCGGGCGTTCGATGCCGCCGACTGTGACCGGGGCGATCAGGCCCTACCTGCGTGAGATCGATGGTCAGCATGTGCTCGGTTACGCTGTCGATGCCAGCCCAGCGCTAGCCGTTCAGCACGCCGTGCTGGAACTGGCTCCGCGAATGCCATCGCTGGTCGTGTCGGGCGTCAATAATGGCTACAACCTGTCTACCGAAGTGACCATTTCCGGCACGGTCGGTGCGGCACTGGAAGGCGCGGCCTTTGGCATCCCGGCGCTGGCCGTTTCGCTCGAAATGGATCCCCGCTATCATCTGCTTGGGGACGCGCAGGCCGATTATAGCTCTGCCATGGCGTATGTCCAGCGATTTGCCATGCATCTGCTTGCCTATCCGCTACCCTATGACGCCGACGTGCTCAACATCAATTTGCCGGCAAGTGCCACGCCCGACACACCCTGGCGGTTGACCCGGCTGGCGCGTTGCCGTTACTTTGAGCCTCAAGCGCCTGACCGCGCTCGAGGCTTTGGCCGGCCGGGATATGCCCGGCTTACGGACCCAATGCGAACTCGCACCGATTCGGACATCTGGGCGGTCATGGTGGATCGTGTGGTTTCGGTCACACCGGTGTCGCTCGATCTGACTGCGCGTACCGATCTGCACCGGCTGGAAGATGAACTTGAGACTGGAGTGAAGGAAAGCCTGATGCGGATGGATGCCTTGTCGATGATCCTGCCGTATCCGATGACGGCGGCCGCATAGGCTCCAGCAGAAGAAAGAATGCCTGTTCCGATAAATAGACAACAGAACGGCGCCTGCCGGCTGTTGTCCCGGTCGCAGACCCGCTCCGTGTCTTAAAAGGAGGAAAGAGAATGTCGCCAAAGGTTTTCTGTCTGTTCCAGGATATCACAGATTGTTTCATGATTGTTCAAGGAGCGGTTAAAGTTTGGTTAAGGATTGTGTGCGTCAGGCTCTAAATCAGGTGAGGGGGCAGATGATGTCTCATAAAGTGCTTGTGGTTGAAGATAACGCAACCTTACTCGACACCTTGGATTACAACCTCTCACGCCAGGACTATCAAGTCGTCACCGCGTCCAACGGCTTGACGGCGCTGGAAACAGCGCGCAATGAGCGGCCCGACCTGATCATACTCGATTTGATGCTGCCCGGCCTGGATGGTATAGAGGTGTGCCGCATCCTGCGCCAGGAGACGATTGCTCCGGTGCTGATGCTGACCGCGCGTACTTCCGAGGCGGACAAGGTGGTTGGTCTTGAGGTCGGCGCGGACGATTACGTGACCAAGCCATTCAGCATGCGCGAGTTTCTGGCCCGGGTCAAAGCGCTGCTGCGCCGGGCCAATTTTATGCACGAAGAACTGGCTTCGCAGGCCGACCGGCGCAACCCAACCCAGCTCGATCTGGGCGATCTGGTCATCGATCAGGTGCGCTGCGAAGTGACCCTCAACGGCAAACCGCTGCGGCTTAAGCCCAAAGAGTATGATCTGCTCGTTTTTTTGGCTCTCAATCGGGGCATTGCCCTCTCGCGCGACTTGATTCTGGAGCGGGTATGGAGTTGGGATTTTGACGGCGGCAGCCGCACCGTCGATGTCCATATGCGCTGGCTGCGCGAAAAGATCGAGGCTGATCCGGCCAATCCGATGCGCATCGTCACCGTGCGCGGCGTGGGATACCGTTTTGAGACCTAGACTCGAACCGGGCTGTACTGTTTTGCCGGAAACATTAACCAAACGTTAATAATTCATTGACCATTTGTTAAACAAAGTGGGCTAGTATGTTACTGTGGGAGCAGTGCTCCCCGTTTATTATTTCAATCTGTATGGAGGAGTCAATCATGAAACGTTTTCTATTCACCATGCTGGTTGTGATGGCCCTGGCTGTCACAGCCTGCACCCAAACCACGGTTGCGCCTACGGCCATGCCCAAGGCGGCCGCGCCGACGGCAACAACCAAGGCCGATGAACCTACGGCAACCCCCCAGTCTGTAGAAGTACAGTCAGGCAAGATTCAACTGGCCGGTTCGACTACCGTGCAGCCGCTGGCCGAAGAACTGGCCGAAGCCTTTATGGCCCTCAACGCCGGCGTGATCGTCGAAGTGCAAGGCGGCGGTTCGAGCGTGGGCGTGACCTCGGCCGGTGAAGGCACCGTAGACATCGGGATGGCCTCGCGCGAGGTCAAAAGCTCCGAGTTGGAGAAATTCCCCAGCCTGCAAATCTTTACCATCGCCTTTGACGGCATTGCCATCGTCACCCACCCCGGCATCGAACTGCCCGGCCTGACCGTTGCGCAGGTGCAGGGCATCTTTGCCGGTGAAATCACCAACTATGCCGAGGTCGGCGGGCCGGATGCGCCCATCGTGGTGGTGTCTCGTGAAGA
>JAFGEY010000412.1 GCA_016931365.1 Anaerolineae bacterium
CTGGTTGAGTTTTGGTTGTGCTAACTTAAGCTTACCACGGAGATGAAGCTTTTTCCAGTACCTCTCGAGTTATGGGTAATCACCAGAATGTATGACTGTTACTGTGAGCATGATGGCTATACGCCCTGCTCCACCAACAATTGACGGTACAACTGCGCGATGCGTTGCACCATTTGCCCCGCGCCGAACTCGGGCGCGCGGAGTCGTCCCTGTTCGCCCATTTTCTCGCGCAGTTCCGCATCTTGAAGTAACGTGACCACCTTGGCGGCCAGGGCCTCTGGCTGGCCTGGTTCCACCAAAAAGCCGTTCACCCCATCGTCAATCGCTTCGACGGTGCCGTCAGCGCGGGTGCAGACGATGGGCAGGCCGGTCGCCATGGCCTGCGGGAGCACGCGCGGCAACCCTTCCCAAAGACTGGTCAACACAAAGACGTCGAATGTCGCCAGGAGTTCCGGCACATCGCGGCGCAGACCGGTGAGGATGACGCTGTCTACGAGTTGGCGTGCTTGCAAGGATTGTTCGACCTGGGCGCGCAGCGGGCCATCCCCCACGATGACGAACCGGGCTGCGGGATACTGCTGATGGATATGGGCGAAGACTTCCACCAGATCAAGAGGGGATTTTTGGGGCGACAGGCGCGTGACCGTGCCGACTACGAGCGCATCTTGTGGCAGACCTAGTTGGCGCCGCATCTCGTGTGGGGGAACTTGCGGGTGTCCGAAGCGATCCAACTCGATGCCGCAGCGGATGGGGGTATCGACGTAATTCTGACGCGCGCCGATCCCGTCCCGAATGCCTTTGTCGATATTCAAAACGGAATCCGTGGTCAACCGGCTGGTAAAGGGCAGGACCAGTTTTTCGAGGGTGATGTAGGTCCAGCGCACCAACGGGCGCTGATAGTCGTGATGCGCCCAGCCGTGTACAGTATGGACGATGACTTTGACGCCGGCCAGGCGCGCAGCCAAACGGCCCAGAATGCCGGCCTTGGAGCTGTGGGTATGGACAACCTGGTATCCTCCGCGACGTATAAACCGCACCATGCGCGCCAGCGCCACGGCATCTTTCAGCGGGTTGATCTCGCGCACCAGCGCCGGTTCGAGCGTGAGGGGGATGCCCAGGTCGCGCGCGTGCTCGATCAAGCTGCCTTCGGAACCCGTTTGCGGGCCGGAGAGGATATGCACATCCCAGGCGGCTTTATCCAGCATAGCGGCGGTCAAAATGGTGGCTTCCTGCGCCCCACCGACGATGAGGCGGGTGATGATGTGCAAGACATGGGTTTTATCCGGCGAAACGTTCATCTAGCACTCCTGAAAATCTGTTTTCAATTTTGCCTGTAATAACCGTGTGTATAGCGTTTCAGTTTGTTCGAACATCCGGGCGATAGTAAAGTGTTCGGCCACGCGCTGCCGGCCATTCCGCGCCAGTTGCGCCGCCTTTTCCGGCTGCTCGAGCAGTGCAAGAATGGCCTGAACCATAGCCTCCGGCTCATGAGGTGGAACGAGCAGGCCGGTTTCGCCATCGCCAATCAATTCGGGCGTGCCGCCGACGGCGGTGGCGATGACCGGTAATCCTGCAGACATCGCCTCCAGAATCGCCAACGAAGCGCCCTCCCAGTGCGAGGGCATCACAAACAGGTCGCTGGCGGCCAGTAGATAGGGAACGTCCGCCCGACTGCCTAGCAAGTGGACATGAGAAGTGAGTTGCTGACGGGTCAATTGCTGTTCCAGCCATTGGCGTTGTTCTCCGTCACCCGCCCAAACGAAATGAAGGTCCGGTCTGCGCGCAATGAGGCGCGCGATAACCGAAATAAGGTCGGCATGGCCTTTATCAGGATGTAAGCGCCCGGTGGTGAGCGCGATCAGAGACTCGGCGGGTATATGCAGTTCTGCGCGCAGCTCGATTCTTGCCGTGTCCACCGGTGGAAAATGAAGCGTGGGAATGCCGTTATAAATGGTGACATAGCGAGAGGACGGCCCAAATTCTCGCTGGCGCAGGAAATTGCAGATCAGGATCGTGCGGTCATCCAGGTGGCCTGTCCAGCGGTGCAAACATTCCCGCCAGGGACTGCCCAAATGAACGCTATGCAACGCGGTAAGGATGACGGGAACTCGGGCCAACCGGCCAAAAACGCGTCCCATCAGACTGGCATGATACAGCCAGTTGTGGATGACCAGCGGACGCTCGCGTCGTAACAACTGCCAAAAGCGCAATAGCGCGGAAAAACGCCCGGCGCTTTTCATCTGTAAATCGGTTACCGGTATACCCATTTGCCGGATTTGCTGCGCTAAAGGGGTATCGCCATCGTACAGCGTGACAACGTGGTGGCGAAAGCGCGGCGCGGTTGATTGGCTGGCGTGCTGCAACATGTTGACCAGAAGTTGCTCGGCGCCGCCGCGGTTTAATTCGGTAATGGTGTGGAGGATTAGTGGTTGTGTCATAGCGCAAATCCTATAACTTTACACCTTTTTGCTCAAAGTATCGAACAATTCAGCCATTTTGGCCGTCACCATCGGCCAACTATACTGAGCAACGGCTCTAGCATCCGGCGCATAAGGAATGTGACCCTGTGTCCAAGCCACATACCATTGCTCAATCGCCTGGGCGATAACTTTGGTATTGTCAAATTCTATGGTTACGCCTGTCCAATCTCGGTAAAAAGTCGGCTCAACTGCTGCGCCTGTTCCACGCGGGAGTACTTGGCAACTTCTGTAGTATTGGGCGCATACAATAGACTGTTTGTTTTCCAACCTAGATACAAATGTTCGAGCGCCTGCGCGATGTCTGGAACAGCTTCGGGTGAGACGGTGACGCCGGTGTTAGTGCGTTGGACTAGCGCAGCAGCTTCACCATCCATAGGGGCAATTGCCAGGATAGAGCGTTGCGCGCCTAGATATTCAAAGATTTTGCCAGTGAGCACCGCTTTCCCTTCACCGGCGCCGATGATAAGCAGCAAAGCGGCGGCAGCTCGCTGCGCCGCTACAACCTGATGATGGGGCAAGTTGCCCGCCACCTCGATTACATCGTGCAAGCCAAGCGTTTCGATCAAATACTGGTGACGCGGATAAATCGAACCGTAGAATGTGACCTTAACATCCGCGCGGCAGTCAGGATTTTGTGTTAGCCAGGTGTGCAACGCATGTAAAAAAGGATCGGGGACCCGATACTCTCCATAGAATGAACCCGTGTAAACAATGTGAAATCTATCGGTGGACAGCGTCACCGATTCATCTTGCGGAAAATCCGCCGGGTCAAAGCCATTGGGCAATAGCACACATTTGGGAGGCGTCTTGGGTAAAAGCGCGTTTTCGTGCAGATGATCCAGCATCCCTTCTGAAACGAGCGTAAGCGCGTCGGCTTGAGCCAGCGTGCGACGCTCCAGCAGGCGCTGAAGCCAGCGCGTGACAACGTTAGGCATCAGCTTGTGCGGGTTGGTCGTCCACTCGTCGCGGTAATCGAGCACGACAGGAATGTGTAAGCGCCGCTTGAGTCGAGCGGCAATCAGCAAATCAGTTTGCGGCGGCGAGGTCGCAAAGATAACATCGAAAGTGTGCATGCGCGCCACTTGTACGGCTTTGCGCGTCGCCGGCCATAACCACCCTAGTTTGTCATCGGGAATGAACACTGAAAAATATAAAGCACGTAGGAACTGCGCGAGGCTCTGCCGAAGCGTGGTGCGCGCTGATTGCCTGCCTGGAACTCTGACCCGGTCGAGGGTGTGTTTAGCTTGCGTTGTCTTGATGATTTCCCACGCCGGCGCACGTTCGATAGGGAACGTTTCAGGCAATTCGTTGATCATACTCGTATCGAAAACAAACGAGTCGCCACCCGCGACAGTCAGTACCGTCGGCTCCCATCCAAATTGCGGGAGATATTTCGCCAGTTTGATGATGCGCACTACCCCGCTCCCACCTATCGGCGGAAAGTAGTAGGCAACGATCAGCACTTTTTTAGACATGGTGATCCTTTTCGAGTAAGTTGTAATAGAGTTGCACGAGCTTCTCCATTTCGACATCCGCATTGAGCGTTTGCCGCGCCGCGAGCGCATTGTGTTTCATACGGTCTATATCCGCGGATTGTAACTCATTTGGGTGTGTTTCATAAGTTAGGGGGCACGGTCGGAAACCGGCCCCAGCGCGCTCTGGCCGATCTCCGACCGTGCCAACCCCGCATTTCCAACACATCGGGCGATTTTAGTATTCAAATAATGGAGTATCGCTGCTGACAGACGCAAGTCACCAAGCAAGCTAAACAGCGTCTTTTCGAGCAATATGAAACTTGTGACTATTATCGACGATAACAAGTTTCAAAATGCGCCTCTTGGCTCAATTCCAATCCGGTGCGTGATAAAATCCCGATAGCGGCTCTCCCAATTGTCTGCCCAAATTGATTCTATATCTAAATGGATTTTTCCGTCATTAACCAGTAATTGATCCACTAACTGCGTTACAGTTTCAAACTGTTCGAAAGGATTATCAGGCAACACGAACAGAGTTCTTGGATTAGTAAATGAGAACACCTTTTCAGCTAACCCGACTGCCTCAAAGAGTGCTGTGGAGATTTCTCCAATCACGGCATAAGACTCCGCCAGACGCTGATACAAGTTGTCCGAATCATCAATCTGTATGCCCTCAAAAGTGGCGCCATACGTTTGCAACGCAGTCGCTCTTTCCATCGGATGTGGACGGACAACAATCTCAAATATACTCGGGAGCGCCGCTTTGATTTTTTGCGCCATTTCGAGATAGTGCGCAAATCTTATTCCATCAGACAAAAGGAGGATTTTGTTTTTTATTTTGGATCCGTTTTTCCATCGGCGGCACATGGTATCATAATGCGGATTGCCGATGATTACGACCTGTGCTGACACACGAATTTGCTCTGCCCACCATTGTCCATAAGCCAGAAAATAATCTGGCGTATGCAATTGGTAGGCCTGAGATTCCAAAAGTATAGGCGCAAAATTATAGGCGTCATAGCCGGCAGATGTCATGCCATGCTGCATCTCAGCGGTCTTGATCCCCATCTCTTTTGCCAGACGAATGAGATGGCCCATTCCGCCATAATGGCCATTATCAAAGAAAATTAGCTGTGGATTCAGCCGCTGATAAACCTTTTTGTAAATATACAGCTGCAACTTGAGAGTAGCAC
>JAFGEY010000413.1 GCA_016931365.1 Anaerolineae bacterium
AAAACCATCGGTGTGGAGGAGGTCTGGGCTGCCGGAAATCTCGGCGCTGGGGTGACTATTGCCTTCCTTGACAGTGGCCTCGACGCGACATTTGCCGATCTCAAGAACGCAACGCCCGGCAGTACGGATCGTGTATTGGCCTATTATGACGTCCCCTCGAATCGCGTGTTTACTCCCCCGCACCTGAACCGCGCGCCCGGCGATCCCAACGGGCACGGCTCGCACGTGGCCGGCATCGCCGCAAACCGCTTCTACGAAAATCAGGACGCGGAATTTCGCGGTGTGGCCCCCGCCGCCAATCTGGTCGCTGTGCGGGTGCTCAATGAGACGGGCGCAGGTTCGTATGTGGACGTGTTGCAAGGGCTTAACTGGGTCGTGCAGAACAAAGATGTTTACAACATCCGCGTGCTCAACATCTCGATGTACGCCGTCCCTGTAGCGCCCTATTGGGCCGATCCCTACAACCGGGCTGTGATGGCTGCCTGGCAGGCGGGTATCGTCGTGGTCGCCAGCGCGGGCAACACCGGGCCGGATCCGATGAGCATCGGCGTCCCCGGCAACACACCCTACGTCATCACCGTGGGCGCATTCACCGACAACCGCACGCCATCCGACTATGACGACGACTACATGCCGCCGTTCTCCGCCGCCGGGCCGACGCTGGATGCCTTCGTCAAGCCCGACATCATCGCTCCCGGGGCGCATGTGGAATCCCTGATGCGCACCAACTCCTATCTGAGCCGCGAATATCCAGATCGGCGACTGAATGGCCACTACTTCGAAATGTCGGGTACCTCGATGTCGACGGCGGCGGTTTCGGGCATCGCCGCGCTGATGCTCAGCGAGAACCCCAACTTAACGCCTGATCAGGTGAAGTTCCGCCTGATGCAGACCGCACGCCCGCAGTTCTCCGAGGTCACGGGCGAAGCCGCCTACAGCATCTGGCAGCAAGGAGCTGGGCGTGTGTGGGCCGCGGACGCGGTCTTCACGGATATTGCCGGATCCGCCAACTGGGGAATGGACATCACCGCGGACCTGGCCGGGACGATTCACTACCAGGGCTGGACGACCTTCGACGCCGAGACTGGCGAGTTCAAGGTTATCGGCGGCGGCTATGATAGCTGGGCCGGCGGTTATACGACGTGGGGCGGCGGCTACGATAGCTGGGCGGATGGTTATGACTCCTGGGCGGGCGGTGCTACCAACTGGTCCAGTGGCTTCGACAGTTGGGCAAGTGGTTTCGATAGCTGGGCTGCTGGTTACGATAGCTGGGCATCCGGTTTCGATAGTTGGGCCGCCGGTTTCGATAGCTGGGCTGCCAGCTTCGACAGTTGGGCTAGTATGTGTGTGGCCGATGATGGCTATGACAGTTGGGCATCCGGCTTCGATAGTTGGGCTGCTGGCTTCGATAGTTGGGCCGCCGGTTACGATAGCTGGGCCTCCGGCTACGACAGTTGGGCCGCCGGTTACGATAGTTGGGCTTCTGGTTTCGACAGTTGGGCTGCCAGCTTCGACAGTTGGGCTGCGGGCTTCGACAGTTGGGCCGCCGGGTATGATAGTTGGGCTGCCGTCGCTTGCCAGCAATGGGTAGATTCCTTCGACAGTTGGGCAGGTGGCTTCGACAGTTGGGCCAGTGGCCTGGCGACGTGGACCGGCGCTTTCGGCATCTGGGAAGGTGGCTACGCAACCTGGCCGAGCGGCTACGACAGTTGGGCCGGCGGATTTGACAGTTGGGCGGGTGGTTTCGATAGCTGGGCCGGCGGGTTCGATAGTTGGGCCAGCAATTGCGGCATCACACCCGAGGACTACGCCAGTTGGGCCGAGGGCTTCGATAGCTGGGCCGGAGGCTATGACAGTTGGGCCGGCGGCTTCGATAGTTGGGCCGATTACATCGCCTGGATAGACGGCTTCGATAGTTGGGCCGCCGGCTTCGACAGTTGGGCCGCCGGTTTCGATAGCTGGGCCAGCGGTTTGGACCTGCCCACCTTTGAATGTGTGCAGTGGGTGAGTGGTTTCGATAGCTGGGCGAGCGGCTTCGATAGCTGGGCCGCCGGTTTCGATAGTTGGGCGAGCGCCGCACCGGCCTGGTCGAGTTATACAGATTGGGATGGTGGTTACACGTGCTGGGCGGGCGGCTTCGATAGTTGGGCCAGCGGATTTGATAGCTGGGCAAATAATGTAGGAGATCCCGGATGGGCAGCGGCTTTCTACAACCTGGACAACATACCAACGAATTCTACAACCGTCAACGTCAACAACTGGATAGGTGACGGATATTAGATAGTGTGCCGCGCCGTCGAAACGGGCACGGGGCAGATGATCATCTGCCCCGTGTCTGTTTGTGAAGATAAATTGTATTTATTCAGGCCTGATTACCCTTGCGAAGATCTAGCATCTGACAACGCTTGTTCGGCACGGCACAAGTCTGGCGTCGCGCCAAGCTGTGCGAAGATGTGTTGCGCTTCGACTAACTGGGCGTGCGCCTTGGTTGCGTCAGCTAGACTGAGCCATACCTGGGCACAGTAGTAGGCCGTCCGTCCGACCTCGAGATGTGTCCTACTGGCATCGAAGACCACTTTTGCCCGCTGGAGGTGTTCGAGCGCCTGAGCGGCGTCCCCCTGCGCTGCGCTGATGCGCCCCGTCAGTTGCTCGTAACGACCCCATTCGGTGGATTCACCGGTGGTTTTGCCGGTCATTTCGTGCAGCAGGGTATGACTTTGTGTGCTCCATTCAGCGGCGGCTTTGACCTTAACTTGTTCCAGACATAACTGGCCTTGCAGCAAATAGGCGTCGATGAGGCCGGGGCTGGCGTGTGCGCCGGCCTGTTTGTAGAGCGCAATCGCGGCATCCAGGTGGGATTGCGACGGCTCCCATAGCTGTCGTGCCAGGTACAGCCGTCCGAGATTCAGATGTGCTTGAGCGATCTCGTAGGGATTGGCGATCCGTTGCGCGATTTCGAAGCTCTGGCGCAGATTAGCTTCAGCTTTGTCCCAGTCGCCCATATCGATGTAGACGTTGCCGATGTTGGTATGCGCAATGGCGATGCCCTCACTGTCACCGATTTTTTCGAGCACTTGCAGACCGCGCTGGTAGTTCTCCAGTGCACTCTGCCATTCGCCGCTATTACGTTTGAGAATTCCCAGATTGTTGGACGAACGCGCGACACCCAGAATGTCCCCCAACGACTCGCGGATGGCTAAGGCGCGCTCGACGGCTTGCGTGGCGCGTTCCCAATCGCCCTGGTTGTAGTAGACGGCGCCCAGCCGGTTGAGGATCGACGAGAGTGCGTCGTAGTATTGTGTGTCGTCAACACGTTCGAGGGCTTGTTCGAGCCTGGCGCGTGCACCTGCTAAGTCTCCACGTCGCAAGCTGATCCAGCCTAGGTAAGCGTGGATTTCGGCCTCGATCTGTGGTTGCGCGTGTTCGCCGTCATTCAGCTTGGCCAAACCTTGCTGCAGCCACATTTCGGCCTCTTCCATGCCGCCGCGTTGGATCCAGACCCGGCCGAGTTTGAGCATCATTTCGGCCTGGGCTTCGAGGGGCGCTTCTTTCCACTCATCCAGCGCGGCTTGGTAGAAAGCGATGGCCTCTTCGTATTCCCCAATGTGCTGTTGGACGTCGCCCAGGCCCATAGCCGCTTGCCAACGTTCCGCCTCGCAGTGGGTCAAATGTTGTGACAGTTGCAGCGCCCGGCTGTAGTATTCGGTCGCTTTACGGTTGGCGAATTGCTGGCGCGCCCGTTCTCCTGCCAAGAGGGTGTATTCGAGGGCTTTGTCGCGCACGCGTGCCTGGTCGTAATGGATAGCAAGAACCTCAGCCTGGTCGTGGAGATTGTCGGCGTGGAGATCGGTCAGCGCCTCAGCGACCAGCCGGTGCAGCGTCGGACGTTGTACGTGCAGGATGCTGTCGTAAATGGTCTCCTGGGTGAGGATATGCCGAAAAGCGTAGGTGTAGGCGTTGATTTGCGGGCGTGGTTCCAGTAATCCGGCTTCGGTCAATCGTTCGAGGAAGGGGGCGGCGCTTTCTGCGCCGTGGAAGTGCCGCTCGATGCTCTCCAGAATCCGCGCGTCAAACTGTAGCCCGATCACGGAGGCGTCGCGCAGTACATTGCGCAGGTTCTCCGGCAGCCGGTCCACGCGCGCCATCATCAGGCCGCGCAGTGAGGTGGGCGCTTCCAGTTTCTCCAGTGCCACGGTCGACACGACGCGCCATTGTGTGCCTTCCAGTCGCAGCAAGCCCTTCTCGATCAACATGCGCACAAATTCTTCGATGTAAAAGGGATTGCCTTCCGCCCGGGTGAGGATGGTGTCGATTACCGATTCCGGCAGCCCTTCCAGGTCAACGGCGTGGGCGAGAAGTTTGCGGCTTTGGGTTTGTGTCAGTGGATTGACGTTCACGATCAGGCTGCGCTCTGCATCGGGGGTGGGATCGAAGGGTGGCTCCGCATAGGCACGGGTGATGACGCAGAAGATCATCGGAACTTCGGTGGTGATGTGGCTCAGGGTTTTCAGCAAATCCCGCGACAGATCATCAGCCCAGTGGAAGTCATCCAGGACGACGACGAGGGGACGTCGGCGGGCTTCTTCGATGAACCACTCGCGCAGGGCTAACTCCGTCAATTGCTTGACGCTCTCTGGGGTGAGGGTGCTGAGCGGTATCTCTTCCTTGGGTGTGAGAGGCAGTCCAGCAATTTGCTTGAGAAAGGGGAGCAGTGCTGCCGAAATCCGGCTGTCCCATGCTTCACCCGGCGGATAGGTGTTGATGGCATCTTGCAGCAGTGAGCGCATGATGCCGTAACTGACGCCCTGGACGTAAGGCAAGCCGCGTCCCTGCCAGATGCGCGCCATATCGGGTGTGACGTCTGCGAGCCATTCGGAAACGAGGCGAGATTTGCCCATCCCGGCCTCGCCGTGCACAGTGATGCGTTGCCCGGCGCTGTAGTCGACAAAATCGGCCAGCCGTGCTCGCAGTTGGGCTAGTTCGGTTTCGTGCCCCAGGAAGATGCTGCTTACCCCCTGGATGCCGCGCGCGGCTTCCGGGGCCGTCCGTCTGCCGGTGACCTGGAAGGTGACGACGGGGTGATCCACGCCCTTGATGAAGGTCGCCTCCATGGTCTGGAACTCGAAGAACGGTTGGGTACGGGTGTGCACCTGTCCGCTGACGAGGATGTTGCCCGGCGTCGCCAGGGATTCCAGACGCGCCGCCATGTTCACGGTATCACCGATGACTGTATAAGCCGCTTGTTCTGCGGTCCCCAAAATCCCTGCGATGGCCGGCCCGCTGTGGACGCCGATCCGTATTTCCAGTGGCGCACCCAATTGCGCTTTGGCAATCGGCGTGAATTCGTCGGCGGCGCGCTGCATATCCAGCGCAGCGCGCACGGCCATTTCCGCGTCGTTCTCGTGGGCGACGGGCGCGCCGAACACGGCCATCAGCCCATCGCCCGTGAATTTGTCCACTAGGCCGCCGTACCGGTGCACGCAGACGATCAGGCGTCCTAGCAAATCGTTGATCAGGTTGAAGACAAACTCGGCATCCAGTGAGGCAGAGAGGTGGGTGAAGTTGACGGCATCGGCAAAAAGCACTGCGATCTCGCGTCGCTCACCGCTCAAGCGTTCCTGATCGTGCAGGATGCTTTCCGCAACGACGGAAGGGATGAAGCGTCGCAACCGCTCGAGTGATTCTTGCGCGGCAACGAGTGCCTGCTGGAGCGATTGGGTATCTGCACTGAGTGTAGTGTGACAGACGTGACAGGCGGCAGCGTTATCCAGGTTGTGCGATCCACAGTACGAGCAGTACATACCTTCTCTTTCCCTTTACAGACACCCTTGCGAAGGTCACGAATGAAACGCCGCAACACGGATACTGCGCCATCCAAGATTGATTTTCATGCCAAAATCGCGCAAAACCTTCGCAAGGGTTCATGGCCTGAATAGATACTCGAATTCTATCACAAGAACAGGCTTTAGCTATTACAGGAGTGTGAAGAGTCGGTGAAGGCAAAGCGGGTTATGTTACTGTTAGTCTGGCCTTGGCGTGCGTTTGCATGACCTGGTTTGGGTGCTACAATCTTTTGAACTGTGTTCATTTTCGAAGAGGAGGTCTGATCATGAAGAAAACCGACGTGTTGAAGTGGGTCAATGTGGCCGCGACGCTAAACGTGATTGTCATCAATGCTCTGGCGAATGCTTTGCCGCTCAACGGGCTGAATACCGGCGAGATTTCCGACCGCTTTGAGGTGTACTTTGTCCCGGCGGGCTACGTCTTCTCGATTTGGGGTTTGATTTATCTGGCATTGCTGGCGTTTACTATTTACCAATTGACGCCCCACAGCGCCGACACCCGCAACCGTATCGGCTATTTATACGCGCTGAGCGCGGTCGCCAACATTGCGTGGATCTTCCTCTGGCATTATGAAGTCTTCCCGCTGACGTTGATCGCTATGCTGGTGTTACTCGGTAGCCTCATCGCTATCTACCTGCGGCTGGGGATTGGGAAGCGATCTCCGGCGGCGTCGGAACGTTGGCCGGTGCATTTCCCCTTCAGCCTTTACCTGGGGTGGATCACCGTGGCGACGGTCGCCAACGTAACCTCGTTGCTGGATTACCTCAATTGGGGTGGGTGGGGTATCGCCCCTGAAGCCTGGGCGGTGATCATGCTGATCGTTGCGGCGGGCGTGGCACTGGCGGTCAGCTTCACGCGGGGCGACATCGCCTACATCGCCGTTATCGTCTGGGCTTACGTAGGGATTGCGGTCAAGCACGCGGCCACGCCAGTCGTGGGTATCCCGGCGGCCATGCTGGCAACGGTGGTGGGTTTGTCGTTGATCGTGACCGTCCCGCGCCTACGGCGGCGACTGGCGGGCGTGTAAAAACTTTTACCGCCGAGGACGCGGAGTTCGCAGAGGCTTCAAGACAGAGTAAAAGATGCTCGCCAGCAAACGTTTGCGCGGGATTATTTCCCGCGCAAGTGCGTTAACGCAGCAGTTTTTAATGGACACTTATGGTATAATTGCCTCTGACGTACTCAACTAACAGGTGATCGATGAATCTCTTCGACGTTTATCCACAACTGGATCGTGAACAAACGCACGTGTTCAAGGATCGCGCGTTGCGCTTGATCGCGCTATCAGGTCTGGTGTATGACGAGCAGGCGTTTTACTTTGAGTTGGGCGACAACCGCTTCTGGGGTCGTCTGCCCGACGGCGGCGTGGCGATCGGCGTGGGGGCGGCTAAAGTCCAGCCCGACGCGACGCAACCACCGCACAGGGCGCTGGTCCGTCATCTACGCCAGCAGTGGCAGTGCGACGTGGACCTCTTCCCCGCGGGGCATGCTTATGTCCTCGGTGAGGATAAACGGGTTACGGTACTTGACGATGTTGAAGCCGCGACCCCTTACGTCTTTATTCTGACTGCGCCGCAATTGGGTGGGTCTGAGATGCCCGATGCACTGGTGCAAGCGGTGTATTTGCTACCACTACGGCGCTGGCGGGGTAAAGCGGGCGCGCCTCGCACATCGCGCGCGCTGCTGCAAATCCAACGTGAGGCCCTGGATCGCTTCCTGGAGCCGGTGGATTGGGCGCTGGATGCGCTGCTGGAACAGCCCTGGGCCACGCTTCACAACGCCTATGTCGGGACGACACCGTTGCCCGATGTGGCGCGCCTGCGCCCTGTTTTGGTGCTGCGGGGATTGCAAGACCTGCTGCGGGCCGACGCGATGCCACCGCATCTGCGCGGATGAGAATATCGTGGTGCGAGTTGGCAACTCGCGGCAGACAAAATTGGTTATTTTCGGAGGTAGAGGGACGATGCTGGCGAATATAATCACACTCTCGCGGATACCTTTGCTTGTATTGATCATTTTCTTGCTCTACCAACCGGGGGCGACGCCACGGTTTATTGCTGCACCGCTCATTATTCTGCTCATTGTGATGGATAGTTTTGACGGCGTCATCGCGCGCAAACGGGGTGAAACGTCAGTCCTTGGCAGCGTGCTCGACATCGCCGCCGACCGTGCGGTAGAATACTTGATGTGGGTGGTGTTTGCGGATTTGGACTTGATCCCCATTGTTTTCCCCTTGATCGTGTTGGTGCGCGGCACGTTTGTGGACGCTGTCCGTGCCGTTGCGCCTTCGAAGGGCCTCTCGCCATTCGAGATGATGCGCTCCCGTGTGGGGCGTTTTCTGGTCAAGTCGCCCTGGCTGCGCACACCCTTTGCGATAGTGAAAGCCGCTGCTTTTTTCTTCCTCGCGCTGACGCATGGTCTGGCTGCCGCTGGCAGTCCCGCGGTGGTGACGATCAACGTTGTGGCGCAGGTTTGTGCGTGGCTGGCGTTGCTGTTGTGCTTGCTGCGCGGTGTCCCGGTCCTCGTGGAAGCGCCGCGCGCGCTGCGCGAAGAACCGCATCAAGGTTGAATTTGTGGGAGCCAAAGCGTTTTTCGCCAAAGGCTGGCCTACCCGGCTGGGTTTCTATATGGGCAAATATCTCCCGCCGCGCGGTGGAAAGTACGTCGCTGCGTTGGCGTCGCGTTTGATGGTGACGTTCAAGCCGGACGTGTATTGGACCGTGCGGGCGAATCTGCGTCACGTGCTGGGGCCGGAAACCTCCGAAAAGGAATTGCACCAGGTTGCTTACCGCCTCATCAGCAATGCGAATCGCGGCTACTACGAGCTTTTTCACAACGTCGGGCGCGGCAGGATAGACGTGGAGCAGTTTTATCCGCCGGTGCGTATGACCCCTGAGACCAAAATGTACCTGGATCAGGGACTTGCTTCCGGGCGCGGCCTCTTCGTCTTGGGCGCACACATGTCCAACTTCGACCTGGCCTGGATTGGGCTTTCGCAGTATGTGCCCGTGCCGATGCAGGCGCTCTCGTTGGCCGAGCCGCCGGCCGGTTTTGAATTTTTTAACAGCCTGCGAGAGAAAGGCAATGTCATCATGACCCCGATCTCTCCCAGGAGTTTGCGGGACGCGATGGCGCGTTTGCGTGACGGCGGCCTCGTTATCACCGGTGTGGATCGCCCGGTCACGGCGGGGAACGAACCTGTCGAGTTCTTCGGTGCGACGGCGTATTTGCCCACCGGCTATATCCGCATCCCACTGCGCACTGATTGTCTCGTGATCACGATGGCGGCGTATTACGAGGACGGCGAGGACGGCGGCGTCTATAACGTGGATGCCAATCCGCCGATGGCGATGGAGCGCACAGGGGATGCTGAAGCCGATGTGGCTCACAACCTGCGGCGGGTGCTGGCTGAAATCGAGGCTTTGATCCGCCGCCGACCCGATCAGTGGATGATGTTTGTCCCGGTCTGGCCTGAAACGCCCCCACAGCGTTCATAGCCAACTATCCGACTAACGACTATCAGACTATTTTCGGAGCACTATGTCTAAACTCAAACAACTCGACGTTCAAGGGTTCAAATCTTTCGCGGACCCGCTTACCTTTGTCTATCCCACCGGTATCACGGCGATTGTCGGCCCCAACGGCAGCGGCAAGAGCAACGTGGCGGACGCGATCCGCTGGGTGTTGGGCGAACAACGCCTGACGACGATTCGCGGGCGTACCGGGGAGGATATGATCTTCGCCGGCAGCAAGAAGCGCTCCCGCGCGGGGATGGCGCGCGCCTCACTCACTTTCGACAACAGTGACGGCTGGCTGCCGGTGGACTTCGCCGAGGTCATCATCGAGCGCCGCACCTACCGCGACGGCAAGACCG
>JAFGEY010000414.1 GCA_016931365.1 Anaerolineae bacterium
CACGGGCTGCGCGTCCACATCGACGGCGCGCGCATCTTTAACGCGGCGGTCGCGCTGGGCATAGAGGTCAGTGCGCTGACCAGGAATGCCGATTCGGTGGGTTTTTGCCTTTCCAAGGGGCTGTCCGCGCCGGTCGGATCGGTGCTGTGCGGCGGCAAGGCTTTTATCGCCGAGGCGCGGCACTGGCGCAAGGCCGTCGGCGGTGGGATGCGCCAGTGTGGGGTGATCGCTGCGGCGGGAATTGTCGCCCTGGACGAGATGGTCGACCGGCTGGCCGAGGATCACGCCAACGCGCGCCGTTTTGCCGAGGGGCTTGTCGACATTCCAGGTTTGGCAGTCGATCCGGACGCGTTCCAGACCGACATCGTCTACCTGGACATCGTCTCTGAGGTGTTGACTGCTTTGCAGTTGGCTGGTGCACTGCGCGAGCGCGGCGTGTTGATGCTGCCCACCGGGCCTAAACGTCTTCGTGCGGTGGCCCATTACGGCATCGCCGCCCAGGATATCGACCGGGCGATCGCTGTCATTGCCGAGGTGATGGAGCGCGCAGCGTGACCCGGCGGCCCATAAATGGCTCGTCGTCTGGCGGGAGTTCCAGCGCGCCATCTATCGTGCTCGACCCTTATTTCGCCGCCGTGATCTTGGCCGGGGTTGGGCTGGGCACCTGGACGCTGCCGGTGTGCGTCCGCCTCGCTGTCTTGTGGACAACCCTGCTACTTCTGTGGCTGGTCTTCCGTGAGGGACGGTCACTCAAATTGTCGTACACCTGGGCCGACCTGGGGCGCGGCATTGGCATCGGCCTGGCTCTGGGCGTGCCCCTTTTGCTTGTCGCCCGCCGCGCCCTGACGATGTCTGTGCCCATTCTCTACGTCGGCGCGTATACTTCGTCGGTGGTGCTCGCTGAGGCTCAAATCTGGGTCGCTGGAGAGGCCGATGTCGTTGGCACGCTGGCCTTTGTCAACCTCGTTTTGCTCGCTCCGCTGGCCGAAAGCCTCTTTTTCCAGGATGTGCTGCACCGCGAGCGCGGATATTTGATCAGCGTTGGTCTCTATGCCGTGACCGGACTGCTCTTCTTTTTGCCGGCGGCGGGTTCATTCTGGGCCGTTTTGCTGGCTGTCTGTGGGGTGATGGCTGTGCTTGGTGCGATCTATGGCTTTTTGTACGAGCGCTATGGCTTTACGACCGCTCTGTCGGCGCGCGTGGCGATCAATCTGTGTCTGCTGTTTATTCCTGTCTTGCTCAATCTGATGTCTGGTTCCTGACTTATGCGTTTGAAACAGCTCGACCTTTTAGGATATAAAACATTCGCCTCCGATACCGGATTCCTGTTTGACAAGGGCATCACGGCGATCGTTGGCCCAAATGGGAGCGGCAAGTCTAACGTCGCCGACGCGATCCGCTGGGTGCTCGGCGAACAGTCTTTTTCGCTGTTGCGCGCTAAAAAAGGCGAGGATATGATCTTTTCCGGCAGCGAAAGGCGTGCGCGGATGGGACTGGCCGAGGTTACACTGACCCTCGATAACGCCGACGGCTGGTTGCCGATCGAATTCGGCGAAGTGACCCTCACCCGCCGCGCCTATCGCTCTGGCGAGAACGAATATCTGCTCAACGGCAGCCGGGTTCGCCTGCGCGATGTCGCCGACTTGCTGGCTGCAAGCGGTCTGTCCAGGCGCACCTATACGGTCGTCGGCCAAGGCTTGATCGATACAGCGCTGTCGCTGCGCCCTCAGCAACGCCGCGAATTGATCGAAGAAGCCGCCGGGCTGGCCCTGTACCAGTCGCGCCGCGCCGATGCGATGAACAAGCTTGATGAGACCAAGCGAAACCTGCTGCGCGTTTACGACCTGGTGGCCGAAATCGAGCCTCGCATCAAACGCCTCAAGCGTCAGGCCGAGCGCGCTGAAGAATATGATCAGATTCACCGGGAACTTGACAACGCGCTGCACATCTGGTACAGCTTTCAATGGAAACGAGGACGCGACGATCTGCATCGCGTTCGCGCCGTTGCCAAACACCAGCACGAGCAACTGGTGGTTCAGCAAGCCCTGGTGCGCGAGTTGAGCGAGCGCATCGAGCGCATCCGTGTTGAACAGGGCGAACTTCGGCGGGAGTTGGGCGAGTGGCACCGGCAGAGCAGCGCCTTGCACGCCCGGTCGGAGGCGAATCAGCGCGAGCTGGCTGTAGCCGGAGAGCGTCGCCGCATGCTGATCCAGCAGCACGAGCAAGTCATGTCCGAACTCGCCGCGTTGCAAGCCGAATGTGACGCGCAGCAGGCGCAGGTGACCGGGGCGGAAGCCGAGCTGGTTCGCATCGCCCAGGTTGTCGCCGAGCAGCAGAGGTTGGTTCAAGACGCGCAACGCGCGCTCGACGAGCACCGGCAACGCGTCCAGTCGATGGTCGAGGTGCGGGCGTCGGCGCAAGAAAAGCTGTTCAGTCTGCGCGCCGGCATCGCCGACGGCCAAAATCGTCTGGCTCAGCTTGAGGAGCGCCGCCGGGCACTTGAAACGGAACAGGCTTTGCACGAGAAGGCGTGTGACGAATTGGATGAACGCGTCAGGACGTTGCGCGGACAGAGTGCCCGGTTTGAAACCCGTCTCATTCAGATCGACGAGACGCTGGCCCAAGCGCAAGCCCAGTACGAGCAGCACCAGGCGCATATCGCCCAATTGCAGGCCCGGCAGGCCGACTTGCGCGAACGACTCAATCAGGTTGATCAGCACATCGGCCGTTTGCGCGAGCGTTTTGAAGTGCTGACTCGCATGCGCACCGAAGGCTCGGGTTTGTTCGACGGGGTGCGCAACGTGCTTCAGGCGGCGGGAAACAAGCAATTGCACGGCGTTGTCGGCTCGGTGGCCGAGTTGATCCAGGTACCACAAAACCTGGAGGTGGCGGTCGAAGTGTCGCTGGGCAGCCAGCTTCAGGATGTCGTCGTGCGCACCTGGGATGATGCCCAGGCGGCGATCGAACACCTCAAGCACACCCAGGGTGGGCGGGCGACATTGTTACCGCTCGATACGCTGCGTCCGGGCAGCCCGCTTGAGGGCGCGTCAATAGATGGCGTGATCGGCGTCGCCAGTGATCTGGTGCAGTGCGAGCCGCACCTGCGCATCGTTGTCGAGTATTTGCTGGGGCGGACGCTGGTCTGCGAGCATCTGGCAGCTGCGCACCGCATTCTCGACCGTGTGCAAGGCAGTTATCAGATCGTCACCCCGGAAGGCGAGATCGTGCGTTCAAGCGGCGCCGTGACCGGCGGCACGCGCAATCAGGGCCGGCAGGGCGGCATTTTGGCCCGCGAGCGCGAGTGGCGCGAACTGCCGGGGCAAATTCAGAGTCTGGAGCAAAAGCGCGAGCAGGTCGTCGAACTGTTGGATCGCGCCCTGGCCGATGAAAAATTGGTCCGCGAGCAGGTGGCCTTGTTGGAATCCAAACGCCGGGCATGGCTAGATGGTCAACGCGAGCAGGTACGTCAGCGCGATGAGGTACAGCGCCAAGTCGAGCAGGTCGCCCACGAGCAGGGTTGGTATCGTGAGCGCATCGGCATCTTGACTCAAGAGAGCAAAACGCTCGCCGATCATGAGTTGTCGATGCGGCAGCGTATCGACGTGTTAGAGGGCCAGACCGGCACGGCTAATGCGGCTCTGGCCGAGCTTGAAGTCGAACTTGCGAGGCAGGATGATGTCGAACTCCAGGATCGACTCAATGAGTACCAGTCGGCAGTGGCCCTGGTGCGGCAAGAAGAGGCTGGCAAGCAGGCCGAACTGCGCGCCGCGCGGGACAGCTTGCGCCAGATCGAGCGGCGCGTGTTGGTGCGCCAGAACCGCCAGCAAGGACTGGCGGATCAACTGTCCGAAACCGAGCATATCCTCCAGGAAACGCACGCTCAAGAAAGCAACCTGCGCGAGCAGATTCAGGTCTATACGGCCCAGATCAAGCCGGCGGAATCCAAACTGACTGACTTGGAGCGGCAGCAAACCCAGCTGGAGCGCGATGAGCGCCGGGCGCGCGCACGCTTGCAAGATTGGGAATCGCGCCACAGCCACGTCGAGTTGCAGGTGTCGCGCCAGGAAGACCAGATGAAGAGCCTGCGGCGGCAGATCGAGGACGATTTGGGCCTGGTCGATTTGAACCTGGGTGAAGAGATGTCGGGCCAGCCGTTGCTGCCGATCGATGGGTTGGTCTCGTCGCTGCCCGAGGTCGATGTGCTACCCGAGGGCCTCGAGGAACAGATGCACGCCCTGCGCCGGCGCTTGCACCTGCTGGGGGCGATCAATCCGGATGCGCCCACCGAGTATCGCGAGACCAGCGAGCGATACGAGTTTCTGTCCACACAGTCTGCCGACCTGGAACAGGCGATCACGCAACTGCGCGAGGTGATCGCCGAGCTGGATGAAGTGATGGAGCGCGAGTTCAAACAGACCTTTGAGGCCATCGCCCGCGAGTTCAAGACCTATTTTACCCGGCTGTTTAATGGCGGGTCGGCGCACCTCGAGTTGACTGCTCCCGATGACCTGCTGAACACCGGCATCGACATTGTCGCTCGCCCGCCCGGTAAACGGCAGCAGGGTCTGGCCCTGCTCTCTGGCGGCGAACGCGCGCTAATTGCGGCAGCGCTGATCTTTGCCATCCTCAGCGTTAGCCCCACACCTTTTTGTGTGCTTGACGAGGTCGATGCTGCACTGGATGAGGCCAACGTAGGGCGCTTTCGCTCCGTGCTCAAGTCACTTTCTGAAGAAACCCAGTTTGTGATCATCACGCACAACCGTTACACCATCGAGATGGCCGACATTGTTTACGGTGTGTCGATGGGCGACGACGGTGTGTCGTGTGTGATCTCGCACCGCATGGACGACGAGAAAGCAGCCTCTTGATGCCCGAGCTGCCCGAAGTCGAAACCATTGTGCGCGATCTGCGTCCGCACCTGATTGGGCAGACGGTGACATCGGTACAAGTGGATTGGCCGCGCGCGATCGCCGCACCGGAGGGGGATATCGCTCGTTTTGTCGGGGGAATGATCGGGCGGCGATGGGAGCGCGTGTGGCGTCGCGGCAAGTTTATCCTCGTCGATCTGGACAACGATACGCACTTGATCGTTCATTTGCGAATGAGCGGGCGGCTCGTGCTCAAGCCGTTGGGCGAGGTAAAGCACCTGCGCGCCGAGTTTCATTTCGACGATGGCCTGGCCCTCTATTTCTATGATCCGCGCCGATTTGGCCGTTTGTGGCTGGTCCAAGATGTCAGCCGGGTGGTCGGCGACCTGGGGCCGGAACCGCTCTCGGAGGCATTCACGGCAGCGGCCTTGGCGTCGATGGTGCGGGGCAGACGGGGGCTGCTCAAGCCGCTGTTGCTCGATCAGCGATTCATCGCCGGGTTGGGCAACATTTACGTCGATGAATCGCTGTTTCGGGCCGGGCTGCACCCGCAGCGTAGAGCCGATACACTGGTCGAGGCTGATTGGGTTCGACTACATAGTGCGATCCGTGCAGTGCTGAAACAGGCGCTTGAGCATCACGGCACTTCGTTCGACGCGGTTTTTGTGCGCCCGGAAGGGGAATCGGGGCGGCAGCAGGAGGGGCTGCGCATGTACGGGCAGGCGGGGCTGCCTTGCGCGCAATGCGGTACGCAGATCGTGCGTATCGTCGTCGGCGGGCGGGGGACGCATTTGTGCCCGCACTGCCAATCGGAACATCGATAAGCAAAAACCGCGCCCCGAGGCGCGGTTTTTTGACGGATTAAGTCTGCGTCAGGGCAGCTTTTCGATCTCCAAATGGATGTGCAGCGGCTTGAACCAACGCGCCAACGCCGAGACTGAGATGTAATCCACGCCGGTTTCGGCGATTTCGCGCACGTTGTCCAGCGTAATTCCTCCCGACACCTCCAGCGGCATCCGTCCGGCAACCCATTTCACCGCGTCCTTGATGTCCTGGACCGACATCTGGCTCAAAGTGATCCGGTCGGGATCGAGCGGGAGTGCTTCATCCAGTTCTGCCCACGTCCTGACCTCGATGGCGACTTGCAGGCCGGTGTTCGACTTGCGGATGGATTCCATCGCTGCGGTGATGCCTCCTGCCAGTGCGATATGGTTGTCGCGGATGTAAACCATGTCGTCCAGTTTGGAGCGGTGGATGCCGCCGCCGCCAATCTGCACCGCCCATTGGTCGATCAAGCGCAAGCCGGGCGCGGTCTGCCGCGTGCTAAGGATGACCGCGTTGGTGTCTTTGATGGCCTCGACATATTGGTGTGTCAGTGTGGCAATGCCCGACATGCGCTGCATAAAGTTGAGCGCGCTGCGTTCGGCGGTGAGCACACTGACCGCCGGGCCGACCGCGGAAGCAATTGTGTCGCCGGCGGCGAGGGTTTCGCCGTCCAACTTGGTTGGCGAAAAGCCGATCAGTGCATTGACCCGATTAAACACCTGCTCGGCCACGGCTACGCCAGCCAAAATGCCTTCGTCATGGGTGACGATTTGGGTTCGAGCGACGACGTTGCCGGGCAGCGCCCACATGCTGGTCACGTCACCGCTGCCGGCGTCTTCTTCGATGGCTCGTTCGATGATATTCCAAAGCAGGTTTTGATTCATAATTGCTCCCGTTAAGATATGGTTCAGAATAAACAGGCTTAATCAACCCCGTAAGCTGCTTGTCCTAACTCCGCCAGTACGTGTTCTAGCTCCTCGTTGAGTGCTTTATATCCAGCCGGACTGACATGCAACAAGTCGACGCTGTATTCCTCTCTGACCTGCTCTTGTTCGTCCGCCAACACTGCTGCTGCATCCAAGATGATCACACCTTTTCCTTCTGACGAACGGATGTAGTCATTCACTGTCTCAATTCCTGTTTTTACATCCGGAGACCAAAACAGTCGTCTCTCTAACGGGACATCCCCTAACGGAAAGATCGTCGTCAGAATCACTTGTGCTCCCAGCTCGCGCGATGCTCTTACGGTTGCCTCGATATTCGCCTCACATTCTGCTATGATGGCATCCCTTCTTTCGGGAAATAGCGGGATTGCTTTTAAATCGTTGATTCCCATCTGGATGATGATAATAGCTGGGCTTAGCCCGGCAACATCCTCCTGAAATCTTGCCGATATCTGTGCTGTCGTTTGCGCTCCTACACCGCGATTGACAAACTCGAACTGACGCAAACCTTCTAGTGGAGGCCAGGCATATGCCCGTGAATCACCAAAGAAGACAACCCTTGCAACCCCAGAGTTGACTGACGTCACTCCATCGGCGTAGAAATCCGAACCCCAAGGATCTAGACGAGTTGCATTTAGCTCCAGGTAGTATGCTTTCCCCTGCCGGAAAAACAACCAATTTAGCAAAAGTGAGCCTGCCAGTAAAGCCAGCAGTGCACTAAAAGACAGAACAGCCAGATGATTTTTCTTCATTGAACACATTCGGAAAATAGTGACATTTGGTAGTATGTCTATCAACAATCTCTGAATGTCAAATCACATCGTTATTGGATGGGCACATTATACCATATTTTTGTGTCGCTGCATACCTTCATTTGACGTGAGATCGGTCTTGTATTATAATAGCGTGGACGTTTCATTGACAGGTCAATGAAATACTCTTAGCTCATTTCTTGTTTGTGTCAGGAGGATATAAAATGCCAACCGTGCCCGGAATCAAACCACATGGCGGCACTTTGATCAATTGCGAACTGCGCGGCGTGGCCCGCGAGGGCGCTTTGGAAAAAGCAGCAGCACTGCCCAGGCTTGTATTGTCGGATGTGAGCGTGTCGGACGTGGAGCTGATTGCTGTCGGCGCGTTCAGTCCGTTGAACGGATTTATGAGCCGGGCCGATTACGAAAGCGTCGTCGAGGCGATGCACCTGGCGAGCGATCTGGTGTGGTCGATCCCGATCACCTTGCCCGTCGACCAGGCTTTTGCCGACGGCATCAAGGAGGGCGACGAGATTGCGCTTTACCAGGCGACCGACGAAGGCGATCACCTGCTGGCGACGATGCACGTCGACGAGATGTACACCTATGACAAGGAACGCGAGGCACGCGAGGTGTATCGCACGACCGAAGAGGCGCATCCCGGCGTGGCGCGCCTGTACGCTCAGGGCGACGTGTTGCTCGGCGGGCCGATCACGATGCTTAATCGACCGGCGGGGCAGGAATTCCCCGAGTTTCGCTACGACCCGATCCAGGCGCGGAGGATGTTTGCCGCCAATGGCTGGCGGCGCACCGTCGGCTTTCAGACGCGCAACCCCATCCACCGTGCGCACGAATACATCCAAAAAGCGGCACTGGAAATCGTCGATGGGCTGTTCCTGCATCCCCTGGTTGGCACGACCAAAGACGATGACATCCCTGCCGACGTGCGGATGAAGAGCTATCAGACTATCTTGCGCGACTATTACCCGGCCGACCGCGTGCTGCTAGGTGTTTTTCCGGCGGCGATGCGCTACGCCGGGCCGCGCGAGGCCATTTTCCACGCCCTGTGCCGCAAGAATTACGGCTGCACTCACTTTGTCGTCGGGCGCGATCACGCCGGGGTAGGCAAGTACTATGGCACCTATGACGCGCAGTTGATCTTTGATCAGTTTGAGCCGGAAGAGATTGGCATCATCCCGCTCTTTTTCGAGCACGCTTTTTACTGCAACAAGTGCGAGGCGGTGGTTACGGCCAAGACTTGCCCGCACGGTCAGGAAAACTGGTTCTTTTTGAGCGGCACCAAGGTGCGCGAGATGCTGCTGCGCGGCGAAGCGCCGCCGCCGCAGATTACCCGCCCCGAAGTGGCCCAGATTTTGATCGATGGCTACAAGGCGCTGCGCGGCGAATAGCGTAATTGACAAATAAACCTGGTTTTTGTCAAAGACCAGGTTTCTCTCCGTTCCGAGGAAAAGATGAAAAAATTGTTTGTGATCGGCCTGGACTGCTTTGATCCGATGCTGGCCTTTGATTGGTGGCTGGATGACCTGCCCACGCTCAAGGCATTAGCCGCTCAGAGCCTTTACGGCCGGCTGGAAAGCACCATCCCGCCGATCACCGTGCCGGCCTGGGCCTGTATGCTCAGTGGGCGCGATCCCGGCGAACACGGCTTTTACGGCTTTCGCAACCGGGCCGATTATTCCTACGAACAGATGGAGATGGCGACCGCGGACAAGGTTCGCCTGCCGCGTGTGTGGGACTATGTCGGGCAGGCTGGCGGCCGTTCGCTCGTCGTCGGTGTGCCGCAAACCTACCCGGTGCGGCCGCTCGACGGGATTATGGTTGGCTGTTTTCTCACACCCAGCGCGTCGAGCGCGTACACCTGGCCGCCAGAGTTCAAGGACGAAATCCGTGACACGGTGGGCGAATATATGCTTGACGTCCCCGACTTTCGTACCAACGACAAGGTGCGCTTGCTGCAAAATATCTACCGTATGTCGCGACAGCGCTTTGACCTGGTCGAGCACCTGCTCAAAACGCACGCAGAATGGGATTTTTTCATGTTTGTCGAGATGGGGCCGGACCGCATCCATCACGGCATGTGGAAATACATCGATCCGCGCCATCCCAAGCACGAGCCGGGCAATCCGTACCAGAATACGATCCGCAAATACTACCAGTTCATCGACGAGCGCATCGGCCAACTGCTGACGTTGCTGCCCGATGATGCTTCGCTGCTGGTGATGAGCGACCACGGCGCGCAGCCGATGCTGGGCGGCTTTTGTCTCAATGACTGGCTGATCGAGCAGGGCTACCTGACCCTGGCTTTCAAGCCGGTAGGGATCACCTCACTGACGATGTGCGAGATCGACTGGAGCCGCACCAAGGCCTGGGGCGCGGGCGGCTATTACGGACGCGTCTCGCTTAACGTTCAGGGGCGCGAGCCGGAGGGCATCATCCCGCCGGATGAGATTGAGGCATTTAAGGCCGAGCTGACGGCCAAATTGGAAGCGCTGCCCGGCCCCGACGGCGCGCCATTGGGCACTCGCGTTTTTCGCCCCGAAATGGTGTACGCGCGGGTCAACAACATTCCGCCTGATTTGATCGTTTACCTGGGCGACCTGGCCTGGCGTGCGGTGGGTGCGGTGGGCAATCCATCGATCTATACCTTTGAGAACGACACCGGCCCCGACGACGCCAACCACGCTCAACACGGACTGTACTTGCTGTGGCGGCCAGATATAACTCAAGGCCATCGCCTGGATCGCACCTGGCGCGCAATGGCCCCGTCGATGCTCGATCTGCTGGGCCTCGATGTGCCGGCGTGGATGGGGGAGGAGCGACTGTGGTAGATCGCCTGCATGCAGTTCTGTTCGACCTGGACGATACGCTGCTGTTCAGCGACGTCGGCGATGAGATGGAGAGCGGCTTTCTCAAACACTATTTCGCCCTGCTCACCGACTATGCCCGCCCGCTGGCCGATCCGCAGACTTTTATGAAGGCGCTGCTCGCGGCGACGGAAGCGATGGTCCGCGATCAGGATTTGCAGATCAGCAATGAACAGGCGTTTGTGCGCGTTTTCGCGCCGACGCTGGGGCGACCTTGGGATGAGTTGCATCCATTCTTTACATATTTTTATGAGGAGCAGTTTCCCAAGTTGCAAGTGCACACCCATTCACATCCCGACGCGCGCCGCGCCGTGCAGACCTGCCTGGATGCCGGCTATCGCGTCGTTGTTGCGACCAACCCGCTTTTTCCTCGCCGGGCGATCGAGCACCGGCTGGCCTGGGCCGGGGTGGGCGATATGCCTTTTGCCCTGATCACCGCTTATGAGAATATGCACACCAGCAAACCTGCGCCCGCATATTACCGCGAGATCGCCGTGATACTGGATGTCGATCCGTCCAGGTGTGTGATGGTCGGCAACGACGTGCAGCGCGACATCGAACCGGCGCAGCGGGCGGGGATGCGCACCTTTTTGGCCGACCAATGGCTGACCGGCGACGATACGGCGATCCGGCCAGATGGACGGGGAAAGCTGGGTAATTTTATCAATTGGATCACGTTGGATTGAAAGGATAGAGCGAGTGGCAGAACAAAAAGGTTTTACGTTGTGGTTTACCGGGCTGTCCGGTTCGGGCAAAACAGCGCTGGCCCAATATTTGGAGCCTGAATTGCGCCGACGCGGCCTCAAGGTGGAGCGGCTGGACGGCGACATTGTGCGCCAGGGCCTGACTCGCGACCTGGGCTTTAGCAAAGAGGATCGCGACAAGAACATCGAGCGGGTTACTTTTGTCGCCAAGCTGCTTACCCGCAATGGGGTTGCGGTGTTGTGTTCTTTTATCTCTCCCTACATCGAACGGCGCAACCAGAGCCGTGAGGAAATCGGCAATTTTGTCGAGTGTTACGTGGAATGTTCGCTGGACAAGCTGATCGAGCGCGATGTCAAGGGGCTGTACAAGAAGGCGCTGGCCGGCGAAATCCCCAACTTTACCGGCGTGTCCGACCCCTATGAACCGCCGCCGAACCCCGAGATTGCGGTCAATTCGGGCACGCAGACCCTCAAAGAGAGCGCTCAGATCATCCTCGACCGTCTGGTTGAGTTGGGGTATGTCCCTGCTGCCGACGAGGTCTATACCGAAGAGGATGAGGCTGCGGTCGAGGATCGCTTGCGCGCGTTGGGATATATATAAATGCGTGTTTTCGTGTGCGGCAAAAGCCGCACACGAAAACACGCTTCGGAAGCTCTGCTTCCGCCAGATTATCTTGGCCTATGCAACGGGAGGGCCAATTCGGTGATATTGACCTCCAGTCCAGATTCAGGCGTCATCGCTCTGAACGAGATTCAGGCCATCGATCCGGGTGCGCGGCTGCGCAAGTGGCTGGCTCCTGGAGTCGGCTGGGTCGCGTTGGAGATGGATTGGGATTCGTTGGCCCGGCGGCTTGGCGAACGGCCGCCGGTGTTTTGTCGCCACATCTGCCCGGTGCAGGCCTGTGTAGCGCTCAGGCAAGACAGGCTCGATCTGGATGATCTGGCCGCGGCGGCCCGCTCGTTCACCGCGCATCTTGACCGATCACAGACCTTTTCTGTGCAGACGAGGCAGGTTGGAGTTGGCTGGCCCTATACCAGGTACGACGTTAATCAGAGGCTGGCGGAAGAATTGATGGCGCAGGGCGCGCCGTTGGATGTGCGGCAGCCGGCCCAGGTTTTTTCTCTAGTTCTCACGCCGACGCAAGGGTATCTGGGGCTGTCGCGCGCCGTCGACAATTTGAGCGACTGGGCCGGCGGCGCGCGGCGTTTCAAACATGAAGAAGGGCAGGTCAGCCGGGCCGAGTTCAAGCTGCTGGAAGCGCTGGAATTGTTCCACTTGAGCTTGCCGGCGAACGGTTTGGCGCTCGATCTGGGCGCTTCGCCGGGCGGGTGGACGCGAATTTTGCGCCAGCATGCTATGCGTGTGGTCGCGGTGGATCCGGGCGACCTGCATCCGAGCCTCGTCGTGGATAGGGCGGTGAGACATGTGCGTCAAACGGCGCAAAATTATCTGTCGACGGCGGACGAGCGGTTTGACGTGATTCTCAACGACATGCGCATGGATGCCCAGGACTCGGCGCACATTATGAATGTGGCGGGCCGTAATTTGAACCGCGACAGTGGTTGGGCTTTGCTGACCCTCAAACTGCCCAAGAGGGGCGCGGCGAAGGTGGCCTACCTGGCCCTTGAAACGCTACGCAAACGGTACACGGTCACGGGTGCCCGCCAGTTATTTCATAACCGAAGTGAGATCACCGTGGCTCTTGGGAAAGTACCTTGGTAGCAAAGGAACGCGCCGCTGTCAGTTCAACAGCCGTTTGTTCCGATAATAAAGCACAATGTCAACCGTCACCATCATGCCGTTGAGAATGTACAGGCCGGTCACAAGGTCAGGATTGTGGGTGAGTTTGTGAATGATCCCCGCCACGTATCCGATCAAGACGATGAACAAAAAGCCGATGCTTTTGCCGGCAATTTGCTTTGAGGTATATGATTTATAGATCGACAGTGGCCAGGCCGCGCCGAAACAAAGCAGCATGACGATCTCAAAGATACTCATTCTATTTTCCCCTCTGGCGAGTGATTTCATATAGCGCAATCGAACCGGCAACGGCAGCATTCAACGAGTTGATCTGGCCGAACATCGGCAGCCGAACCATAAAGTCGCACGTCTCGCGCACCAGACGGCGCATTCCACTGCCTTCACTGCCGACGACCAACGCCGTCGGCCCGCGCAGATCGGCGCTCCATAGTGTCTGCGCTTCGGGAGCATCTTCCAGCCCCGCGATCCACACATTTTCCGCTTTCAGCGATTGCATCGTCTGTACCAGGTTGATGATCTGGGCGATGCGCAGGTGTTCGCACGCGCCGGATGATGCATTGACCACCGCCGGTGTGATCGACACCGAGCGTCGGTCGGGCAGGATGACGCCATGCACGCCGACGACCTCGGCGGTACGGAGCAGTGTGCCCAGGTTTTGTGGGTCTTGCAGGCAATCGAGCAGGAGCAGCAGGGGCGCTTCGCCGCCCTCACGGGCGGCGGCGAGCATTGCTTCAATCTCGACATAGGGATACGCAGCAACTTCGGCCAGCACGCCCTGGTGGTTGACGCTTGGCGCGAGTTTGTCAAGCTGGCGGTGCTCGGCGTGTTGGATCGGAATGCGCTTGTGCTGCGCCAGCCGCACGACTTCGCTTAACGTGCCCTTTTCTTTGCTGCCCTCGGCGACCAGCAGCCGCGTCACTCCACGCCGGCCGGCGTGCAGGCACTCGTAGATGGGGTTTCGACCGTACAAAAATTCACTCATTGTATGTCTCCTGTGTGGGGACTGACTCGTGCCTGCAAGATGATCAGCATCCCGGCGATGGTCAAGACGCCGCCCATCGCTTGTTGGAGCGTGGGCAGGTCGGCAAAGAGCAGTGCGGTGTACAAGG
>JAFGEY010000415.1 GCA_016931365.1 Anaerolineae bacterium
AGTCAGCCAGAGACAAGCTAAACAGGCATTATGTCGATGTTAACGTGGAGAACCAAAAATTCAAGGAAACTTAGTTTCCAGTGTATTTAATCTCCCTTTACAATTACTTGCGCAGAGGCCTGGGGTTTATCATAATAAATCTTGATCTCTGCCGAGTCGTGCAAGAAATCCAGGCGGCCAACCTCCACCCGTCTGATCGACAGGCCGGTGCGTTGGCGCAAGTCGGCCAGCAAATCATCTCGATGGTCCGGGGTGATGAGATCGACCTTTTCGTAGGTGATCTTGGTGCTGGCCTCAAAGTGAAAGCCCCACTCCTTTTCCAGCACATAAAGTAGCGCCACAACGGTTCCGTTGGACACGAACAATTTCATCAACTCGCCGTTCAGCATCAAGATTGAATTCATCACCGACAAGGCGATAATGATGAACAGGTAGGTCATCTCGCGGGTAGGCATCTCTTCGGTGCGGTAGCGGAGCACGGAAAAGATGGCAAACAGACCAAAGCCGACCCCCACACTTAGAGTGGTGCTGGTGAACAATCCCAGCACAAAGTAAGTAATGGTACTGAAAGCCAGAAAGGTAAATACGTAATTCTTGTTTTTGGTAACAGGATAATAGATAAGCCTGACAATGAGCAGGGCGATAAGCAGATTAAAACCGGCGCCCAGGACAAAACTAGTGAGTTCACTGAACATAGTCATCACCTCGCATTAATGTGTCGATCAATCGGAGTGTGGGCTTAAAGTTGTTGTGTTTTACTTGCGGATAGAGCATCGAAACGCCGATGCAGTATTTGCTGAAATTGGTCGCACGCACGCCCCAGGTGCGCATCTGTCGGGCAAACTCCGAGTTCGTTGAACGGCCATCTTGTTTGACTTCAGCGACCGCGACCCCGGTCAGGGACGTATGCACATCATTCCACAAAAAACACAGGCCCACGTCTACGGTCAGGCGTTCCACACGGTGCGTGCTGACCAACGTGATGCGCTGAAACGTGTTGAGCAGCCTGGCTCCCAATTCTTCCAACTGGTATGGATAACAGGTGCGCAAGAAGGGTTTGGCGTCTTGTGCGATCTGCAAGTTCAGTGCCTGGGTTTGCATGCGGCTTTTAACGGTTGTGTTACCAGCGACTTTGTGCTTTATTTCCAGGAAGGCCAGCTCAGAGTCTGCGTACGCGCGTTCGCGCACTTTGTAACGATTGCGCCAGCCGTTGTGATGCTGCCGATAGAGCGTCAAGTCGGGTGTGTCAAAGTAGAGCGTCCGATAGCGATGCAGCCGCCGTCCATCGATCTCTAAAATCCGATAGTGGTCGGTCAGGCGAGCCAGTGCCTGAGAGAGCTGCTCCTCGCTCAAGACATATTTTGTGTCGGTGCGGCTAAACAGCGCAACGTGATCCATTTCGGATAGACTGATGGCGTCAAAGCTTTGTAGCAGAGTAGCTTGCCAGGATGAATCTCGTTGCGCCGTCATCGTGGGCGCAGAGGTGGTTACTGGAGATAGAGCAGTCTCTGGTTGGGCAACAGCACGTGGGTATATGTTCATCTATCTTTCTTCGTTTCCTTTCCGTCTCGATGTTCTATCGTTAGCATAGCATGCCAAGCTGAAAACAACCCAAGAGAAGGCTGAACGTTTGCTGAGAATTTGTCCACCTCACAAAAAGCGAGTGTATGGCCGAAGAAACAGGGCAGGCAGTACGCGATGAGGCAAGTCAACTTGCCTCATCCGGCAAGCGGTGATATGATGAGTGTCAGTGATTTGTTCATCATACATTGGGAGGAGGCATTGTGCTAGAACATCGAGCTGTATGGACGCAGGTTGCAACCCGCGCCGGCGACATTTTAAGCGCGGGCTGCCATTGATCGGAAGCCGTGTTTCTCGCCGTGGGCGAGCACATTCTGGATGAGGTGCATCCGCAGAGCAAGCGGATGGCCACGTTGTTTGGCGGTGGCGTGGGTGGTTGCCGCGAGGAGCTGTGCGGCGCGTTGAGCGGCGCCATTCTGGCGATGAGCGCGTTGCTGGGCCGCACCGATTGCAAGATCAATGATAAACCCGAAATGGCTCTCGCCAAGGGGTATCGAGAGCGTTTTCTAGCCGAGTTCGGGCATACGATTTGTGCTCCGTTGCGCGACCAGTTCAACCCCGACGGCAAAGGCTCGTGCCGTCTGTTGGTCGAGCAGACAACGCTGACGCTGCTCGAATTTCTGGCCGAGGCGGGCAAGATCGACTGACAAGCGTTACACGGTTGAGGGGTGAGTGGTGGATCGACATCTGGTCGAGATCGCAGATTCGGCAAGACACATTCTGGACGAGGTGCCCCAAGGCGTGATCGTCGTCGCGGCGGCCAAAACGCGCACGCCAGAAGAGGTGCGGGCCGCTGTCGAAGCCGGGATCGTCCATGTCGGGCACAATTACGTACAGGAGACGCAGGCGATGATCAATCAGGTGCGCGGCGTGACCTGGCATATGATCGGCCATATGCAGCGCAACAAGGCCAGGGCGGCCGTCGAACTGTTTGACATGATCGAGACAGTCGATTCGCTGCGCCTTGCCCAAGAGATCGACAAACGTTGCGCTTTTTTGGGCAAGACAATGCCGGTGCTGATCGAGGTCAACAGCGGGCGCGAGCCAAACAAGGATGGCGTTTGGCCCGAACAAGCTGACGACCTGGCGCGCCAGATAGCCGGATTAACCTGTATCCGCCTGCAAGGGCTGATGACGATGGGGCCGTTTTCGGAGGATGCGAAAGATTTGCGGCCCTGTTTTCGGGCCACGCGCAAGGCGTTTGAGCGGTTGGCACGGCTAGGCCTGCCCGGCGCCGAGATGTGTTATCTGTCGATGGGGATGAGCAGCAGCTACCGGGCAGCGATTGACGAGGGAGCAAACATTGTGCGCATCGGCACGCGGTTGTTTGGGCCGCGAATGTCAGGTCAGTGAACGGGAGCGGGGCTCGAGACCTGGCCCTGTTTTTTATGCCAATCGCTTTTACGTTTCACACGTTGAACAAAAAGTGGATCACGTCGCCGTCCTGCACCACATATTCGCGGCCCTCGGTGCGCAGCCGGCCGTGATGTCGAGCCTCGGCGAAAGATCCCATCTCGTGCAGATCGACAAAGGAAACCACCTCGGCGCGGATAAAACCGCGCTCAAAGTCGGTGTGGATTTTGCCGGCGGCGCGCGGGGCGGTTGTCCCGGCCGGGATGGCCCAGGCCTGGACGGTCTTGGTGCCGGTGGCGGTGAAAAAGGTGATCAGATCGAGGGCGCGATAGCCCGCATGAACCAGCCGCTGCAAGCCGGATTCCGACAGGCCCAGGTCGGCCAGATAGGTGGCGGCGTCGTCGGCGGGCCACTCTTGTAATTCCATCTCGGTCTGGGCGCACAGCACCACCACTTCGACGCCCTCCTGGATGACCAGCGCTTTGACCCGTTCGGCCTGTGCGCCGCCGTCGGGCAAATCGGCTTCGTCGACGTTGATCGCATACAGATAGGGTTTGTTAGTGAGCAGGGCCATCTCGGCAGCCCAGGCCCGTTCCTTGTCTGATGCGAGCAGTGCGCTGGCCCGCTGTCCGCCATTCAGGCCGTTGCGCAAGCGGGCCAGCCAGTCGAGTTCGTCAGCAAAGGCTTTGGGATTGGCTTTGGCCGCGCCCTGGATGCGCTCAATGCGCCGCTCGACGATCTCGACATCGGCCAAAATCAGTTCGGTCCATACCGTCTCGATGTCGGCCACAGGGTCGATGCGCTCCTGGACGTGGGCAACGTTTTCGTCTTTAAAGCAGCGCGCGACCATTGCAATGGCATCAACGTTGCGGATGTGGCCCAAAAACTGGTTGCCCAACCCCTCGCCGCGATGCGCGCCGCGCACCAGCCCGGCGATGTCGACAAAGCGCACGGTGCTGGGCACCACGTTTTGTGGTTTCACCAGCGAGGCGACAAAGTCGAGCCGGGGATCGGCCAGGGGTACGACGCCGATGTTGGGATCGATGGTGGTGAACGGATAGCTGGCAACAGCCGCCCCGGCGTTGGTCAGGGCGTTGAACAGGGTGGATTTGCCCACATTGGGCAGGCCGACAATTCCGATTTCGAGGCTCATCGTTTCCTCCGGAAATAAGGGGTGGATCGATGTAGATATTGTAGCCAGCAAAAGCCGGGTTGTCAATTATAGACAGCGTCGGTCAGTTATGATACAATAGGATCGATTCCGATTGCCGCACAGTATTGCTGCAAGTATATGGTAGAGAAGAGTCGCCAAGTGCAGTCAAAAGCAAAGCCTCGTTTACGTGCAATCTTGGCCAAGTGGGCGGATGTCATTCGCCATTGGTTCACGCCTGTTGATCGATCACTTGTGCAGAAGCGTGTCTTGCTGCAAAATTTCAGCCGCGAACTGACCGAGCATCTGGATCTCCAGTTCATCTTTGATCGGATGTTGGCTTGCGTGAGCGATCTTGTGAACCCACGGTGCGCCGTAGTCTTGGCGTTGGAGCAGGGGGGACATTATGAGGTGGTGGCGACAAGAGGCGGTGTGAACACCGGTGCGATTTCGGGACTGCGTTTTGTACGTCAAGATGGGGTGATCGCGCGTTTGCAGCGCGGCGGCGACTTGCTGCTCCGGCAACAGGTCGCGTGGCAGACGGGTCTTGACGTCGATGAGCGTGCCCGCTTGGATGCGCTGGGTGCTGTGCTGTTGGTGCCTTTGCGCGCGCGCGATCAGCTTTTGGGTGTGTTAGCGCTTGGCCCGCTCAGCTCGGGCGGGCGTTACGGCAGCGAGGAACTGGCCCTGTTGGATACCATCGCCGATCAGACGGCCATCGCCGCGGCCAACGCCCGCCTGTATGCCGATCAGTTGGCGCAGAGCCGGTATTTGATCGAACAAACGCGCCGTTTAACTGATATTCTGTCGTTGGGACACCAGCTTAAGAGCCTCGACCGCGATCAGGTTGTCCAGAGCACGGTTGAGGCGGTGCGCGAGAGCCTGGGCTTTGATCTGGTCACACTCAGTCTGATCGACGATGATAATCCGATGCGTGTGCGTGTGGTCGCCTGGAGCGGGGTCAAAAGCGCGACTTGGGAGCGGCTTGCCCAGACCACCTTTCCACTGCTCGATTTCGACGCGCTGGAGGGTGTCCGACGGCTGGGGCAGTGCTATTTTGCCTTTGCCCTCGACAGCCAGGCGCAGATATCGACTGAGCGTGAACCTGTCTCTTGGCAAGAAGGGGATCAGCTTTATGTGCCGCTGACCAGTAGTGAGGGGTTGATTGGCTACCTGACCGTCGATCGCCCGCGCGACGGCTATCGGCCCCATGAAAGTGCCCTGGAGATGCTCGAAATCCTCAGCAACCAGGCTGCGGTGGCGATCCAGAACGCAATTTTGTACGATAACATCGATCGTGCCCTCGATGAGCGCCTGGCCGAGTTGTCCACGCTGCAAGAGATCGACCGGCAGATCAATGCCCGGCTCGATTTCCAACACGTGATGGATACCACACTCAACTGGGCAATGCAGATCACGGCGGCCACTGCCGGAACGTTGGCCCTCGTCTCCGACGATCACCAATTTCTGCGTGTCGTCGCTCATCGCGGCTACCCTCCCGAGATCGATGCCTATTGGGAAGAACCGTGGCCGATTTCCGAAGGGATCGTCGGCCGGGTGGTGCGCACCGGCAAGCACGAATGCGTCGAGGATACGACGCGGGATGCCGACTATGTCGATCTGTTGGTCAGTGTGCGCTCGCAATTGGCCGTGCCGATCGAACGACAAGATCGGGTGATCGGTGTGATTAGCCTGGAGAGCGATCGCTCTGGCGGGTTCAATGCCGATCACATCGCCTTTTTGCGTCGCCTGGCCGACCACGCGACAATCGCCATTGAAAACGCGCAGCTCTACGACCAGGCACAGCTTCGCGTGGCCGAGTTGACTACACTGCAACAGATCAGCCTCGATTTGACGTCGAGCCTGGATCTGAACGCCGTGCTCGATTCGGTGGTGCGGAACGCCCAGGTGCTTTTTGGGGCCGATTCAATCTCCCTGTACCTGTATGATGCACATCGAGAGATAGTTTCTTTTGGCGCAGGCATTACCCCCAAAGGCAAACTGGTCGAGCCGCCGATGCCTCCGGAAGACAACAAATTGATCTCGGCGGTTGCGCGCAGCGGCGAAGCAATGATCATCCCTGATGTCCAGGCCAATCCGGTGTTCCCCCTGGACCATATTCCGGTGGGTGCTATAGCCTGTGTGCCCCTGCGCGTTGACAGTGTGTTGGGGGTATTCAACGTTGTTTTTGAAAAGCGACATCTGTTTACGTCGGATGAGTTGCTGGTAATCCAACTGCTGGCCAACCAGGCGGCGATCGCGATCAAAAATGCGCAGTTGTATGCTGCCGTGCAGCAGGCCAACGAGGCCAAGAGCGAGTTTGTGAGCATTGTCTCCCACGAACTTAAAGTGCCGATGACCTCGATTCGCGGCTATGCGCGGCTGATGACGATGGGGGCAACAGGCGAATTATCAGGGCAGCAGCACGAATTTATGGACGTGATCCTGAATAATGTGGATCGGATGACCAATCTGGTCAGCGATTTGCTAGACAGTGCACGGATTCAATCGGGGCGCATCCGGCTTGCCCCGCGATCTGTGGCTCTGTCCAAGATCGTCCAGGACACTTTGCCATCGGTGCGCACCGAAATCGAAGCGCGCGAGCACGAATTGATCGTCGACCTCCCGGTTGACCTGCCCAACGTCCAGGCCGATCCGGGGTGGATAACCCAGGTGCTCGTCAATTTGCTGAGCAATGCTTACAAGTACACGCCCGACGGGGGACAGATCAAGGTCTGGGCGCAGCGACGAGGCGGGAGCGATTCGGCAGAGGGGCAGTGGGTGATGTGCGCCGTTGCCGATAGCGGTGTCGGCCTGCGGGAAGAGGATCGCGAGCGTCTATTTCAGCAGTTCTTTCGCGTGCGCGACCAAAAGATGCAAAAGGAAACCGGGACCGGGTTGGGATTGTCGATCACGCGCAGTATCGTCGAATTGCACGGCGGGCGCATTTGGGTGGAAAGTACCTATGGACAGGGGAGCACGTTCTATTTCACTTTGCCTATCGCAGAATGACAGGCCATATACGACTTGGCAAAAAATGTGCCCGCCACCTTGACAGAGAGCGGGCACATTCGTTTTTACTCCGCTTTGAGCACCCATCCCGACCATGGAGGCATCGGTCCGCCGATCAACCGGCCGCGTGAGACGCTGCACGTATTGTCGCTGAGCTGGTCGTTAAGTCTGATCCCATCGGGCAGTTTGTCTTTGACCCCAATGTTGATCGGGAAAGGTTCTTGCCCGTTGTTAAACAGCACGACAATCGTCTCGTCTTGATAGCGGCGGATAAAACCATACACATTGTATCGGTTGTCGGCATAGAGCGTGTCAAAACTGCCACGTCGCAGGGCTGGGAGTTTTTGGCGCACGACGATGAACCGCTTGACTGCATCGCGTAGCTGGTTGTCCCAACGCGCCTCATTCCAGGTCATTGTCATCCGGCCTTCGTGTCCCTCCACGGCGACACTGCGCATGCCGACTTCGTCGCCGTAATAGATGCACGGCGCGCCAGGCAGGGTCATCTGGAAGAGGAAGGCCAGTTTGAGGCTCTCTTTGTCGTTGCCCAAAATCGACAGGATGCGTGGTGTATCGTGGCTGCCGAGCAGGTTGAGTTGAACCTGGGTGACCTCCCAGGGATACATGGCTATCATCTCTTCGATCTGCTGGGCAAACTCTTTGGCTTTGAGCGTTTTGAGCTTGTAGCCGCCCGGACGCACGCGCGTGTCGAGCTTGTCACCGCCAAAAAATCCCTGCGTGGCGCGGTTAAAGACGTAATTCATCACTGCGTCGAAACGGTCGCCCTGAAGCCATTCTGGGGCCGGGTGCCATATCTCGCCGACGATGTAAGCCTCGGGGTTGGCGGTCTTAACCCGGCGGCGGAATTCCTGCCAGAACGGTTCGTCATCGATGTCGGTGGGCACGTCGAGCCGCCAGCCGTCGATGCCGAATCGAATCCATTGCTCGGCGATGCCCCACAAGAATTCGCGCACTTGAGGGTTATCGGTGTTAAATTCGGGCAGGGGGGGCAGATCCCACCAGCATTGGTAGTTGGTTTTCCATTTGCCTTTCTTCCGAGCGATGGCGCGTGCGTTATATGGATCGAGTGGCTTGTTCTTATCCTTGATCACAAACCAGTTCACATAGGCCGACTTGAGGCCGTTTTCCAGGATATCATTGAACTGGAAAAACCCCCGGCTGGCGTGGTTGAATACGCCATCAAGCACGATGCGGATGCCGCGCGCGTGCGCCTGGTCAATCAGTTCGCGCAGCGCGGCGTTGCCACCCAGCATCGGATCGACCTGGTTGTAATCGTGTGTATGGTAGCGGTGGTTTGACGCCGACTGAAAAATAGGGCAGAAATAGATGGCATTGATGCCCAGGTCAACAAGGTAGTCGAGATGTTCGACGACGCCGAGCAGATCGCCGCCTTTGTAGCCGTGCGGGCCGGGCAGGATGTCCCAGGCCATCAATCCACTTGGTTTGGGCATACGTTCGCTGCGCGCAAAGGTGTCGGGAAAAATCTGGTAGAAAACGGCGTCTTTAACCCAGTCCGGGGTCTGAATTGCGGTTTCCGGCATCGAAGGTTGCTCCTTTGTGGTTGCCAATGGTAAGTTGTCGGCGCAGCTCATCGTATCGCAGGTGCGAGAATTTGAGTCGTTCTTCGAGTTCGGACATCCGGGCGCGGCATTGGTGCAGTTTTCTCTGGCGCGTTTCCTTTTCAACCTGAAAAGCCTTCGACTGTCGGGCCTCTTGCGCCGCAGATTCGGCTTTGTGACGCGCACGCCGTTCCCACAGCTCGTCACCAAAAGCGGGCACAAACGCAAAGCCGATCGCGACCACCAACACGACTGCGCCCCAGATCACGCCTTTGTTCATATCGCTCCACTGGTAATTCGTGTAGACAATATATCCTGCCCAGACAACACCAGCCAGAATGATCAACTGGGCCAGAATGGTGAACCAGCCCACGTCGAGCATACGCTCTTTGTAGCCATAGCGCGTCGGCGTGACTGTGCGTCGGCGGTGGTAAAAAGGGTAGGCTCTTTTGCGAACCTTGTTGTAGGTCTCGGTGTACACCTGATTGATCGACTCGATCGGCGCGGTGAGCAGTTCCTGTTCGAGCTTTTTCAATGCGTCCAGCTCGTTTTCGATACGCGGTATCTCGTTTTCCATCCATTGCGCTTCAAGGATGATTGTACTTTTGTCTGCTTGCATCAAACACCTCTATGGCCTTCAAGGGTGACGATAAGATCAGAAAGCACATTATACCGCACCTTGGCATAAACGCAAAACAGGTCAGGGATGGTCTACTTGAAAATAGGTTGACACTTGTCGGATTTACAGCGAGGGGATTTTCCGGCTCTCGGGCAGGATTGACAAGGATCATGTTGTATGGTATTCTCTATTTGTGCATTGATATGGCACAGTGCAAGTGTGGTGCGAGGACGCGCAGGAAGGAGAGGCTCTCTGTTTCGGCGCGTCCGCTGGTTTGGGAGCAAAAAGCATTTGGTGGAAACGGCGAATCCAGCACGGCGGCAGGCACCGATCCGGATCGATATCTTTTATTCATTGATCACTCTGGGCAGTACGGCGATCTGGTCGGTTATGAGCGGATGGCTGCTGTACTTTTATCTGCCACCCGCAGGGGAAGGACAGGTGTTGGTCCCGGCGGCGCTTTATGGCGTGACGACATTGGCCGTTCGTGCCTTGAACGCCCTGTTCGCGATCTGGGTCGGTCACCGGTCGGATCGGATTCGCAGCCGGTGGGGGCGTCGCTTGCCATTGATATTTGTCTCTGCGCTGCCGATGCTGCTTTTCTTTGTGCTTTTGTGGATACCTCCGGTGCGCGGCGAGTCGGGGTGGAACCTCGCTTACCTGGCCTTGATCCTGATTCTGTATAATGGCGCGTATAGCCTGAACCAGATTCCATTTACTGCGTTGTTGCCCGATCTGGCCCTGACCGACAGCCATCGCGTGCGTATGTCGGCCTGGTCGGCGAGTGCGTTTTTGCTTGGCTTTATTCTCGGCGGGCTGGCCGGGCCGTTGATCGACCGGGGCGGGTACTTGGTGATGGCCCTGATCTACGTCGGGATCGCGTTGCCCCTGTTTTATTTGCCTTTTCTCGTGCTGCGCGAGCGCCCGCGGCCGCCAGCGGCGGAAATGGCTGCGGATCGTCCTGACCTGTGGCGCGCGCTGGGATCGATGCGGCACAATCGCCCGTTTGTGATTATGACCGCCGCCGGGGTCTGCTATTGGGGGATCACAACCCTCGTCCAGGCGACACTACCCTACATTGTTACCGAAATCTGCCGGCTCGACACCGGCGACGCCTTTTATTTTTACATCCCGGCGGTGCTGGCCTCGCTGGTCTGTTATCCATTGATCACCTGGCTGTCGAACCGGGTGGGCAAATGGGCCGTCTTTGCCGGATCGATGCTCGCCTCGGCTATTGTGCTACCGGGTTTGCTGCTGATCGGTGAACGGCTGCCGTTAGGGTTGGGCGCGCAGGGCATCTTGTGGATGACACTGCAAGCGGTCGCGCTCTCTGGTGTGGCAATGTTGCCCCCGGCGTTTGGGGCTGAAATCGTCGATTACGACGAACAGCTTACCGGGCAGCGCCGCGAGGGGCTGTATTATTCGGTCTGGGGGCTGCTCGACCAGGTGGTCAACGGCCTAGTCGCTGCTCTGTTGCCGGTGATCCTTTTGCTGGGGCGCAGTCGTGGCGATCCCAACGGGCCATTGGGTGTGCGGATGGTCGGCATGTTTGGTGGCGCGTTGATGCTGGTTGGATTCCTGGTTTTTTTGAATTATCCGTTGCGTCAAAAGGGGGAGGTCGAATGAGCACCTATGAGATCGAACGGATCGCCGAACTGGAATGGGCCAACTATGCGGCCACGGCCGCAATCGCCCAGATAACGCCGGGCCTGGAGTTGATCTTGCGTCCCGACGCAATCTTGAGCAGCAGTGAGATATTTCCCACGCCGGATGTCAACCACGCCTGTTTGCTGCGCGCCGATTCGCAGGGCATAGATGCGCTGATCGACGAGATGGTGGGGTATTATCAGGCCAAAGACCTGCTGCCGACGATTTTTGTCTCTCCGGCCTGCACGCCCGCCGATCTGGCCGAACGCCTGCTGGCGCGCGGATTTGCCCGCCAGGAAGGTGCCGAGGCGTGGATGGTGGTGGATGATATCTGGGCGGCTCAGATACCCAAGCCGTCGCCCCGGATTGAGGTCCGTGAGATCGAGCCGGAGGAGGCACTGACTGTGGCCCAGGTCTTTATGACCGCCTTTGACATGTCGCTCGATTTTGCGCCGGCGATGGCCCAGTTGCTCGCGCCGTCGGTAGGACTGCCGGGCGCGCATCACTACCTGGCTTTTCTGAACGACGAGCCGGTGGGCACATGCTCGCTGATCTGTCATCAGACCTTTGGTGTGCTGGGCAGCGCGGGGGTGATCCCTTCACGGCGTGGCGGCAGTGCAGCTACCAATCTGGCCGTGCGCGCCGTGTTCGACGCGCGGCAAGAAGGCGTGCGGACATTGATGCTGCAAACGGCGGCCGGCACGCTGCTGGAGCGATTTCTACGTATTTACGGGTTCAAAACAGCATTCACACGCACAGGCTATACGCTTCAATGAGCGCACTGATCGAAACGGCCGATCTACAAAAGACATATCAGACAAGCGATGTAACTTTTCATGCCCTACGCGGCGTTTCTTTGCAGGTGGAGGCCGGCGATTTTGTGGCCGTGATGGGGCCGTCGGGCAGCGGCAAATCGACGCTGCTGCATCTGGTCGGCGGACTGGATCGCCCTTCGGCAGGATCGGTAAGCGTAGGGGGGCGTTATCTCGAAAAGATGAACGAAACCGAGTTGGCCCGCTTTCGCCGCGCCGACATCGGCTTTGTGTTCCAATTCTTCAATTTAGTCGACAACCTGACCGTGCGCGCCAACATTGAACTGCCCGCCCTGTTGACCCGGCGCCGGGACAAAAAAGCCATTCGACGGCGCTCAGAGGCATTGTTGGAGCGGCTGGGCATCGCCAGCCAGGCTGACAAGCATCCCTGGGAACTGTCGGGCGGGCAGCAGCAGCGGGTGGCGATTGCCCGTGCATTGATCAACAACCCCACGCTGCTGCTCGGTGATGAGCCGACCGGCAACCTCGACAGCGCCAGCGGGCAGGATGTGCTGACAATTTTGCATGAATTTAACGAACAAGGGCAGACAATTTTGATGGTCACACACGATGCGGTTGCGGCGTCAAAGGCCAGGCATGTGATCTTTATCCGCGATGGGCTGTTGGTCGACACGCTGCCCGGCGGCGACGCGCAACGCATCGCCCGGCGTGTGACCGAGTTGCAGTAGGCCGATGGATGCAATCTGGCAGAAAATCAAGGCTGATATCAGCAGCCGTGCGCTGATCTCGACGCTGATCGTGATCACTGTGGCGGCGGCCTCTCTGCTGCTCACGCTGGCGCTCGCCACATTGATGAACATCGGTGCGCCCTATGATCGGGCCTTTGACGAGCTGAACGCGGCGCACCTCTGGCTGTATTTCGACCGCGACAAGGTCCGCGCGCGCGACATCGAGCGCATTGAGGAATTGCCAGGCGTGGTCGGTAGTACGGGGGTGCAGTACAGCGTGACCAGCCGGGTGCAGATCGGCGACACACGGGTGTGGACTAGTTTGCGCCTGACCCCGCCTGAGCCGCCTGCTGTCAACCGGTTGCTGGTCCAGGAGGGACGCGATTGGCGACCCGACGACCTGGAAGTGCTGGCCGCCAAAGACCTCAAAGATCTGTATGGTTTGCAGGTTAGTCAGGTGATCACTTTGACGCAGTGGGATGGCAAAAAGATCGGTTTGCCGGTGATTGGCCTGGCCTATAACCCGATGTGGGACACCTATCGTAGCTCACAGCCGCCCTACCTGTACATTTCAGAACAAACGTTGCGCAAGCTCTATCCCGACGAGTCTGCCTGGGACTGGTCACTTGGTTTGCGCATAGCTGATCCTGAAACCGTCGATGAGATCGTGGCTCAGGTCAAGGATTTGCTCCGTAACGATGTTCTGGTTGCGCACACCAACTGGCGTGACGTCAGGGAATCGGCCATCTTTGGCGCACAGATCAATTTTGTGTTTTTAGGGTCGTTTGGCCTGTTTGCCGTTGTAGCGACAGTTCTGGTCATTGCCAGCAGCGTCAGCTCATCGGTGCTATCACAGTTCCGGCAGATCGGGTTGCTTAAAGCATTGGGCTTTACTCAAGGCCAGATTTTGCTCCTTTACACGGGCCAATACCTGATTCTGGGGATCGTTGGCTGCCCGTTGGGGTTGATCTTGGGTCTTGTCCTATCGCCATTGCCGCTCAAGAGTGTTGCCGCCTCACTCAGCACCACTTTTCGTCCCTCGCTCGATCCGGTGCTGATTGTGGTGGTTTGGGGTGTTGTATTGGGCAGTATCTTGCTGGCGACGTGGGGATCGGCTTACCGGGGCGCACGAGCGAATACGGTCAAGGCGATCTCGGTAGGGGCCGAGGCGCCGCGCCGACGGTCTTTTTGGATCACGGCTCTTGCTGCCCGGCTTGGTGCGTCGGTGGTGATGGTGCTTGGCCTGAATGACATTTTTGCCAAACCCTTCCGCTCCGTGATGACCGGGCTGAATCTGACTTTAGGGGTGATCGGCGTAGTGTTTGGGTTGACGCTGAACGAAACACTGGAAAACTATCGACAAAATCCCGCTCTACTGGGCATTGTCTACGATGCCGTTGTCACCCGGCAAGAGATGAGCGACAGCCGCGCGCAGGGCTTGCTGCGCCGTTCCACCGACGTGATCGCCTATTATGGCGAGCTGTTGATCGAGGCTGAAACGTCGAGTGGGCAGGCGTTTCAGGTGCGCGCAGTAGACGGTGACTTGGGCGCGTTTCCCTTTCAGATCACCGGAGGGCGTCTTTTGCAGCCGAACACTGCCGAGGCGATTGCCGGGCAGGGCCTGCTCGATTGGCTGGGGTTGCAGGTGGGCGATGAATTGACCTTGATCCTGGACAAGAACGAAAAACGTCCACTGACTTGGCAGATCGTTGGCAAATACCCGGAACCGGTCAACGCCGGGCAGATGATGATCGTCAATTTGGCGTCGGTGACGCGCGCAGTCAAGAGCGCCGAACCGTCGCGTTATTACGTCAAGTTGGCTCCCAACGCCAACGTTGCCCGGCTTGGGACGTTTTTGTCTCCGCATCCGGACTCGGATCTGAATCTGACTTTAGTGGAGCAGGCCATTCCAAGCGTGGTGATCTATTTGCAGTTGGCGATCCTGGCCCTGGCTGTCGTGCTGATTGGCATTGCCCTGGTCAATGTGTTTAATACTTCGTTGCTGGCAATGCAGGAAAAGGTTCGCATCATCGGCGTACTCAAGACGGTGGGGATGACACCGGCTCAGGTGATGTCGATGAGCAATACCACCACCGCCGTGCTGGCACTGATTGCCACGCTGACGGGCATTCCATTTGGCTGGCTCTTTACCAAAGGAATGCTCGAGGTCTTGTCCCAAGTGTACGGTTTTGGCCGGGTGAGTGTGCGCTTGAATCCACTTTATGCACTGCTGCTGGTACCGGTACTGGTGATGGTGAGCTTGGTTGGCAGCCTGTTTCCAGCACGGCGGGCGGCGCGACTGTCGATTGTCGAGGTGCTGAGGCATGAGTGAATCTGTGCGGCGCTGTTGGGCGCAGTCCAAGGTCTATCGCGTGCTACTGATCGTGGCACTGGTGTACACCGTGCTGCGGTTGGCCATTCACGGCGTTTATCTGGGGATGATGCTTGCCCCGTCGGCGGACGGCGAGAGCGACTTGCCCGAATGGACCGAGGCTGAAGGGCCGATGATCCCCGCGGATTTGCAGATCTATCTCAACGCGGCCAGACATTTTCAGCAGCGAGAGGGCTTGTATCTGCAAGGGCCGTTGACGCGGTTGGAAGATCATTACCCTTATGCGCCGATCTTTGCCCTGTTTTTTGTGCCCTTTTTATCGCTTTCGCCTGTCGTAGTGACGGTAGTGCACACGTTGCTACACATCGCTGCGTATGTGATGCTTTTTATCTGGTGGGGGCGCATCTTTCGACGGATGGGGTTGGATCGTGCGGCGCTGGCCCTGGCCTGGACGCTGCCACTGTGGCCGGTGTTCGCGGCTTTCTGGGGTGATTTGGGCTACCTGAACATCTATCTGCCCATGGCTTTGTTGGGAACCTGGTTCATCGAGGCGGTGCTGTCGGAGCGGCTGGGATGGGCACTGCTCTGGTTGTCGATCATTGTGCAGATCAAGCCGCACTGGGCCTTTGCGCTGGCTGTGCCACTTTTTTTGGGGCGCTTTCGTTTCTTTTTCAAGCTGGCCGGATTGGCTGTCCTGGTGTATGTGATTGTATTTGGCCTGCTTGTGACGATCACCGGGCCAGAGTACATTTTGACGCAGTATGGCGAGTACGTCCAGTTTTTGGGCCGCTTGAGCCGCGATTTCCCCTGGCGTGAATCCAGTGCGCCCTTTCTTGGTTATAACCATTCGGTGCGGCAGGTCATTTATTATGTGCTGGGGCGCTCACCGCTGACTCGTATCCTGGCTACTGCGTTCAAAGTGCTTCTGTTGCTGCCTCTCGCGTTCGCCGGTCTGCATCATCTGCTGCGTCCGGTAAGGCAGCCCGGTTTCGAGGTGCCACGTCTGGGCCTGGACTGGGCTTTTGCCCTTTACTTGGGCGCGTTCATCTGGTTAGATATGGTCTGGGAAGTTTCGTTGGGTCTGGTTGTTTTCGTTTACTTGCTTGCGGTGGTTGAGAGGCGAGGTGTGCGCGCGTTGCTGTGGGGCGTCTTTATGCCTTATGTGTTTGTCGATCTGATCCAGGCCGCCAGTTTTGCTGTCTGGGGAATGAGTGTAGTTGCGCCAGGGCCGTATGTGTTGACCGATCCAAGCATTTATGTCCCGGTGATTTTGATTGCCATTTTGACTTTTTATGCTGTTCTGGTTGGTCGATTGTGGCGGGGCGCGCGTGAGCCGGTTGTGGAAGTGGGGAGGGATGATGGAACTGGAAACGTTCCGGCGTTTGCCAACGGCTGAAATTGCCGGGCTGGCCCGACAGGCCGGGCCGCAGGTGTGTGTCTTTCCGATCAACGGCACGCGCCGCTGGTTTATTCTGGAGCATCCGCAGGAGGCGGCGGAGGGCCTGACCGAGGCATACTTGGACATCACCTGGGAACGGCAGCGCGAATTGTACGCCCTCTTTTTCGATCACGGCGTCGATACCCTGCTCACGCCGATCTTTGGGCCAGACCTGCTGGCGCGCGACGAGGCCTATTTGCGACTCCTTGAGCCAGGACTGCTGTGGTTTACGCGCGCGCCCAGCCTGCGCGATTTTTATCGCGCCTACGACGTGCGTGTGCGCGTCTATGGCGATGCCCGGCGCTATCTGGCGCAAACGACGTTGGCCTATGTGCTTGACGATTTTGCGCGCATCGAGCAGGAAACGGCCGAGCATCGTAGCCACCGCCTGTTTTTTGGCGTTTGTGCGCACGATGCCGCCGAGACAGTCGCCGAGATCGGCGTGCAATTTCACCAGGCACACGGTCGGCTGCCGGCCAAGCGCGAGATCGTCGAGGCGTATTATGGCGAATATGTCGATCCGGTGAGCTTTTTCATCGGCTTTGATCGATTGACGGTCTTTGACATGCCGCTCATCGCTACCGGTGACGAGGATTTATATTTTACAGTCAGTCCATCGCCCTATGTCGATCAGATCACGTTGCGCGCGATACTGTACGATCATCTCTATGCGCGGCAGGTGGCGGAAACCGATTATGCGGATTGGTTGGCAGAAGACTGGCAAGCTTTGTCCGAGTTCTACCACGTAAATCGACATCACGTGTTGGGTGTGGGGCGCAAGCATCCCGGTGCAGGATTTTGGTACCCGCTGCCGCAGGTCAATTTACCATTATCAATGACACATCAAGAGGGGAACGAATGAATTATACGCAGGAAGCGATTGAATTGGTCCAAAACCTGGATCAACGCATGGGGCCAAGTCCGTACGACATTGCCTGGCTGGCGCGGCTGTATCCGTTGGGTAAGAGCAGTGCCAACTGGCCCGATCTGGTCGAGTGGCTGCTGGGACACCAGGCTCCGGATGGCAGTTGGGGCGGGGAGATTGTCTATTATCACGACCGCATTATCTGCACGCTGGCAGCCGTGATCGCTTTGTACGAAAATCGATTTGGGTGGAAAGTGTCTGAGCCAATCCAGCGGGCGCAGAGTTACCTGTGGCATCATCTGCATCTCTTGCCGCGCGATCCGTTCGAATTGGTCGGTTTTGAGCTGTTGCTGCCCACGCTGCTGCAAGAGGCGCGTGCACTGGGCCTAGATGTGCCCACACACACGTGCGGTTATGGCGAGATACAGACGGCTAAACTGCGGCTGATCCCGCCGGAAATGCTCTACTCGCCCAAAATCTCGACCGTCCACTCGCTCGAATTTCTGGGACGCGACGGCGATGCCGAACAACTGAAGGGGGCGCGGGCCAGCAATGGTTCTTTGGGCAACTCGCCCGCTGCGACGGCGTATTATTTGACGCGCTCCGACGCCGATGATGGACAGGCGAATGCTTATCTGGCCGATGTCCTCGCGCACGAATGGCAGGTGATCTATTTGTATCCGTTTAGCACGTTCGAGCTGACCTGGGTGCTGAACAACCTAGCTTTTTCCGGCCTGCCGATCACTGCCTTTGCCGGCGAGGACATCTGGCGGCGACTGTGCGCCGAGTTGGGGCCGACGGGCATTGGCCTCGACGCGACCTTTGGCATCACCGATGGCGACATTACGTCTGTCACCACCCGTCTGCTGATCGAAGCCGGCTATGAGGTCGATCCGTCCATCCTGGCCCGCTTTGAGAACAAGGAAACCCACGTTTTTCAGACTTATAAATTCGAGCGCAACATCAGTGTAGGCACCAATTTACACGCCCTCGAATCATTGGTGCTGCTGCCCGATTATCCAGCCTGCGAGCGGGTCAAAAAGAGCGTGCTGGTCACACTGCTCGAAAATCGTAAATACAATATGTATTGGATCGATAAATGGCACACCTCACCCTATTATGCCACCTCGCACGTGTTGATCGGTATGCTGCGCGAGGGCGATTACCTGATCCATGCCTGCCACAACACCGTGGAATGGTTGTTGCACAACCAGCGTGAGGATGGTTCATGGGGCTTTTTCGATCGAGGCACGGCAGAAGAGACGGCTTATGCGCTCACAGCTTTGTTGCATTATCATTGGTACGATCCGGTGCCCAAAGAAGTTTTGCGTCGTGGCGCTTTATATTTGGCTCAAGAATATCGGAAAAACGGATCGGCGTACCCCGAACTCTGGATCGGCAAGTGCCTGTATATCCCTTATGCGGTGGTGCGTTCGGCGATCTTGGCCGCGTTGATTCTCTACGAGTCCGTGATCGGGCAGACGCTATGAATTGCAACTGGTTTTCGACCGTTTGTTGGGGGAAACAGAGGTAGTGAAAATGAAACTGGCGACTCGACTGCTTCAGGTGTCTACCGCAGACCCCGATGATGCCCGTCGTCGCAAATTGCTCAACATTATGCTGTTTGGTATCATGGCTATCGTTGTGGTAGGTAGCCTGGCCACGGCCATTGCAGATGTTGCGCACCTGATCGCTCACGATGAGGTGGTGAGTCTGGTTTATGTGGCAAGTATCGCCGCGCTGACAGGTAGTGCGATCATCTGGATCATCAACCGCTACGCTTCGGGACAAGTGGCCAGCGTGCTCTTTTTATTGTTGCTCACGGTGATCATTGCATTTTCGGATGAAGCGCGTCAGGTTGTTGAAGGACGCAGTGTATTCTTGTTTACCATTCCTATTCTGATGGCCAGCGTGACCCTGCGCCCCTGGGCCAGTTTTGTCGTCGCAGGGTTGAGCAGTGTGCTGGTTTCAGTCATCGCCGTGAGCATCCGGCCCGACTATGTACCACCGATACCGACGATGCTGGGTTTCTTTGCCGTCGCGCTGGTTTCCTGGCTGGCCGCGCGCAGCCTGGAAGTTGCTCTGGCCGACCTGCGCGCGATCAACGCCGAACTAGATCGGCGCGTCCTTGACCGCACGCGCGAATTGGCTACCACCTTGAGTGAAAACCAGGCGATTTTGGAGAGCATCGCCGATGGGGTGATTATGTTCAGCCCCGACGGCCGCGCGGTGGTTGCCAATCCGGCCATTTCGCTCTTGTTGACCAAGCCGCCCGAGCAGATTGTCGGTCGAGATATGGAAACCTTGATGGAACATGAGGTGGATGTCCAAGATCGTCAGCTAATGACTCGTCTGCTGCAAGGCGACACGGCTCTGGCTCCGACATTCAAGTTGGAGTGGGGTCGCAAGACGCTTTCGGTGAGTTGTGCGCCGGTGCACAGCGAAACTGGGTCAGCCGTCGGCACCGTCGCTGTTTTTCGAGATTTCACCCGTGAGGCCGAGTTGGATCGGATGAAAAGCGCCTTTGTATCGACCGTTTCGCACGAATTGCGCACGCCGTTGAATGCCATCCTCGGCTATGCAGACATGCTCCACGAAGCCGTTTTTGGCGCGCTTTCGGAGCGTCAGAGTGAGGTGATGCAACGACTGGTCGCCAACGCTAATCGGTTGCTTAGTTTGGTCAACGATCTATTGGACAGCGCTCAGATTGAGGCTGGGACGTTGTCGCTCAACTTCAGCCAGGTGCAGCCCGCCGATCTGATGCGTGATATGCACTCGACGATGGTTGTGCTCTCCAATGCTAAAAAATTGGATCTGATCTGTCGCATCGATCCGGATATGCCAGAGGTTGTTTTTGGTGATGCTCAACGCCTGCACCAGATTTTGCTCAACCTAGTCAACAATGCCGTCAAGTTTACCGAGCAGGGGGCGGTAACGGTCAACATATTTTCGTCTGGCGACACACACTGGAGCATTGAAGTGATTGATACGGGGCCTGGCATTCCCCCTGAAGCTATGGCGCACATGTTTGAACCATTTCACAGCGTCGATAGCTCGGCGACGCGCAGACATCGTGGGGCCGGGCTTGGATTGTCGATTGTCAAACAACTTGCCGAATTGATGGGCGGAACGGTGAGCGTCTCCAGTGAGTTGGACCAGGGCAGCACATTCACCGTTCAACTGCCCGTTAAGCCACCTGATTTTTCAAAGGAGTCATTGTCATGAGCCGAGGCCTCGCGTTGATTATCGAAGATGATGTTGACCTGTCGTTCATTTTTGCAGAATCGCTCAGGGCCGCCGGGTTTGAATCCGAGATCGTTCGCGACGGTGCTGTTGCCGAAAAACGCCTGGCGGCGACCGAGCCAGAGGTTGTGGTTTTAGACCTTCACTTGCCCAACGTATCCGGCGAGCAGCTTTTGACCCAGATTCGCCGCGATGGACGCCTGGTCAAAACGCGGGTCATTCTCTGCACCGCCGATCCGCGCATGGCCGAACCACTGCAAGAGATCGCCGACTTGGTGCTGATCAAGCCGATCATTTTCAGCCAATTGCGCGATCTTGCGTCGCGCCTGGCAGGCACACGAAACGATTGATCAACCCGGTGTCATATTTTAAGCCAGGCTCTCGCCTGTGTTGCGGGAGCCTGGCTTTTCTTTTGACGCAAATCCTGAATGGTTGTATACTAGAACCTATTTGAGAGGAGTTTTGCAATGCGCGAAGTGACCGTCGCTACGATTCAAATGCGCCCGCAACTGCGGGAACAAGAAAATAACTTGCTGAGGATGGCCGAGTGGATCGACAAGGTGTGTACCGAACAGCACGTCGATCTGGCCATTTTCCCGGAACTGATCACCACCGGCTACGAGTGCGGCGTCGAATTTGTCGAACTGGCCGAGCGTGTGCCCGGCCCCATCGTCAATCTGATCGCTCAGCGGGCCAGCGATTACGGCACACACATCCTGTTTGGGATGGCAACCAAAGAGCGCGTCGAGAGCATTCTCTACAACTCGGCCATCCTGGTCGGGCCGGATGGCGAGGTAATGGGCCGCTACAACAAGACCCACCTGCGTGGCGAAGAGCGCTTGGCCTTTCGCCCCGGCTTTCGATACAATGTCTGGGAAACCGAGTTTGGC
>JAFGEY010000416.1 GCA_016931365.1 Anaerolineae bacterium
AAAGGTGGATTGTTGGTTGGGACAACCAGTTTACCATGCTTCTTTCAATCAGGCCATATACCACAAACATGTGGGTAAAAGTTAGCGGTCTCCGTCGGCACAGTGGGCTGACATTCCCATGCTCCCGCGTGGGAACGAGAGAAAAGATGGGCTTTGTCATCGTCGGGGTGATGCCGGACGCGAACGGGTGGGGCAGGCCGGACATCTTGATGGCAAAGCGAGTGTAGAGGCGGGCCCGTGGAGAAAGCGGTCTGGATCTGTCCATCGGGAGGCGTGATGATGAAAGCGACGAGTGAATCGCTCAACTTGAGCGTCGTGCCACAGCAGCCGTGTGATGTCGATTTTGGGTGGTACGAGGAGATCCGGGACGAACTGCTACGGCAAACGGTAGGACAGGCCGGTCGCGTGCTCGATGTCGGCTGCGGGCGCGGGCAAGTCCTATTGATGCTGTCAGGACAGATCGGGGAGGGGATCGGGATCGATGTCGCCGATGAGGACCTGTCCCACGCAGAGAGCGAGCGACAGGAGCGTGGGGCCGAGAACGTCTCCTTCCGCCACGGAGATGCCCTGGGCCTCGCTTTTCCGGATGCCAGCTTTGATGTCGTGCTCTTGTTGGGGGATGTGTTGACCTATATCGATCCCGCCAAACACGGAAAAGTAGTTGCCGATCTGTACCGTGTGCTCAAACCTGGCGGGCAAGCGGTGCACGAGTCGATGAACTGGACCTGGGAGTACAGGTGGCCTTACCCCAAGATGGATATCGCCTTCAAGCGCGCCGGCAAGGAAGCATTCACCGCCCACCGGTTGGCGCGGGACGCCTTTGGGTTGGAGGCAAGCCAGGACTATGAGGTCTTGCCCGATACGCCACTGCACCGTTGGATCGTGGCACAGGAATGGCCGGTCAGCCCGCAGGAGGCGAGCACGTGGCTCGAGGTACAGGAGCACGCACCGATTCCCGAAGCATGGCTCAAGCCCAGTGGCAGATCTCAGTTCAAACACTACTGCTCGGGTGACCTGGAGCGGCTGTACAGCGTGGGCGGATTCTGCTCTGTGGAGGCTTTTGCCTACGGGCAGATCTATGATCTAGTGAACCGTGCCGGGCTGCTCGAACAGATTGCACCATTCCAGTCGCAGTTGGCGTGTACCGAAGCAGAATTGGCCCTCACGCTGCGCCTGGGGAGCGGTCCGTGGCTGTTTGCTGTCGCGGAAAAGGGGACCTAGTGAAGTGGGCACGCAGTTCGACCACGATCACGGCGATGCTTGGAGGTTGAACCAGGCCCTTGTCGATGCATTGAGGGATCAGGGGTTTTTCTCATGCCAACGGCGCCGACGCAAGACGTCGGAAACGTCGGCACGGTGAGGTGGCATTCCCACGCCGAGCGTGGGAGTGAGAAAAAACGCCGCCTCGGCGCGGGTGATGGAAAAGGTTGGCATGCAATGTGAAGGGTGTGAGCGCGCAAAGGTGCAGATCGATGGGCAGTGGCACGATACGCTGCGTTATGCGATACTTGACTGTGAGTGGAGCACCCAAGCGGAATGAGCACATTCGAGTTCAAAATTCGGATATTGTCGCGTAGCCTTTTGCTTTGGAGCGGCTTGTTGTTCGTTTTGACGGCGGCAGCTTGTCGTTTGGTCTCTCAGCCGCTCGTTGAGATGGTAACGCCAACTCAGTCACAGATTTTTGCGCTCACGCCGACATACACTTGGACACCTTATTCCGCGGTCACTCCAACACCTTCTGCAACGTATACATCCGAGCCAACTGATACGGTGATACCTACGATAACACCTTTGTCGACTAAACCCTCGGACGGCTCAGAAGGCGTGAAAAGTCCCGAGCGAGCGACATCTACGACGGTGCCTTTTACACCTGTCGTACCATCAGCACGCACGCCAACACCGATGTGGATTGCGACGCCGACACCGATAACCTACGCATTTCCGCCTACTCTGACGCCGTCTGCTGAACGAGTTGCTCTGTCTCAGTTGGTGGGATTCACCAATGCACGCATAGAGACACTTGAAAGCTACCAAGCAGACTTGTCATGCATGACAGAAATTGTTGTTGGCAATAACAGGTATGTCGCTTTGTTGGTAGGCGAATATAGCGAGTACATGGGCGAAATCGTGCTGGTGTATCGGCTAGAAGACGACCAGGCCATATTGTTGCTTGATACGCAAGAGCGTGTTCCCGGTGGCTATTCCTGGGTGTTAGAAATGGAAGAATGGCAAGACCTGGACGGTGATGAACGACCCGAGCTTGCGATTTATCATAGTTATACCGGAACAGCAGCGATCTCGGAAAGACAGGTACATATCTGGCAGATCACTCAAAATGGGGAACTGAGTGAATTGACGGCTCCGCTTTATGAGGACTACGGATTGGTGCCGCAGCGCTTGGTGCGCGACCTCAATGGTGACGGCATATTGGAGGCCTATGTCGCCGACCACCGAGGCGAGTGGTATGGTGGAGGTACAGAAAGCTTTAAAATCTATGCGCTGCAAGGCCGTCAGGTGTATGACATTTCATACCAGTTTATCGAGTGGTATGACGAGCGGATCAGTCAAGTTCGGGAGTTTATCACAAGCAGTTACAATGATGCACTGAATGTTTATGCAGCAGAGAGTGCTTTGACTGAAGCATTCAGATTGCTTCTCGATTACGAGAATTCGGGGCGGCGCGATGAAGGATGGCAGGTATACTGGAATCTGACTGACCCAGCAAATTGGCCGCATATAGATTCGACAATCGTCGAATTTATCAACTGCGCACGAGAGTACCACCGAGCGCAATTTGATTCTGGCGAACCGTTTGATTGGTATAGCTGGGGCGGGTGTATGCGTGATGAATGATAAGTGGGTTGCATGCACAAAGCGATCCCAAAGCGGCGGGTAAGAAACCCGCCCTACTGGAGGAAAACCAATGAACAACCGCGAACGTGTATTGGCTGCACTCAACCACCGGCCGCCCGATAAGGTGCCCTACCACATCGGCTTTACCCAGGTGGCCTATGCCAAGATGGCCGCATTTTACGGCGATCCAGGCTTTGTGAGCAAACTAGGCAACTGTTTGACCGTGCTCGACTGCGAGCCGACCGACGCCTGGCAGGAGGTCGCGCCGGACCTCTGGCAGGATCAGTTTGGCGTGCGCTGGAACCGCGCCGTCGACAAGGACATCGGCGTGGTCGAAAACCGGATGGTCGACAAGGAGACGCTGGACGCATATCGCTGGCCCGATCCCGACGACCCGTCGCGCTATGCCCGTTACGACGCAGTTTTGAGCGACAAAACCGCCAAGTTTATCGTCGTCAACCACGGCTTCAGCCTCTTTGAGCGCGCCTGGACGTTGTACGGGATGGAGCGCTTGCTGATGGACATGGTCCTCGACAAAGGGTTTGTCCACGCCCTGCTCGACCGAATTTTAGAGTTCAACCTGAAACTCATCGAAAACGTGTGTCGATTCGACGTCGACGCGATGATGTTTGGCGACGATTGGGGCATGCAGACCGGGCTGATCATGGGGCCGGCCTTGTGGCGCGAGTTCATCAAGCCGCGCGTGCGCCAGATGTACCAGGCCGTGCGCCGGGCGGGCAAGTGGGTGTTCATCCATTCCTGCGGCAAGGTGGACGAGGTTTTCCCCGACCTGATCGCGTGCGGGCTGAACGTCTTTAATCCCTTCCAGCCCGAAGTGATCGATGTGTTCGCGGCCAAGCGCACCTACGGCGACCGCTTGAGCTTTTACGGCGGGATCAGCACACAGCGAACGCTGCCCTACGGCACCGTGGGGCAGGTCAAGGACGAGGTCCGGCGCTTGATCGACGAGGTGGGCCGCAGCGGCGGCTACATCGCCTCGCCGGCGCACGCCATCCCCGCCGACGCCAGGCCGGAAAACATCGCCGCGATGATCGAAGTGTTGCAGAATCAGTAGGCATACCGCAAGCGTGCTGATTTGGACGAGAGTGTTTGTTCTTGGGGGCGCTCTCTTTGCTCCAAGCCCCCGTCCTCGGGGGCGATCCAATGGCATCAAAGGACACCGTTTGTTGGCGCTGAACTCGTCCCCGGGGACGGGGACGAGAGCGCTTGCCCCAAGCTACAAACGCTCGCATCTGGACTTTAGTCGTATGAATCCGTTTCGCATCGTGATACAATGAACCTCAATATCTTTGCCTGATGGAGGTTACAATGAAAAAGACACTTGTTGTATCACTGATCTTGCTCGTGGCCCTGGTCGGCTGTGCGGCGACGACCGCCGCTCCAGCCGCGCCTACGGCGACTCTTGCGCCCACCCACACGCCGGCACAAGAAGCCGCACCGACGGCGACGTCGCAAGCGGCGACGGAACCGCCCACCGCTACCCCGGAAGCGGCTCAAGTGGCAACGCCGACGTCGGGCCAGACCGCCAAAGAAACCAAAGCGCCGCCCACGCCGACGGCGACGCCCGAGCCGCCGACCTCCACGCCGCAGCCGGCAGTCGAAGAACCGGCCTGGACGCCCGATGGCGCGATCGGCGAGGGGGAATACGCCCACCTGGTCGAATCTTCGGGCGTGACCGTGTACTGGACCACCGACGCCGAGTTTTTGTACGGCGCGCTGTCGGCCAAGACGGCCGGCTGGGTATCCGTGGGCTTTGACCCTGAGAACAAGATGCAAGGGGCGAATTATGTCTTTGGCTACGTCAAGGACGGGCAGACCTTTATCGATGATATGTTTGGCGCCAAACCCTTTGGGCCCGGCTCGCACCCGGCAGACATCGACCTCGGCGGCAGCAACGACATCCTCGAGTTTGGCGGCAGCGAAACGGACGGCGTGACCCTGATCGAGTTCAAGATTCCGCTCGACTCGGGCGACGCCAACGACAAGCCGCTGCTTTCCGGTCAAAGCTATCCAATCATCGTTGCCTTTGGCAACCGGGATGATTTCTCGTCGACTCACGCCGGGCGCGGTTATGCAGCGATAGATATCGATTAATTTCATAGAAACCTGATTTTTGTCAAAAACCGGGTTTCTACCATATCAATCACAAGGATGTGATATGACCGCTCGACAGCCAGCAGATGCACTCAACCGCGCATACTCGGTTTTGCGATGGGTCTTTCTGCTGGCTGTCCTCGTCTACCTGACCCTCTTTGGCCTCAACTCGTTGACCCGCCTGCGTCGCTTTTCGCCCGATTCGATGAATTACGTGGACGTGGCGCGCAACATCGCCGCTGGGCGGGGCATCGTCCAGTCGACGCTTGGCTTTAACCAGCCGCACTGGGACGCGGGCCGCACCATTCCCACGCCGATCACCTCGCAGCCGCCGGTGTATGCCCTGTTGATTGTCCTGTTGAGCGCGTTGGGCCTCTCCTGGGCCGACGCTGCATTACTCGTGCCCGTGTTGAGCTACGGGGCAGTCCTGCTGCTGACCTGGCTGCTGGTGCGAGAATTGTTCGACCCCGGCGTGGCCTTGATCGCCACGGCGTGCCTGCTCCTTTACGCGCCGCTGCGTTTCGTATCGTCCTATGCCTGGAGCGAGGCGCCGGCAGTCGCCCTGGCCTGGTTGGCCCTTTGGCTGTTGGCGCGCACGCGCCGCACGCTGCGCCAGCGCTACCTCTGGCCTCTGCTGGCCGGCCTGGCGACCGGGCTGGCTTTTGCCACCCGCTATGCCTTTCTGCCTCTGTTTGTGCTGGGCATTTTGTTGCTGATCGAACCGGAAAGCCGCCAATGGACGGCGCGCAACCTGGCTCTGTACGCGGCGGGCTTTGTCCTGCCCGCGCTGTGGGTGGTCGGGCGCAGCCTGTACTTTGATGGCGCGTTACTCGGCCCGGCGCGCAATTCATCGCTGCGCGGGTTGGGCGAGAACTGGGGTGATATGATCGACGCGCTGTTCAAATCCTACCTGGATGGCGTCGAGCGCGAGCGGCAAGGGCTGTGGTTCTGGCTGTCGATGATCGGGATGGGGCTGATTTTGGCCGCGCGGCGGCAGTTGGGCAAAACGCTGGAGGAGGTTTTTCTCGGCGGCAAGGCCTATCTGCTGACTTTATGGGCCTTGAGCTATCTGGGGCTGCTGCTCTACCAGCGTACGCAGACCCATTTCGACCAGATCGGCCCACGGCTGGTGGTCCCGGCCGGGGTGGCCCTGGTCCTGCTGTGGACGGTGTTACTGGTCAAGACGGTCAAATTGGAGGCGAAATATCTGATTTACGGCGCGCTGCTGCTGGGGGCACTGGCGATCCGCGATCAGGTGAAACTGTGGCAGGAGCTTGAGCCGCAAAGCGAGGCCGACGCGATCGCCCGCTCGGAGCGGTTGAGCTGGGTCGCGCAGCACACCACCGCGCGCGATCTCGTCGTCGGCGACGATACGATGGACCTGCCCTTTTACTTTGGCTACGAGGCGGCGATCTCGTTCTCGCCCTATCCTTATACCGATCACCCCGATTACGACACCTTGATGGCCTATCTTGATCAACACTGTGCGGAATATTCGAACATCTTTCTCGTGCTGCGCCGTCGTTGTGACAATGAGACGTGCTGGCGGTACATGTATGGCCCGTTCATCGCCGATCTGGTGGCGGGGCGGACAGAGGCCTATGCGGGGGTGACAGTGCAGCGTCGCTTGAGCGACGGGTACGTGTTCAGGCTGTCGCCGTGCGATTGAAAAACGGGTCGGCCCAGCCAAAAGGCACACCGGCGGCCTGTGCCGCCTGCTGATCGCTTGCCAAATCACCGACAAAAAGACAATCTCGCGCTTTAGTCTGGAACCGATCCAGCGCATTGAAGATGAAACCGGGGTTGGGCTTGCGGTTGGGACAGTCGAGATCGTAGGCGGCGACCGCCGCCCCGGCCAGGTGTGGGCAGAGATAAGAGGCCGCGACCGGCAGGCCAAGCAGGTCGATCACGCGCTGCTGGATCGCCCGGGCTTCTGGTTCGCTGATATAGCCGCGCGCGACTCCGCCCTGATTGGAGACGATCACCAACTGCCATTCCTCTGCAACGTACCTGGACAGCGTCTCGCGCACGTTGGGCAGCAGTTCGACCTCGTCGACCGAGTTGGGCGGGCGGTAGCCAAACGAGCGGTTGAGCGTGCCGTCGCGGTCGAGAAAGAGCAGACGGACGGTCATTGTTGTTCCAGCGCGGCTTGCAGACGCTCGTCGAGCAGCAGGGCCAGGTCGACGGCCGGCGCGCGGGGCTTTTGACCGTCGGGATAAATGGACAGGCAGACTCCCAGCACCATCTCCCGCCGAAAGACGACGATGTCAGCCCTGAGGTTGTCGATCGGTATCGGATTGGCTCCCCCTCGCGCCAGCACCACGCTCAGCCCGCCGGCCTTTTCGCCGATCTCTGGCATGTCTTCCATGACCTGTTTTTCTTTGATCTGGCCTATTTGCGACCCGATCATATCGAGCACTTTATCCGGATCGTCCAGCAGCAGGTCAATGGTTTCGCGGTCGGCGTCGTTTTGCGCGCGCACGATCAAGCTGATGGTAAACTCGGCCGGAAACAAGGAGAGAAACGAGGTCGGGTTTTCGGCCTTGTAGCCCTGCTGCTCGAACATAGCGGGGTCTACGCCGATCGTCGTCAGGTCAAAGACCATGAACCCCGGCGGCAGGTCGCCGGGCAGGATGCGCACGCCGCTCAGGTCGAGGTCTTGCACCTCGGCCGCAGTCTTGGTGGGAGCCGCGGGCGGCGTGGACGTGGGTGTTGTCGTTGGAGTAGACGTGGGTATCGCTGTCGGTGTGGATGTGGGCACCAACGTTACTGTTGCTTCCAACGCTGGCGCCGGCGTCGTCGCCGGCTTGAACGACGGGATCGCGCAGCCCAGCAGCAGGCAAGCAAATAGCACTGCAAAGAATAAATGTTTTTTCATTTTACAAACCTATGACATCAGCGACTTCGTAACAAGCTCACTTAATAAGAAAAATAGGTCTTCAAAGCTAGCGTAAAAGCTTCGCCAATTCGGACTTTTTTTCTTTAAATCTTTTGTCGACAGCTTTAATGAAGTCGGGACGCATAAAAGATATTGAGCCGAGATGTCGATATATTTCGAAAGGAGTTTTCAAACGGCCAGTTTCGTCAATTTCTGTATTCATACGAGTATAGTCTACGATAAACCGAGTAAAAATCTCAATATCAGCGGGTTCGATTAACGAATACTGGCTCTCAAGAATTGTCAGAATGTGAGCGTTATTCTTTTTTACCTGCTCAATACACCGGAAACTAAGTTTCTTTAAATTTTTCGTTTGCAACGTTAACATCGACATAATGCCGGTTCATCTTGTCTCTGGCTGACT
>JAFGEY010000417.1 GCA_016931365.1 Anaerolineae bacterium
AGTCAGCCAGAGACAAGATGAACCGGCATTATGTCGATGTTAACGTTGCAAACGAAAAATTTAAAGAAACTTAGTTTCCGGTGTATTCAACCTCAAGCCGGCGGATTGGAAGCAGTTGCGCGAGACAATCGACCGCTATATTACGCAGCTAGAGTCTGCCGGTGAAACAGAATAAGATTGCCCTGTCCGCTCTGCTTTGAAAAGCTTTGCTTCACAGCCTCGATTGCTGTCCAGGATGCTCATTTGCTCGACAAGGGTTTCGCGCAGGGGCCGTTCTGGGCACACTGTTTTCCCCCAGGCTTCAGACTAGAGTCGTTGACATCCCCTCGTCTCTGTCATACAATGAAAGACAGGATGAACCCACCCGGTGGTTCAAGTCCGCCTTGACAGGAAGGTATCTATGGCTACATCCAGTCTTCATTCATTAAGCTGCCCCAACTGTGGGGCGCCGCTGGAATTCGCCGAGGGCCAGACCAAGCTGCGCTGCGGATTTTGCGGCTCGCGCATCGAACGCTCCGATGAAGCACTGACCGACGACGACCTGGCCCAGGTGCTCCAGGTCCATCTGGTGAACGGCCAGATCTCATCAACGCAATCCTCTTCAGCCCGGCATTTCGTGATCAAGATGCAGAACAACCAGCCGGTAGTGATCGCCGTCGACGTCAAAACACCATCCGTGCAGGCTGCCCCTATACGCCGGCCGTCCAGATCACGTTCGGGCGGCTGTGCGCTGGTGGTGGGCATCCTGTTTATCGTGCTGACGGTGGGGCTTCCGATTAGCCTGGCCTTGTTTAATGTCAAACAGGTGGCACAGGTGATCCGGGCCGTTTTCTCCGGTAACCTGGATGAGGCGCGCACGGCAGCGTCCACGGTCAACCGGCGCATCCTGGTTCGCTCGGCAGGCGCATTGATCCCCTCCTCGTCCGATGGGCAGCCGGACCTGGTGGTGATGACCTCGCAGTACTCGCTAAATGGCGATGGCTATGAGCAGCGGCTGGTCGCGCTCGGCAGCAGCGAACCCAAGATGCTCTGGCAAAGCGAAGCGCTGGACCGGGATGTGTGGAACGTGCCCATCCAGGCCGAGGATGATCTGGTGTTTACGTTGACCGGCACGCAACTACTGGCGATAAGCCGCGTCGATGGACAAACAGTCTGGTCGGCGACGCTGGCCGATCAGGTTGAATTGAACCTCTGCGTCGATTGTTTTCGCGCGCACGAGGGTCGCGTCTTTGCCTTGAGCGACGACGGCACGCTGCAGGCTTACAATGCGCGTACCGGCGCATTATTGTGGAGTTATCGGGCGGAGCAAGATTCGCCGCGCGGACTCTATCTGCTGGCCGGACGGCCAGCTTTTATGGATCGGGTGGACATCAAAGGCGTCTTGCGCGTGTTCGATCCGGCCACCGGTCAGATGCAGACCGTACAGCCAGCCTGCGCGAGCGGCACCGACGCGGATCGGCCGGAATATGCCGACTGGACGACCCCGCTCTACCTGTCGCCGGACGAGGCCTCTTTTTATGTCCTTTTTGATGACAGTGTGCTGTGCGTCCAACGCCGCGATAGCCAGACGCTGGATGAGGCTTGGAGCACCCCCTTTGCAGCAAGGACATCCTATGATGCGGCGATCTTGATCGCCCCGGATCGGGTCTATCTCTCTTCCAAAAGCACGCTTGCGTCCATTGCCACTGCCGATGGACAGCTTGAAATTTTGCACAGCGATCCAGATTATGACCTGGCACCGCTGGCCGTCAGCGGCGATACGTTGATCGTGCGCGCCAAGCGCACGCGCGGCTCCGAACAGTGGGCGCTGTGGGGGATTGGTGCAGGTGCATCGGTTGCGACAGCCGACGGTCCTCTATGGACTTTTGATCTGGGCGACAGCCGGCCGCTCGACAAATGGAGCGGGATCATCTCGGACGGCAAGTCGGTCTGGATGGTGCGACCGATCGCCACCGGTCTGGCCGTGCTGCGCGTAGAGGCCGCCGAGGATGACGTGTCGCACGCCATCCAGTTGGACACACTCAACGTCCAGACCGGCGCGGTCGAGAGCACGCAGCGCGTCAAGCTGGGGATCAAAACGATCATCCTCAGCTCGCCCGCCGTGTTCGGTTGGCGAGGGGATACGATGTGGATGTCCATCGAAAGCCAGGTGATCGGCCTGGATGTGGCCGCCGCCGAGATCATCTATCGATGGCCGTAGAGCAATAGAACCCAGGTTTTGGTGAGCAAGCCCGCTTGCAAGAACCTGGGTTCTACCGGTTCAAAGCTTGCAACACCCAACGCAGCCCTTCGACCTGCAGCACCAACGCGGCCAACAGGTAAGTCAGCCCACCTGCTGCCGCCCCCGCAATTACCAACGGGAACGCTCCCAGGCCGGATTGCTCTCCGAACCACACCACGCCATAGACGACGATGCCCATGACCAGCGTGGCGGCGAGTATGCGCAGCAGCGACTGGAGTGTCTGTCGCCCATCGACTCCCTTCCAGCGATGGCGCAGGATAAGTAACAGCGCCACCACCTCGACCGAGATCGCTACCGAATTAGCCAGCGCCAGCCCGCCGTGCCCCATCACCCCTTGCAGTGCCAGCCCGAGCGCAATGTTAAATCCCGCCGACCCGGCAGCGACCAACAGCGGCGTCACCGTATCCTGTTGGGCAAAGAATGCGCGCGCCGCCAGTTCGAGACAGGCGTGGCCGACCAACCCCAGCGCATAAAAGCGCAGCGCCACATAGACCGCCTCGGTCGCGGCAGCGTCAAACGCGCCGCGCTGGTAGAGAAGTTGTAGCAGCGGGCGGCCCAGCAAAATCAAGCCCAGCGTCGCGGGCACGGTCAGGGCCAGCACGGCGCGCATAGTTTCGCCCAACGTGCCTCGCAGCCCATTGATGTCGCCGCGCGCGGCCAGATCGGACAGCGTGGGCAGTGCAACCAGCCCAAATGCCGTGCCGATGATCGTCTCGGGCAGTTGCATGGCGTCCCATCCCCACTCCAGCGCGCTGACGTTGCCCGGGCCGAGGCGCGAGGCCAGGTTCGACGTCGCCAGCACGGTCAGGTGAAAGATGCCCAGGTCAAGCACGCGCGGGCCCATCAGCAGGGCCACCTTGCGCACCGCAGGGCTGCGCAGTCCCAGCACCGGCTGCCAGCGAAAGCCAAAGCGCAGCAGCGCCGGTATCTTGATCGCCAGATGAAGCGCTGCACCGATAATCGCCCCAACCGCCAGTCCGCGGACGCCCCAGTGGGGGGCCAGCCACCAGGCCGCCGCCGTGATGCCCAGCGGGTAGACCACCGGGGCCAGCGCCGGAAAGAGAAAATGCTTGAAACCGTGCAAGATGCTGGTTTGCACGGCGCTGATGCCAAAGATCAGCGTCGAGACCAGCACCAAGCGCATCGTCGTCACCGTTTCGGCCTGCGCTTGAGCGTCAAAGCCGGGGGCGACCAGGACGCGCACCAGCCAGGGGGCCAGCATCCCTGCCAGCAAAGCCAGGACGCCGACTAGGACGATCACCAGGTTGGCGACCGCACTGGACAGTTTCCAGGCCGCCTGGCGACCGCCGCTGGCCAGCAGGCCAGCAAAAACGGGGATAAACGCCGTCGCCAGCGAGCCGCCGGCCACGATCGTAAAGAGAAAATCGGGCAGTTTAAAGGCGGCATAATAGGCGTCGAGTTGGGCGCCGATGCCAAACTGCCGCGCAATGATCGCGTTGCGCAATAATCCGGCAGCGGCGGCAAGGCCAAATGATGCCGCGACCAACAGGGTATTGAGCACGAGATGTCGTCGATTTTCCATCCGCTCTACTCTCCCAGCGCGGCCAGCGCTTCCGCGGCCTGGGCATAATCGGGATTCAAGGTCAGCGCGCGGCGAAATGCCCGCACCGCGCCATCACCGTCGCCGGCGGCCTGAAGGCCCATCCCCAGCCAATAGTGAACCTCTTCGACATACTCGGTCACGTCGAGCGTGGCCCTGGCTAGCGCGATCAATTCCTTGTACCGTCCGGTGCAATAGTACGCCTCAAAGGGGCCAAATTGATACCACAGCATGCGCCAGGGCAGGCCGATCGTTCGCGCCTGGTCATACGCGCCCGCCGCGCGCTCAAACGCTTGCGCGGCCACCAGGTCGGTGCCCAGGTTGAACCAGGCAAAAGGGTCTTCGGGCCGCTGCCGCACTTTTTTGTCGGCGCTTTCCAGCGCGCGCTGCCACATCGCGGCGTCGTCGAAATCGCTGCCCAGGATGCTGCGCACGAGCGGCTCCATCTCGGCTCGGTAGATCACGACGTAGGTGTGATTAAATACCGCCCACCATTGCTCTGTCTGTTCGTAGAGCAGGCGAATGCCTTGATAGGGCTGGTCGGGATCGACGCCGACACTGATAAAGGAATCATAGGCGATCCATTCTTGCCGCGCGTCGTCATAGCCGGTTAGCAAACGATAGTGTCCCAGGCCCTCGCCCGGCTCCTCTTCGACCCACGACCGGATCATAACCGGAAGGCCGTTGCTCAAGAACAGGCCAAGCCGATCGGCATCGCCGTTGACCCGCACCAGGGCCTCGAGGCCCTGCGTCCGCGCAAAGGCGGCCAGTTCTTCGGGGCCGACGTTTTTGTCTTCTCGATTGGGCCGCATCCCGGCGGCCACGTCAGCCTGACCGAGCTGAATGCCAAAATAGCTGAGGTGCATCGCCAGCGTCGCCGGGCCGCAGTTGTTCCACGTCTGCCACATGTGCGTCAATCCGATCAACTCGACAGATGCGCGTGCCGGCTGGTGGATGGGCACAGGCGTCAGAGTTGGTGTAGCGGTTCCGGTCGGCGATGGCGTGGACGGTTTTTCTGGCGACACACTTGTGCATGACGGAGTGCTTTTGGGCGGCACAACAGCCGTTTGTGTCGCCCCGGCGACGGGCTGCGTCGTCGCGACAGACCGTGTCGTCTCGACAGGCCGTGTCGTCGCGACAGGCCGTGTCGGCATTGGCAGCGATGGGGCCGGCCACCTCGTTGCTGTTGCACCCTGGGCATCATAGGCAATCGGCGTAGGCACCAGCGCAGGATGGGGGCGCCGGGCGGCGATCTCGGCGCGCACGCGCAGTACAAAATCCTCCAAGCTGCCATAGCGGATGCTGCCGGCGATCGCGAGTACCACAACGCCGATGGATGCCAACAAGAATGCCAGCACCAATAGTTTAGCGATCAAGCCAACGAGCCTACTCTTCTCACCTCGCGCCGGGCCGCCACCAGCACCACAATTGCGCATCTGATCCTTTCTGCATCGCCAGTTCAAGCATGTGGATCGACATTATACCTGGGTGAGAAGCCCTGGTCAAGCATTCAGAATAGTCGTCATGCACCTTGACCGTTCCGGTCGTTCGACCGGAGCGGTCGCCTTGCACCACCAAACATGAAAATGGCCTCTGCTCACCCGTCTTGATCCAACAAGTAGTTGACAAAAATACTCAACTATAGTATGATTGGTGTCATAGGACAACAGTCGAACGATGTTGCCATCCGACAAGACCTGTTAAGCGCAGTGTAAACACAGTTTTCAAAATAATACATTAGAAAAGGATAAATGATGTCTAAATTAAGATCGAGTTTATGGTGGATACCTGTCGTCATCCTGATCATGGTCGGCTGTCAGCCATCAGCACAGATGACGCCAACGGTGGTGTCCTCGCCGACATCGCCGCCTGCGGCCAGGACGAGTGAGGGAAAAACTTTGCCCGTCACCGCTTCCGATGTGCCGCGCATCAAGCCGGAAGACCTTAAATCGCTACTGGCGTCGGCGCGAAACATCATCGTCGTCGATGTCCGCGGGCACGAGGCCTATGCGGCAGGACACGTCCCCGGCGCGCTAGATATTCCTTATGCTGACGTCGAAGCGGCCTCCCAGCAGTTGCCCAAGGACACTAAAATTGTGTTCTATTGCGCTTGACCGGCTGAACAGAGCAGCGCCGGTTCGGCGCTGAAATTGTACCAGTTGGGCTTTACCGATGTGGATGCAGTGTTGGGCGGTTGGGCGGCGTGGGTTGCAGCAGGCTATCCCGTCGAAACAGAATAGAATGCACCCATTCGCTACCCTTGCTCACCCCTCTAAAGAATGATATAATCGGGTCATGAGCACCCCACAGGCGCAAAACACGCGAATGTACATCCGCCCGATGCATTCCATCCGAGAGGCTCCTTACGTCTTCGGCGTCGACGTCGGCGGCACCAAGCTGGCCACGGTGCTGGCGACGCGCGACGGCCAAATCCTGCACAAGGTCCGCCTGCCCACCGAGGCTCACCTCGGTCCAGCGTTCGGCGTCGAGCGGATCAAAGCGATGCTGCGCCAAAACCTCGTCGAAACGGGCATTGCTTCCACCGAAATTATGGGCATCGGCGTGGCCTGCGGCAGTCCGATGGACGCCGAACAGGGAATCATCCTCGGCCCGCCCAACCTCTCCAACTGGAACCCCGTGCCGATCAAGTCGATCCTGGAAGACGAATTTGGCATCTATGCCCAACTGGAGAACGATGCCAACGCCGGTGCGCTGGCCGAGTGGCTGTTCGGCGCGGGGAAAGGCAAAAGGAACGTCGTTTATATGACGATGGGCACGGGCATCGGCGGGGGATTGATTTTGGACGGCCGCCTGTACAGCGGCGCGAATGGCAACGCCGGTGAGGTAGGGCACATGCGGGTGGTGGATCGAGATGGCCCCTTGTGTGGCTGTGGCAAGCGCGGCTGCCTGGAGGCCTTTTGCTCCGGCCCGTCGATTGCCCGGCGCACGCGCGAAGCAGTACAGACGGTGTCAGCCGATAAAAGCCGCGCGCTGTTGGCATTGGCCGGATCGGTTGAGACGCTCAACGCCGAACACCTCTTTGCTGCCGCTCGCCAGGGTGATGAGCTGGCGCTGTGCCTGGTCGATGAGACGGCGCACTATATGGGCGTGGGGCTGGCCAACATCATCCAGGCGATCAATCCAGAGGCGATTGTGCTGGGCACCATCGCCACCGAACAGGGCGACTTTTTCCTCGACCGCGTGCGTCAGGTGGTCCGCGCCGAGTCCTGGCCGCAGGTGTCTGAGGTGGTCGAGATTCTACCCTCGCCGCTCGGCAGCCAGGTCGGCGACTATGGCGCGATCAGCATTGTTTTACAACATTTGATCCAGGAGGATTCCTATGCTTGTCTATGAAAGAATGACCCACCATCCAATCACAGTACACCCCGATATGCCGATTGAGGCCGCGCTCAAGTTGATGCGCGAGGAAAAGGTGCGTCGTTTCCCGGTCGTCGATCGCAAGATGCAAAAACTGGTGGGGATGGTCACAGAAAAAGATTTGCTCTATGCCTCACCCTCTCCGGCAACCTCACTGAGCATCCACGAAATTCACTATTTGCTCTCCAAGGTCACGGTCGTGCAGGTGATGTCCAAAACGCTGTACACGATCGCCGAGGACACGCCCATCGAAGAAGCGGCCCGCATCATGGTTGACAACAACGTGGGCGCGCTGCCTGTAATGCGCGGCGACACGCTGGTCGGGATCATCACCGAGACTGACCTGTTCAAGATGTTCATCGAACTCTTTGCCGCGCGGCAGGAGGGCGTCCGGATCACACTGTTGGTGCCGGAGAAAAAGGGTGCGCTGCACCAGATCACCCAGGTCATTCAAGAACTGAACGGCAACATCGTGTCGTTGGGCACGTTCCGGGGCGAGGATTTGAGCAACCGCCTGATCGTGCTCAAGGTTGCCGGCGTGCAGCAGGCGGATCTGGTCAAAAAGCTAGAGAGTATCGGCGCCAGGGTCGTCGACGTGCGGACATGTTCACTCATCGAGCGCAACTGCTGACTCTGATTTCATCACCTCGTCCAGCACCACGGTGGCGTAACAGCCGGCAGGCAGCGAAAAGGTCAGCACCAGCCCGTCGTCAAAAGCGATCTGGGGATCGTACAGCGGAAACCGCAACGGACGGCGGACGCCGTCGAGTTTGACTCGCCGCCAGTCTTCAAGCGAAAGATTTTCTTGATCGAGGATTTGCTGCTCCATCGCGCCTGGCTCACCATGCGCCAGGGTCACTTTGAACCCATATAACGGCCCCGATGGACTGATCTCCAAGCGGTCCGCGCGGAGTTGTTCTTGTTGCGGCTCCTGCACCAAAAACACCGCGCCCTTGCCGTGAATCCAGGCCAGATCACCCTCAAAGAGTTGGCCAAGTGAGCCCAACCGGCGCGCCAACAGGCGGTTGAACAGTGCGCTCTGATAAGCCGAGGCAAAAAACTTGGACAGCTTGGGAGGGACGCTGTGCGCGGCCCGCCGATAATCACCGGGATATTTAACCAACGTTTGCAATGCGCGCCGTTCATCCACCAGGTTCAATGGCCAGGCCTCCAATGCGGCGGCGATTTCGCCTTCCTCGAACAGTTGGCGCGCCTGCCGGGTTTGCGGCGTCTCCTCGGGCCGAGGCATCCCCAGGTAACGACGCACAAAAGCCTCCTCGTCACCCCGCACCAGCGACTGCCCCAGCAGATGCGTGTCACCGCGCACGCCGAAACGCTGCTCGCCAAAAAAATTGGGCACGCCGCGCCGCGCCAGCACGTCGACGATCGCTTGCGCGGCCGGCAGCGCACCGGGCGGCACGTCGCGGATGCGAATCTTGAAACGGTTGCCCCACAAATGCCCAACTTTGAGCTTGTTGGTGTGCCGGTTCACAGTGAGCACGCGAATGCCGCCGACATTTAAGCGGGCAACGCGGTCGACGGGCACATTGCCCACCGAGATCGTCTGCACGGTGATCGCCTGGGCATCTTTGAGGCCGGCATAGCCCACCTCGCGCGCATCGATGTTGAGCACGCGCGCGATCAGCCGCACCGCCTGAAAGGTCGACAGTCCTTCCTTTTCGATCCTGAGGTAGGTGTGCTGGCCTTGCCCGCACGGCTCGTACAGGGGCAATTCTTCGACGCAAAAATCGGCGGGAACGGCCTTGATCTGGCCACCGACGCCGGGCAAATCGCCGGTCAGGTATGGTTGGGACATAAAAGCCTCCACGGTCGCAGACTGAGGTCGATTGTACACCACTTTGGAACTTTTGTCACAGATGTTTCGAGTCTGTTTTGCTATACTGTGAGCAACTCGATTCGATGAAAAGGAGTCAGACATGAGCGAATACATCAATAACCACAGCAAACGACAACAATTGTTGAAACAGTTGATCAAGCAACTGCACGAAGGGGCGACCGTCGACGAGGTCAAAAGTCAGTTTTCCCAACTGCTCACCGATGTCGGCGCAAGTGAAGTCGCCGAGATGGAACAGGCCTTGATCCAGGAAGGCGTCCCCGAAACCGAGGTCAAGCGGCTGTGCGACGTGCACGTCGCTGTTTTTCAGGAGTCGTTGGAGGCGCAGCCCAAGCCCGAAAGCCTGCCCGGTCACCCGCTGCACACCTTCCGCGCCGAGAACGCCGCCGTCGAAGCGGTGCTCGACGCGCTGCGCGCCGCTTTTGAGGCGTTGCTGGCTGCGCCCGGCCTGGACGCTCTGCGCAAGACCTTGGAGGCGCTGCAAATGCTGCGCCGCTTTGAACGGCACTATCTGCGCAAGGAAAACATCCTCTTTCCCTACCTGGAGCGGCATGGCTTTTCCGGCCCATCGACGGTGATGTGGGCCATCCACGATGATATCCGTTCTGGGTGGAAAGCGTTGGATGAACTGCTGAACGCGCGCCCCGAGTCGCCGCAGGCTTTTGCCCAGGAAGTAAGGAGCGTGCTGCCGCCGATGGTTGAAGCGATCCGGCAAATGGTCTACAAAGAGGAAAACATTCTCTTTCCGGCCGCGCTGGAGAAATTGAGCGACGAGGAATGGGCGGCGATTCGCGCCCAGGAAGATGAGATCGGCTACGCCTATGTCCAACCGGGCGATCAGTGGCCGCCGGCGGCCTTGATCGAGCAAGCGCGCGCCGTCGACAAGCCGGTGGTGGCAGTGTATGCGCACGATCCGGCCGCTCGACAGCCCGACCGGCAAGCGCTGATTCCGCTCCAAGTGGGCGCACTGACCGCGCAGCAGATCAATTTGCTGCTCACCCACCTGCCGGTCGACGTGACCCTGGTCGACGAGACTGACGCGGTGCGTTTCTTCTCACAGACCCGCGAGCGCATCTTTCCGCGCTCTCCGGCAATCATCGGGCGCAAGGTTCAGCAGTGCCATCCGCCGGCCAGCGTGCACCGCGTGCAGCGAATCCTGGATGATTTCCGCAGCGGTGCTCGCGACGAGGCCGAGTTCTGGATTCAGATGCAGGGCAAGTTTATCCACATTCGTTACTTTGCCTTGCGCGCCCAAGATGGTTCCTACCAGGGCACGCTGGAGGTCAGCCAGGATGTGACCGGAATTCGCGCCCTGGAGGGCGAAAAACGATTGCAGAATGACTGACCCTGCGTTTGGATGGGACGTCCTAAAAAAGCCGTTCCCTGGCAAAACACACGTCGAAAAGATAGCTTCCGCGTAACTGGTTAGCCTGCGTCGGTCGGGTAGACCCGTCGAACCCGCAGGGTTCGCAGGGCCATATCGAGACCAGGTGTTGCGGCTTGGTTTCGATAGCCGCATTATAACCCAATGCGGCTACTCAACCAATGCCGCTTTCGCCAACGGCTTCTGTCGACGGTGATGTGTGCTGACACAACTCGGTCAGTGTGACCGAATCCAACACCTCATTGATCGCGCTGCTTAATTCGGCCCACAGCCAATGTGTTGGACAGCTATCGACACGCGGGCAATGGGTTTTCGCCTCGTCGTCGACACAAAAGACCGGCTCCAGCGTCTCTTCGACCGCTCTGAGCACATCACTGGCGCTGATTTGTCCGGGATCGCGCGCCAGCATATAACCACCGCCCGGCCCGCGGACGCTCTGCACCAACCCCGCCCGGCGCAGCTTGACGAACAATTGCGCCAGGTATTGATCGGACACATCCTGGCGCTCGGCGATATCTATTCGTTGGATCGGCCCCTGGTCATTGTGCAAAGCCAAATCGACCATAGCGCGCAGTGCATATCGACCTACGGTTGAAAGTCGCATCGCTTCACCTCTTGGCAAGATGGAGAGATCATACTATGGTTGAGTATTTACGTCAAGAATTGATTCAGGTCTGGGGCTTGTAGAACACAACAACAGGGGGACGATGTCCAAGGATCAAGTTGCACGGCTCTGAGACTATGGCATCCCATTACGGAATACAAGTGGCAGAAACATGCTTCGCCCCAGCAGGAATGAAGACTGTCGTTCTAGGTAAACCTCACCGTTTCCGACCTGCATCACATTATCCACTGCTGACAGATCGACTGTGACCGTTGGCTGCACCTGTGCGGCAAAAATCACCTCCACAGACTGCCCCGCCGTGATTGTCCCCTGCCAGCGAACGGCGTCGTGCGTCCAGGTAACAACGCCGCCGTTGACTGCCCGCACCGTATCGGTGAGCAGGATCAGCTCGCCGGGCAACGTGTCGGCGAGCCAGAGGGTGGTGGTATCGGCGCTGCCGGTGTTACGCAGCGACAGCGTATAGGTGATCATCTCCCCGCCGATCGCGCTATATGCACCGACTGATTTGTACGAGGTTTCCAGGACTGGCGCGGGTGTGACCAGCAGCGACGTGAACGCCTGCCCCCACTCTGGATCGCCATGGGGACTCCAATTGCCATACATGTCCACCGCGCGAGCGCGGAAAAAGTAGGTGTGGCCATCGATGGCAGCTAGGTACGTGCCGCTAAGAGCGGTTGTATGCGTCAGCCAATCCGTCCACATGCCGTTATACCCATCTTTGACCTGAACATCGTAATAAACCAGGCAGGTTTCGCGGTCAATGCCCGACCAGGAAACAACCAGATCGTCGGGATCAGTTACGTAAGGCGGGAGATCGTTCACCCCGGCGGTCGGCGGCCGGTAGTCGATTGTCTCTGCCGTCGTCGCCAGCAAACTTCCAGCCCGATCCAGATAGCTCAACACCAAGTCGGAGAGACTGCCGCCGGGGGTGAGGGTGGTTTTGTAAGGTGAAGCGGGAGTCAGGGTGCCGGTGTGGACGTGCAGCGGCGTCGATTCGCCGGGACGGCAGAGGGCGACGATGCTGTCCGTGCGGGTGATGGTCGGCTGCGCGCCAATGATAACCTGGCTGCCGCCGGCCCGTAACCCCAACGCCGCCTCGGCGTTGGCCGCGCTCAGCCAACCGATGCCTGCCACGGGATACCACGTCTCCGTCCACTCGACGCCGCTCTTGGGCGGCAGGTAAGCGCTGTCCCAAAAGGTCGGGGCCAGTCCACCGTGGATTTCGGCATAATACGATTTGGGGCTGTCGGTCCACTCTGCGGGGATGGGACGCGCCCAGCCCCAGGCAAAGCCCTTGGCTCCGCGCGCGACGGTGTGCGGAAAAATGCGCGCGATGCCCTCATCGGCGGCAGTGTCATAAGCCCCCTGAAAAGGTCGCGCGGCCTGTGGATAGGCGAAAAAGCCCAGCCATTGATCCCAATTGCCCAAGCGGCTCCAGTTGACGCCGTTGTGCCACGGCCAACCAAAGATGCCGCCCGCACCGGGCAGCCGAGGATCGCCGCTGCTGTGCACGGTGGCCTGGTCGATGGGTAGGATAAAGTGAAAATCGGGGCCAAGTGTGTTGAGAGCGCCGGGGGCGAGCATGGTGTTGGTCCAATACTTGAGCCACAGCCCGCCGTTGGTGGGGTTTTCGATGCGAATGTGGACGTCGAAATAGGCGCGGTCGGCGGGCAGGCGAACCAGGATCGTCGCGCGCAGGCGGTTGGCGTCCAGCGTGTCGCGCAGTTCGACCGCTACCTCGTCGATCCCGGCGACCGGCGTTGCCGTCCAGTGAGTGATCCACTCAAAGCCGTGTTCGTCGACGGGCAGGCACCACTCCATCCCGCCGACGGCCATCCACCAGCCTTGAGCCGGGTGTCCCCAATGCGTTGGTTTAATCACCGGGTTGCTATAAAATTCGTTGTGCCCGGTCGGCTTGAATTCCAGGCTGTAGATGCGCCCGCCCAGGCTGGGAACGAGGGTCAGTTTGAGGTAAGTGTTCTCCATTACGATTGTGTTGAATACATGCGCGGCTTTGGTTTTTTCGTGGTCGTAACGCCCCCAATCGAGAATGGGGTAGGTGAGATTGTAGGAGGCATCGTACTTGGGTGAGGTAAAGTTCCAATAATCGTAAGCGTTGAGGGTGATGGTGCTTGCATAAACTTGGGCCCCGGCGACTTGAACATCGGTGACAACGGGTGGGGACAGCGTTTGAGCGCGCGTTTGACTGCTTTTGAGCACCGCGCCAATCGCCAGGATGGCGATCAAGCACAACACACGGCAGTAGATTTGCTTTTTCATGTGTCACTCCTTTTCCCCGAACGATCGTCTGTTTCCATTATACCACGAAAAACACCTGCGGCGGCAACTTGCCCATTGACATATTTCGAATCTAGTTGTATAATACAACTGTTGGCTAACCAAACTAATTATGATTTAGCGAGTGGGACCTATGGCGCTTTCGGACAGAGCATATCTGCAAATCAATCAGGCACTGTTTAGCCTAACCCATGCCTACGAGTCGCGTATGATGGCGGACACAGACGTCGAAGACGGGCTGAGTCTTGCTGATTGCTCGGTGCTGATGGTGCTGCACCAGTTTGCGCCAACAACCGCCGCGCGCCTGTCCGAGATCATGGACATCAATCCTGGCACCATCTCGGTCTATGTCCGGCGACTGGTGAAAAAAGGGTTGATCCGGCGCGAGCAAGATGGTAACGATCGGCGCAACTGGTGGCTGACGTTCACCGAGACCGGACGCCCGGTTGCCGAGGGGGTGGTGGCGAGCGCGGCGGATTATACCCGCGATTTTCTCTCCGTGTTGAGCGAGCAAGAACAGCAATCGCTGCACCGGTTGTTGCTTCAAGTGTCTCACAGCCTGGGATTTGAATGGCAATAAGTTTTTTTTTGTAAAATAGTTGGGTTATCCAACTGTTATGGAAAGGATGCAACATGAAGCGTGTACAGAGTGTTTCCGGTCAATTGCCGTCACGGTGGGCGACGCCATTCTTTACGATCTGGGGCGGCCAAGCGCTGGCGATGATCACCAGCGAACTGATCCAGTTTGCGCTGATCTGGTGGCTGACCGAATCCAGCGGATCGGCGACAGTGGTGGGGATTGCGACGATGACGGCGCTGCTTCCACGGGCACTGCTCAGCCCTTTTCTGGGCGCATTGGTTGATCGCTGGAGCCGCCGGGGGGTGCTGCTGGCCAGCCACGCGGTCATCATCCTGTCGCTGATCGGCCTGGGGTATCTGTTCCGGGCTGATGCAGCGTCGATCGGGGTCGTTTACCTGATCATTTTCGTGCGCGCGTGCAGCAAGAGCTTCCAGATGCCGGCGATGCTGGCCTCGACGTCGTTGATGGTGCCGGGGAAACACCTTGCGCGGGTGGCCGGGTTGAACCAGATGGTGCAGGGCATTATGCTTGTTGTCGCGCCGCCGCTGGGGGCCGTGCTGGTGCATACGCTGCCGGTACACGCCATCGTCGCGGTGGACATTGCCGGCACTTTGGCGGCCGTCGTCGTCTTGCTGCTCGTTTCGATCCCCAATCCTCCGCGTGTGGCGGGCGCAGCGGCCGGGTGGCGGTCGCTGTGGGAAGATGTGTGCGCCGGGGTGCGCTATGTTCGGAACTGGCGCGGCGCGCCTGAAATGCTCTCCATCTCGGCGACGATCAACTTTTTGTCCAGCCCGGCCTTTATGTTGACATCGATTCTGATCACGCGCTGCTTTGGCGGCGCGGAGCGCGAGTTCGGATTGATCGGCGCGGCAGTTGGGGTCGGGACGGTCTGCGGCGGCATGGCGTTGAGCGTCTGGGGCGGATTTCGTCGCCCAATGCAAACCAGTCTGGTGGGTATTGTCGGTATGGCGATCGCGATATTGGTCACCGGGCTGACGCCAGCGTCGGCTTTCTGGCTGGCGGCGGGGAGCATGTTCGTCGGCGGCTTTATGACCCCGGTGTGCATGGCACCAATCCAGGCGTTGGTTCAGAAGACGGTCGAACCCACGATACAAGGGCGCGTCCTGGCGCTTTTCGACGGCATCTCTACGACGATCTCGCCGTTGAGCGTGGTCATCGCCGGGCCATTGTTCGATCGCCTGGGGCCGCAGGCCTGGTACGTCGGCGCCGGTGCACTGGCCTTGCTCGTCGGCGGTGTGGGGTTTGCTATGCCACGAGTCTTGAACCTGGGAGAGCCGCAATCTGCCGCGGATGGCGGCGCGCTGACACGAATGCTTTTGACAACGCAATCCCGTGCGGAACAAGGGGATGATAGACGGCTTGACTGACGCACGAACTATAGGCTGGTGGTCGATTCCAATCAAGTGAACGACGGGCAAACGGCACCCAGGTGTTACTTTACAGCAATGGCATTTGGGTTATAATTAAAGTGTCCTATCATTGCGCCTATGCTTTCTGGAGGTGGTTGAATGAATAACCGCAAGATTCATCTCGTTCTATCTATATTGGTCTTGATCAGCCTGCTGGCCTGTTCTTTGCCCAAGGCTAAAACCTCAACGCCTGCTCCTTCGTCGACTGCCAGCGCGCAAGGCGTGGCAACGCCCACTCGTAAAGCGGCCACTACTCAACCCAAAGCGACGAACACCACTGCGCCGACGCCGACATCAGGCCCAACGCCGACGCCGCTGCCGCCCACCGCGCCCCTGTTGCTATACCGCGAGCCGGAGCGTGGTGAAGAGCTGGATGTCAACTCGCCGCTGGTGCTTACGTTCGACCAGGCGATGGACAAGTCCAGCGTCGAAAAGGCGTTTAGCATCGAGCCGGAGGTCAAGGGCACCTTTGAATGGGCCGCCGACCGGGTGTTGATGTTCAAACCGGCGCAGCCCTGGGCGCGCGAGGCAGTCTACCACATCTCTGTGGGGACGACGGCCAAGAGCACCGCCGGCCTGCCTCTCCGCCAAGATATTGGTTTCAGGTTTGTCACCACCGGTTTTCTGACTGTCACCCAGGCGCAGCCCACCGATGAGACGGTCGAAGTGGCGATGGACAGCCGGGTCACGGTGATGTTTAACCGGCCCGTCGTGCCCCTCGTCGCCGTCGCCGATATGGTCAATCTGCCCCAACCGCTCTCCTTCGATCCGCCTGTCGAGGGCAAGGGTGAGTGGCTGAACACATCGATCTATGTCTGGACGCCCAGCGACGGCTTTGCGCCGTCCACCACCTATAACGTCACCGTCGGAGCCGGACTGCAAGACACCACCGGCGGCGTGCTCGCCGAGGATTACGCCTGGTCGTTCACCACCCAGATGCCCCGCGTGACCCTGATTTATCCCAGGGATAACAGCCAATATGTCGGCCCGTCCGATATCATCAGCGTGACCTTTAACCAGCCGATGGATGTCGCCTCGGTGGAGAGCAAATTCAGCCTCAACCACGCCGAACTGGGCGCAGTCAAAGGCAGGTTTATCTGGAGCGAGGATCGCACTTCTTTCCAATTTGCACCTGCTGACGACCTGCCGCGCGCGCGGCTGTGGACGGCCAAGATCGATCAGGGTGCGCTGGGCGCTGGCGGTCAGCATGGCACCGAAAAGGCTTATACCTGGCAATTTAAAACCGTCGAATATCCACGCGTGGTCAGAACCGAACCTGCTGACGGGGCCAAGAATGCCAGTCCCTACGGCGGCATGAACGTCTATTTTAGCGCGCCGATGGATCGCGAGACCCTGCCTGCCAATCTCAAGATCGAGTTCTATGATCCGGGCAAAAATGAAAGCGGCGTCATCACCGCCACTCAGGTCTATTCATACTGGAGTGCGGCAGACACCACCCTTTATCTTAATTTCAGTATGCGCGCCTCATCGCTGTACACCGTCGCGCTTGGCGATGGGTTGGCCGATCCATACAGCGTCCGCGTACCAGAGACAACCGTGGTCCGCTTTAGCACGCGCAAACTCGATCCACTCTGCTATGTGTCGCTGCCCGGCAACACCGGCACCTTTAACGCATACCTGCAAACCACAGTGGCTGTAGCATATCGCAACGTATCGCGCCTTGACTTTGAATTGTATGGGTTGAGCGCGGACAAGTTCATTGATTTGATCGGCTACAACTCGTACAGTGCCTGGAGTAAGCTGAGTCTGGACAGCCTCCAAAAGATCAGCCAGTGGTCACTGAACGTGCAGCCCGCGTTGAACGACGCGCAACTGAAACGATTCGCTGTGATCGACGCTGCGGGCAACAGCCCTGCGCCCGGCTTGTATCTGCTGCAAGTCAAATCGCCCGAGATCGACTATAGCAGACGCACGCCGTCGCGCTACCTGCTCTCGATCTCCAAGACCAGCGTGATCCTCAAACGCACGGATGGCACGGCAATGGCCTGGGTCACCGACCTGCAAAGCGGCCAGCCGGTAGAAGGGGCCAGCGTTATCTTTCAATCGGACTTTGACGACCTCGACACCAACACCACCGACGCCAGTGGCCTGTCCACTGCAGAGTTTAGCGGGCAGGATATATGGGAACCGATCTTTGCCACCGTCCGGCGCGAAGGTGACCTGGCCGTGGCCAGCACCTACTGGAGTGACGGCATCTCGCCGTGGGAGTTTGGCGTCTCTGCCGAATACTACAAGACCGCCTACAACGGCCAGTTTTACACTGACCGCCCGATCTATCGACCCGGGCAGACCGTGTATTTCAAGGGCATCATCCGCGCGGACGACGACGCCCACTATACTCTGCCTCCGGCAGGCAGCATCGTGCGCGTGACTATCGAGGACAGCCAGGGACGCAATGTTTACGAACAAGCGTTGACTCTTTCTGACATGGGCACCGTCAACGGCGAACTGACCCTCGATGCGGAAGCTTCGCTCGGTTATTATTACCTTTCTGCTTACCTGGACTACGAGATCAATGGTACAGCCTCGTTCGGCGCCAGTTTCCGTGTCGCCGAGTACAAAAAGCCTGAATACCAGGTTGAAGTGGAAACCGACCTGGATCAATACGTCCACGGCGACATGATCAACGTCACCGCGCACGCTACCTACTACTTTGGCGGGCCGGTGAGCGACGCCGAGGTGCGTTGGGCCGTGCTCACCCAGGATTATTATTTCTGGTGGGAAGGCCCCGGCTGGTACAACTGGACCGAGTGGGAGTGGCAGCCCTACTGGGAGCAGGAAAACTATTATGCCGGCTATGGCGAGTTGATCGCCGAGGGCAAAGGCCAGACCGACGCCAACGGACGCTTTACCTTTTCCGCGCCCGCCGACATCGCCGACAAGATCAACAGCCAATCCTTTACCCTGGAAGTAACCGTCACCGACATCAACAACCAGGAGGTCAGCAACCGCACGCAGACGGTAGTGCACAAGGGGTTATTCTACGTTGGTCTGTCGCCGCGCCGTTACGTGGGCAAGGCCGGCGAAGAACAGATCATCGATGTCAAGACGATCAGCATTGAAAACGAACCGGTCGCCAATCAAGAGATCACCGTCGTATTCCTGGAGCGCGATTGGTACAGCACGCAAAAGGAAGGTTCCGACGGGCGCTGGTACTGGGACTGGGAGCTCCAAGAGACGCCGGTCTACACCACCACCGTACGCACTAATGCCGAGGGCAACGCCGCCGCGCGCTGGACGCCCGCCGAAGGCGGCTCGTACAAGGTGCGCGCGCTCGCCCAGGACGCGCGCGGCAACCAGATTCGCTCGGCGGCCTATATGTGGGTCAGCAGCTCCAAGTGGATCAGTTGGCGGCGCGAGAACAACGACCGCATCGAACTGATCGCCGACAAAAAGGAATACAACGTCGGCGATGTGGCCGAAATCCTGGTCCCGTCGCCTTTCCAGGGACCGGTGAAAGCGCTGGTGACAATCGAGCGCGGCGGCATTCTGGACGCTCAAGTGATCACCCTGGAGACCAACAGCGACATCGTGCGCATCCCCATCCTCGAGGCGCACGTGCCCAACATCTTTGTCTCGGTCGTCATCGTCAAGGGGATGGACGAGAGCAACGAACTCTCATCGTTCAAGGTCGGCTATATCGCCCTGCCGGTGTCGACGGACACCAAAGTGCTCAACATCACCCTCACCCCCGACCGCGATATGACCCAGGACGAATACTATCGCCCGCGCGAGACGGTCAAGTATGCGGTGCAGGTGACCGATCACAGCGGCAAGGGGGTCGAAACCGAACTTTCACTCGATCTGGTTGACCTCTCGGTGCTTGCGCTCACCGGCGGGGCACGCGGCCAGGCTCTGCTCGATGCCTTTTACTATCAACGCGGCGTGGGCATCCAGACCGCCGCATCGCTGGTGCTCAACGTCGACCGGGTAGTCCAAGAACTGCCCCTGACCGAGGGCAAAGGCGGCGGCGGTGGCGAAATGGAAGGCGAGGGGCTGGTACGCACCAACTTTGTCGACACGGCCTACTGGAATCCCACCCTGCGCACCGACGCAAACGGCAAGGCCACCGTCGAGGTCACCCTGCCCGATAACCTGACCACCTGGCGGCTGCGCGGGCGCGGCGTCACTGCCGAAACGCTGGTCGGAGAGAGCACGGTGGACGTGATGAGTACGCTCGATCTGCTCGTCCGCCCGGTGGTGCCGCGCTTTTTCGTCGTCGG
>JAFGEY010000418.1 GCA_016931365.1 Anaerolineae bacterium
ACCTCGATCTCCCAGTAGCCGTTGCAGGCCAGCCCGGCGCGGACCTGCGACTGGTTCCAGGCGCACTCGACCGGGTCGTTGCGCCAGTCGTGCGCGGTGAGCAGCACCGTTTCGCCCGCCTTTTCCCCGATCGGGATCGGGATCGTGCCGTCGAACTGCGTCGAGACCTTGTCCCACCACCGCTCGTATCCATCGCGCAGCCGGGCGACCACAGCCGGGTGTGCGGCGGCGACGTTGTGCCGCTGTCCTGGATCGACGTCCATGTCGTACAATTCGACGCCGTTGATCAGCCGCCAGCGCCGGGTCATCGCCGCACTTTTGCGCCACTTGACCGGGTAGGCCAGTCGCTGCGAGTCGGTGACGATAACCCGGTCGGGCCGGCCCTTGGTTTGCCCGTACAGTAGCGGCTTGATGCTTTGTCCATCGAACGTATGCCCACCAGGGTCGATGTCGCACAGGTCGAGCAGGGTGGGCATCAGGTCGATGTTGGCGGTGAGCGTGTCGACGTCGCAGCCTTCGGCCAGCCCGCCGCCGGACCAGTGGAGAAAGAGCGGCACGCGGTGCCCGCCCTCGTATTCCGAATTTTTGATCCCGCGCATCCCGGCGTTGTACCCGCCGACGACAAAGCCGTCCTTGTCCAGCGTCGCCCCGCCGGAAGTGCCGTTGTCGGTCATAAAGATGAAAATGGTGTTCTCGGCCAGACCCCATTCATCCAGCCTGGCGCGCAGCAGGCCCAGGTTTCCGTCGATGCAGGTGATCATGCCGTAGAAATTGGCGCGATCCTGGTCTTCGACTCGTCTGACGTAGGGATTGCTGTACCGCGCGTCGACGATGTAGGGCGAGTGCGGCGCGTTGGTGGTCACAAAGCAGAAAAAGGGCTTTTCTTTGTGCTGCTCGACAAATTTCAGCGCTTCGTTGAACCAGATGTCGGTGCAGTAGCCTTCAAAGGGCGTCCACTCGCCGTTGATAGCATAGGTGTCGTCGTTGTATTTGTTGCCCCAGTAGTCGGGCGTCTGGCCCACGCCGCCGCCGCCGTGCGCGACCACTTTGTGAAAACCGCGATCCTGCGGTCGGTATGGATAGTTGTCGCCCAGATGCCACTTGCCGAACAGCCCGGTGACGTAGCCGGCCTCGGAAAAGGCGTTGGCGATGCTCCATTCGTCGCGGCGCAACAGCGATCGCCCGCCGATGGTGTGCCACACGCCGGTGCTGTTGTGATAGCGTCCGGTCATCAACCCGGCGCGGGTCGGCGCGCAGGTCGGCCCGACGTGATAATTGGTCAGGCGCACGCTCTCCCCGTGCAGTCGATCCATGTTGGGGGTTTGAATGACCGGGTTGCCGTGACAGCCCAGTTCGCCGTAGCCCTGGTCGTCGGTGAGGACGAAAACGACGTTTGGACGCCGGTTTTTCATTCCGCTGCCCCCTTTTACCGCCAGCACAATTCTTCATATACCTGGTTGTAATACAGCACGTTCTCCGTCGGCGTGTTGGCCGGGATGTGGTTGCCGACGGCCATAAAAAAGCCGGGGCAGTTTTTGCCGATATCCATACAGCGCTGCACCTCGGCGCGAATCTCATCTTTGCTTCCGTCGAGCAGAATGCGTGTGTCGGCATTGCCGATGAAAACGTGGGTTTGACCATATTTTTGGGCGATATGGGCCATATCCGTCCACGGCTCCAGCACAAAGCCGTGCACGCCGCACGCGGCTAAATCGTCGATAAAGAGCGTATAGTCGCCGTCCGAGGTGTACGTGATTTTTTTGCCCGCCTCGATCAGCGGCGCAAAGAGCTTTTGATAATTGGGAAAGACGTATTTTCGATACCACTTGGGTGAGATGAAGGGCCCGGCGCTCCACACGATGTCGTCGTGAACCATCACCACCGGCACGTCGGCGGCCCCCAGCGCGTCGTAATACTGCCCGATCCACGCGGCATAGCGGTTGGCAACCTGGCCAAAGCCGTCCGGATCGACGCCGGCGGCCAGGAGCAGCATCTCCCAGCCAAAGATGTCGATCAGTCCCGAGATCAAGGTCACGTACACGCCGGTCATCGTAACCTGCTCGGGCGTCTCGGCCTGCTGGCGTCGATAGTGCGCCTCGAACCGTTGCACGAGTTCGGCTTTGTCGCGCGGGCCATACGTTTCCCACGGGTCAAAAGCCAGCACTTGCTCCGGCGTCTCAAAAGGACAGTAAACCGTGTCGCGTCGATCCACCCCTCCGGCGGCGTACTCGGCGTGGCCCATATCGGTGTGGCAGGCGGCGAGTTCGTCGCCGCCAATCAGCGTCGACCAGCGAAAATCAAAGTGCCAGGCTTTCATCAACGCAAAACTGGCCTTTTGTTTGAGCTCCGCCGGGCTGTCGACGCCCACGTCGATGCCGGTGACGGTCTTGATCAGGTCCCAATGTTCGGTGATGGAATACTCGGTGCGCGGCACACGCCCGGGCATCTCCAGGTTGAACGCGGCCCAGCCATCTGAATCAGCCATCGTCCCTCCATGTATCGATTGCAGTTAAGTTCAGTCGAATACGCTCAAATCCCAGGCCTCACGATGGCGCAGGACGATGCGCCCTGCCTCAAACTCGACCGGCAGCCACATATAGCGCCCGTCGATGGCGTCTTCCGACCGCCACAGGTCAAACATGGCGATCAAGGCGTCCGCGCGGCCGGCCACGGGCAGGATGTAGGTGCTCTGCCCGCCAAAGGTGATCTCGCTGTTAGGGCCGATGCAGGGATTGCCCAACTCGGTCCACGGTCCCCAAATGGAATCGGCCACCGCCGAACGCGCCGCGTTGGGCGCCCAGCCGGTGCAGCCCGAGCCGATGAAATAGTAGCGCCCCTGCCGCTTGCAGATCGCCGGAGCTTCCATAAAGCGCTGTTCGAAAACACGCGCATATTGGCCCGCCGGCGACAGGTAATCGTCGTTGAGCTGCGAGATGTGCAGGGTGTGGTTTTCTTCCGAGGCAAAGAGATGATACGCTGCGCCATCCTCGTCGACAAAGAGGGTCATGTCGCGCGCCATCTGCCCGCCGGCCCAATCGCGCTTGAGCAGGCCGAGCGGATCGGTCTCCGCGCCATCCCCGGCCTGGATTTGTTCCGCCGTTACGTTCGTCGGCCAGACGCCGGCGTTTGGGCGGAAGGAGCGCACAAAGGTGTACGGCCCGGTGACGCTGTCGCTGACGGCGACGCCGCTGCGCGCCGCGTCGTAGCCCTGATCTTTTAGTTCCAGGTGAAACCACATCACAAACTGGCGTGTTTGGGCGTTGTAAATGACCTTGGGCCGCTCGATCACGCAGCCCTGGACGATGTCGCTGGCCGGGTCGTCGGAGACGGACAAAGCAATGCCGCGATCCTGCCAGCGGTACAAGTCTGTCGAGGCATAGCAGTGTACGCCAACATAGGCCTTGTTCCCGGCCCGGCCGGCAATCTTGTGCTCGCCGAACCAATAGTAAATGCCTTCGTGGTGCAGGAACCCGCCGCCGTGGGCGTTGATGTGAATGCCGTTGTCGTCGGGCCACAGCGCGCCCGGCTTGAATTGGGTGTGCATAGCGTCTCCCTTGTTCCGTTCTGGTCAGTGGCTGGTTTTGATCTTGAGCGTGAAGGCGTGCGCGCACGGTTTTTGCGCGGGCATCGTTACCGTAAGTCCTTGCGCGTCTTGCGACCAGGCCAGCCTGCCACCAAACCCGAGCATAGAAACGGCATTCGCTTTGACTGCGTCCGAGTTCAGCGATTTGATCGTTGCCTGTCCTGCGGGCCAGCCGAGCAGAATTGCATACAACGTATCGCCTTTTGTCGTCAAGCGCACGTCCTCGGTGGTGTAGGCGGCCTGCTCGTGCTCGCGGAAGGCCTTGGGGATGCCCGTCGGCCCTTCGCCGTACACTCGCCAGGGCCGCGCGCCGTAAATCGCCTCGCCGTTCAGATCGAGCCAGCGGCCCAGACCCAGCAGCACGTCCTGTGCTTCCTGGGGAATCGTGCCATCGGGGCGCGGGCCGACGTTAAGCAGCAGGTTGCCGTTCTTGCTGACAATGTCGACCAGGTCGTGCACGGTCGAGGCCACGGTGCGGAATTCGTCGCCCTCGATATAACACCACGATTTGAAACTGACCGATGTGTCGGTCTGCCAGTAGTGTGGGCGGATGTTGTCCAACTTGCCGCGCTCGATTAAATTCACTCCTTATTTAAATAGAGATGGCCGACCGCGATCTCGACCTGTTTGACTGCGGCCATGGCGACGGCTTGCATTGTTTACTCCAATCCGTAGAATTGTGCGGCTGTGCCGCCCAACACAGCTTGCTGTTCGCTGCTCGAACATTTTTCAACATAATCGAAAACAACCTGCATCACCGCGCTGTATTTGCCTGCTACCGTACATACCGGCCAATCCGAGCCGATCATCAGCCGGTTCGCGCCAAAGGCCTCAAACACGGTGTCGAGAAAAGGCGTAAAATCGTCGGGCGTCCAGGCCTGCCAATCGGCTTCTGTAACCATTCCTGAGACCTTGCAGCACACGTTGGGAAATTGGGCCAGTTTGACAATATCGGTAGCCCACGGTTCCAAAAGCCCATCCTTGATTCGCGGCTTGGCGATGTGATCGAGCACAAAGGGCTGTTCGGGAAACCGGTTAACCAATTCGCAGGCCACGGGCAGGTGTTTGGGAAACAACAGCAGGTCATAGGTCAGACCGAACTCGTTCAGCATGGCGATGCCATGTAACACATCCGGGCGCAGCATAAACCGATCGTCGATCTCGTCGTGGACAATGTGGCGCACGCCACAGAACTTGGGATGGTCGATAAACCGGTCAAGCTGCGCGCGGAGATGCGGGCTGCGCAGCTCGACCCAACCGACCACGCCCTTGATGAACGGGTATGCGTCGGCCAGTTCGAGCAGCCAGCGCGTCTCCTCGATGGTCTGTCGCGCCTGTACCGCAACGGCGCCTGTGATGCCTATGGCCTGTTGCAGCGGGCGCAGGTCGGCAGGCAGAAAATCGCGCTTAAGCATCATCCGGCCGCCGATCCAACCATATTCCTGACTGTTATACTGCCAAAAGTGTTGATGCGCATCGATATTCATCGTCCACCTCAAATATCTTGAGGATAGAAACCAGGTTTTTGCCAAACCTGGTTTCTACCATTTTATTTTCCTTCAAAATAAACGCCACCGGCTTGCAGCGCCGCGCGCAGGTCGGCGTAGGCCAGGTCGCGCGTGCCGCACCCTTGCGCCGCGCACAGGGCCGCCGCCGTGCCAGCCGCCTGACCCTGCCCCATGCAGCAGACCGTGTTGCGGGTGGACATGTGCGCCTCGTGATCGGCGGTGATCAGCATCCCGGCGGCAAGCAGGTTGTCGAGGCCGGTCACGCGCAACGCGCGATAGGGGATGCCATAGGTGCCGCCGTCCTTGACTTGCAGGCGCGGCGCGCTGTCGTGAAAGCCATAGGCCAGCACATCGTCCTCGAAATGACGGCCCTGCAGCACGTCGTCGAGCGTGATGTCGTAATCGCATTCGATCAGCCGCCCGCGCCGGATGCACAGCGACGGGCTGCTGCGGGCGATAAACGCTTTTTCGCAGCCGGGCACATATTCGCGCAGCAGATCGACCGCCTGAACCTGCCGCCGGCGCAGCTCCAACTCGGCCTCGGCGGCGGCGTCGCGGTCGGTGGGGCTGACCGGCATCCAATAGTTGAGTTTGAGGAACATGAAATAGTCGTCGCGGGTGGTGGTGATCACCGGGGCCATGTTGATCTCCCAGGCCCGTTGGGCGAACTCGGGCGGCAGCTTGTTCATATAGGCCATCAGGCGGACGATCTTGCCCTGCTCGCCGCTGCGCCAGCCTTCGGCGTATTCCTTGAGCGCGTCGTGCGCCCGGATGAATTCGCAGAATTTTTCCACACTTACCCCGCCCACGCCGATGCTGTTGGCGATGGGATAGTCGTTCGGCTCGGTGAACGCGGCCCCGGCATGCGCGGCCAGGTCGCCGTAACCGGTGCAGTCGACGAACGCTCGCGCATAGAACGCCTCGCGTCCGCCGTGACTTTCAGTGATTGCACCCTGCACCCGCCGCCCATCGACCACCGCGCCGACCAACAGGGTGTTGACGCAGACCTGCACCCCGGCCTCGCGCAGCATTTCAAAGGCAACCCATTTATAAATTTCGGCGTCCACCGCCGTGCAGATCGAGTCGTAATCATAGCCGGCCAGCATCTCGACGTGGCCGGTGGCGCCGCCGGCCCGGGCCAGCCGGTCGACGATCTCCTGCGGGATGCCCTGCACCACCTGCCGCTTGGGGACGCCGGGAAAGGCCTTCCACAGGTTGTAAAAGCTGTGCAGCGCGGTGCCGCCCTCGACGACCAGGCCGCCGGGGTAGCCTTTGGCCTCGATCAGCGCGGTCTTGGCTCCCTGCCGGGCCGCGGCCAATGCGGCGACGACGCCCGCCGTGCCGCCGCCGGCGATGACCACGTCGAACTCGCGGATGGGCAGGTGTCTGGCCGGTTCCTGGTAGGTGCGCATGGATTCCTCTTTGTTTTAAATAGGTGAGATGCTCTCATTGTACTCGATAGCGCGCGCGGGCACAACTGGCCGGGCCAAGTTGCGAGACGCAGCTTTGTGCCGTACACAGATTGACAATGCTCTCACTCTGTGTTATTCTTTATATCGTAGACGACCCCAAAAAATGACGCCTCGCGGCGTGCAGCGCCCGAGGCATTGGCCGGGGCGACGGACTACCCACGACAGATTCATTGTAACACCAGGCCCGTCCGCCGTCAATTCCCCGGCGACGGGTTTGTTTGTTGTTGGGCATATCGATGAACGAATGTCCATTTAGGGGTGTCAGGCGACTTATCCGCCGCGCCGCTTGAGTCAATGAGAGATGAGCGCATCATAAGGGGAGATTATTATGAAACCTTCGGCTTGGATTACGCTTGTGCTGGTTCTAATCGTGCTATTGATTTTTAATGGTGTAAGCACCATGTGGGGTACAGGAATACATGATTACTCGCCTGAATACTTTCTTGAGCAGACTGTTTTCTCACTGCGCGGTTGGAGCATGTGGATTGGCTTCTTGCTGGTTGCCGTATTGCTCTATTTGGAGCGCCAAGGTAACTCGATTGGCAAGTATTGGGTAGTTTATCCCATTTTTAGATTAGTTTATGATGTGAGTTGGATGGCGATTGCCGGCAATCCATACCCCTCATGGTATGTTCAGGACTTTGGAGCCTTCTTAATATGTATGCCGATTGCTTTGATAATCGATCATTTTGGAATACGAGACATTCAAGCGGACACGCCAAAGGCTGATCCGAATGATCGAATCAAATTGTGGATTTCGATCATTTCGCTCATCACGGCTTTGGTTGGGTTTATCAAGGCGCTTTTTTCCTAAGTTTCGGTAATCCATATCCTTTTGAAGACAAATATGATTTGCTCCCAAAGTGAAAGCAATAGCAAACAAGTGTCGCCTAACCCGTACTTCCATCCAACCGTCCAAATGCCGCAATCTATCTATCACTGCGAAACCACCATTGAACAGGAGCTAACCCAATGAACAATGAACCGCGTGCTATGACTGCCAAAGACCTCGCCGCATACTTGCAGCTTGACGAACTGACCGTGCGCCGCCTTGCCCGCGATGGGGAACTGCCCGCTACCCGGATCGGGCGTCAGTGGCGCATCTCAAACACGTCAAGCTTGCAAACTCTTCGAGTTTGAGCAAGGTTGACGTGTTTGCCGCGCAAGATTCTCGACGAGTGGTTGGTGCGGGAGTCGATGAAGAATGTGGGGCAGGCGGGGGAGTAAGGGGTCGGCAGACTATCGCAAGCCGGTGGTTTTACTATGATGAAAAAACAAGTCGGTGATAAGAACTTTGCAATCTGGCTGCTGGGCGACTCCAATCCCAAGCAATGGCAAGACATTCTTCAAGTTCCACTTGACCCGCGCCATCCCATCCGCCACAACATCTGGACGTCAGTCTTGGAGATCATCCAAGATAAGGTGTTCAGAGAATGTGGAAGTCGAGTTGATACCTCATCGCTTTACATTCGAAACGCTATTGAAAACCCTGATTACAAACCGTCGGGGAGTAGTCTTGTTTGGGGAACAGAAGTTGGGCAAGAGATAGAAGCATTTGGACAACAATTACGCGAATACCGTCCCC
>JAFGEY010000419.1 GCA_016931365.1 Anaerolineae bacterium
CAGCGATCACTGGCTGGACGTGGCCGCGTTCGACCAGACGGCGACGGCCTGCCAGACACACGCCCATCGCCGCCTGGAGCGCTGCCCAGCCTGCCTGCGCCGGCTGGCCGAGGCTATCCAATGGTATCAGGGCGATTTTTTGGCCGGTTTTGCCCTGCCCAGCGATCTGTTCGAGCAGTGGGTGGTCACAGAGCGGGAAAGGCTGCACCGGCAGGCGCTCGACATCTTGCACGCCCTGGCCGCCTACCACGAGCGGCGCGGCGAGCATGCGTTGGCTCTTGGCTATGCCCGCCGCCAGATCGCCCTGGAGAGCTGGCAGGAAGAGGCGCACCGCCAGGCCATGCGCGCCCTGGCCGCTCAGGGGCAGCGCGAGGCCGCGCTCAAGCAGTATGAAGCCTGCCGTCAGACATTGGCGCAAGAGTTGAGCGTCGAACCGGAAGCCGAGACCACCCGCCTGTACGAGCAAATCCGCACCACTGATGCCTCATCCCTTATTCCTTCTCCCTCTCACCACCTTCCCGCCCCGCTGACTCCTTTTGTAGGGCGCGAGGCGGAACTGGCGCAGATCGAAACCTGCCTGCAAGACCCGGCCTGCCGCCTGCTCACCCTGGTGGGATTGGGCGGCATCGGCAAGACGCGGCTGGCCCTGGAAGCCGCCACAGAGCAGGCCTGGAGCTTCGAGCGCGGCGCGTTTTGGGTGTCGCTGATTGGCGTGCAGGGAATCGAAGGAATTGTGCCGGCCATCGCCCAGGGGATTGGCTTTTCGTTCTTTGGGCGCGGCGAACCCCAACAGCAGCTTACCGATTACCTGCGCAACAAAGAGATGCTTTTGGTGCTGGACAACGTCGAGCACCTGCTGGCGGGAATGAACATCGTCGCCGACCTCTTGCGCGCCGCGCCGGATGTCAAGATGCTGGTCACCTCGCGGGCGCGGCTGAATATGCGCTGCGAGACGGTGCTGGCGGTGGACGGGATGGAATATCCAGATGAGCGGCACGTGGCAGAGGATGACCTGCGCCAATACAGCTCGGTCATCCTCTTTATGCACGAGGCGCGGCGCGTCTGCCCCGGCTTTGCCCTGACCGACGAAACTTTGCCCCACGTGGCGCATATCTGCCGGCTGGCGCAGGGCATGCCGCTGGCCATCCTGCTGGCGGCGGCGTGGGCGGCGGCGCTGACCCCGGCCCAGATCGCCGCCGAGGTGGAAAAGAGCCTGGATTTCTTGCAGGTCGGCTGGAAGGACGAGACGCGGCATGGCAGCATGCGCGCCGTGTTCGACTCGGCGTGGCGGATGTTGAGCCAGGACGAGCAAGCGGCGTTGGCGCGGCTGTCGGTGTTTCGTGGCGGGTGGACGCTGGCGGCAGCAGAGCAGGCGGCCGGAGCCGACCTAGTCATGCTGAATGGACTGGCGGCCAAGTCGCTGGTGCAGTGGCTCCCCACCTCGGCCCTCCCCCGCAAGGCAGGGGAAGTCACGCCAGCAGCGGGTGGGGGAGGCCGCTATGAGATGCACGAGCTGCTGCGCCAATATGCGGAGGAAAAGCTCAAGGAATCGGGCGAGGAGGCCTGGGCGCGTGACCAGCATGGCGCGTTTTATATGGCCAGGCTACGGCAATGGAGCGCCGACTGGCGTAGCATCCGGCAGAGACAGGCGGCGGAGGAGATGACGGTCGAGATCGACAACGCTCACGCCGCCTGGGATTGGACGGCCAGGCAAGGGTTCGTCACACAGTTGGATGGGGCAATGGTTGCTCTCAAACGGTTCTACGATCACTGGAACCGTGGGCAAGAAGCAGAAAGGGCATTTCAGTTGGCTGCCGGCTGTCTGTGGGCGATGGTCGACGAACCGTCGGTGGCCCCTCAGACGATCAAGACCTTGATCAAATTGCTGGTGCAGTTGAGTACGCTGAATGTCCTGTTTGACCAGGAAAAGGTGGAGCGCTTGCGCCGGCAGTGCCAGGCGCTGCTGGCCCGGCCCGAATTGGCCAGCCAGGATGTTCGCTTTGAGCAGACCTTGGTCTTGTTGATGCCGCCAGTGTTGGGCGGCCCGCGTCTGTTTGAACGAGATCCCCACCTGCTCGAAGAATGCCTGGCCCGGTTCCGGAAGCTGGGCGACCGTTGGTGGGAAGGGTTTGTGTTGGGTGGACTGGGCGTCTGGGAGTCAGCCCTCGGCAACAGAGAGTCCTCTCAACACTACCTGGAAGAGAGCATGTCCATCTTTCAATCTCTCGGCGACCGCGAAATGGCTTTTGGATTGTCCTACTGGCTCAGCATCAACGCACTTGGCCGAGGAGATGCGGCGGAAACTGAACGGTTGGGGCGACTGGCGCTACAGATCGGCAAAGACCTGTATGGTCAATACGGTACAGGGTACGGACAGTGGATTCTCAGCTTTGCGCTGCCTTTATCCGGCAGATACGCCGAAGCCCGCGCGGCAGAGGAGATGCATCTAGCGATCTGGCAAGCGCTAGGCATCCCAGATACCGACGTTTTTCGTTCCAATCTGGGATGGATTTTAACCGGCCTGGGGCAATATGAACAGGCGCGCTTCCAGGTGCAAAAATCATTGGATTTCTGTCGAAGCATCGGAGATGTGCACGCTCCACCGCGCATATTATGGTATTTGGCCAAGATCGTATTCGTTCAAGGCGACGTGGCATTGGCCGACCAACTGGCGCGACAGAGCCTGGACGAGTATAAAAAAGGCACATCGCCCGAAATCAGCCTGCCCTGGACGTTGAGAGGGTACACTGCTTGCCGGATGGGGCAATACGCCCAAGCCGCCGAATTCATTGCTCGGGGGTTGCGCATCAGCATGGAGCAAGGATACTTTGGCGCCCAGTTCTATGCGCCGCCGGCGGCAGCCTTGCTGGCCCTGGAGAAGGGGCACATTGAGCGGGCGGTGGAACTGTATGCTCTGGCCCTGTGCCATCCTTACATCGCCAACTCGCGTTGGTTTGAGGATGTGGCGGGCCAACGCATTGCCGCCGCGGCGATGGCATTGCCGCCGCAAGTGCGTGAGGCCGCCGAGGCACGCGGCCGGGCGCGGGATTGGCACATCACAATGCGGGAACTGCTGGACGAATTGGAGCAAATGCAGGTCACGCCGCAAGCGTGATCATACCTTGAAAATAACAGACCTTGCAGGTTTCGGAAACCTGCAAGGTCTGTTGCATGGCTCGCGCCCACGCAGGGCGTGGGCGCGAGTTGAGCTTATGGTGCGGGCGTCACCTTACCGGCACACGGACCTGGGCTGCTGCAAATGGGTCAACAGTCGTCGGAGAATATCCAGATGAGCCGGCAGCAAAACATGGTACACGCCGGGGGTGTCGTTGAGCTCGAAATGGTAGCAGCGCATCTTTTCCCAGGCCATGACCGCGTTGTTGGTCATGTCCTCAAGCACACCGTCGCCGTCTCGTAAAAATAGGACATCACCTCCTTTCGATCACCCCACGCTCATCTCTCCGCAGCATACCCGGAACAGGCGTCCGCAGCTGTTCCAGCCGCTGCGGCCCGCATCACAACAACGCTTGAAAGTTGACGATATTTTGTTGTATAATATCCATGTTTTTATACACGCACCTCGCCGTTCCGCGCGCCTTTTCTTCCATGATAGCAGCCTGGCGTGACCGAAACGTGACCGGATCGTGACAAGGGGAGGTTTGATGAGCCGCCTGACCATTTCCCTGCTCGGTTCTTTTCATGTCGCCCTGGATGGCCGGACTGTCGCTCATTTTGGCGACGACACGGCCCACGCACTGCTGGCCTACCTGGCCCTGCACGCCGACTCCCCCCAGCCGCGCTCAGTGCTGGCCGGACTGTTGTGGCCCGATCAGCCCGAAGCGGCCGCCTTGCAGGCCTTGCACCAGGCGCTCAGCCGCCTGCACGGCGCCTGCTGGCCGAGGCGGTGGAATGGTATCGCGGCGATTTTCTGAACGGGTTTGCGCTGCCCAGCGACCTGTTCGAGCCGTGGGCGGTCACAGAGCGGGAAAGGCTGCACCGGCAGGCGCTCGAGATGCTGCACGTCATAGCCGCCGCCGCTTGCCCCTACGCTCCGCGTGGAGACAAAAAAATAAAACCAAAAGCAAATCAAAGGAGAGCAAGGAAAATTATGGATCAAGAATATCAAATCAGCTATGTTGAACAGCCTGATGATGCGATTTGGGAAGCCATTGGGGGAGGCATCAACGAGTACAACACCCAGCAAGCGGGCAACGATCAGGGCAAACGGTTGTGTTTTATCCTTTACACGCCGGACCAGAAAATCGCCGGCGGCCTGATCGGCATCACCTATTGGGATTGGCTTTATATCGACCTGTTATGGCTCCAGGACGATCTGCGGGGTCACGGACATGGGCATCGCCTTTTGACGCTTGCCGAACAAGAGGCGCGACAGCGCGGCGCCAAACACGCCTATCTGGACACATTCAGCTTTCAGGCGCCAGACTTTTACAAAAAGCATGGCTATCAGGTTTTTGGCACGCTGGAAGACTTTCCGGCCGGACACAAACGCTACTTTATGAAAAAACAACTCGAGGCAGACAAACAAGAGTAACGAGCGTGGAGACTCCGCTTTCGTCGGGCAATAGTCCGGCGGCGCAGTGGTGGATTGTGATCCGCCGTGAGCCCGTCAAGGCATTTCTCTTGTCCCGGCGCTCCGGATCGGGCTACACTTAACCGTGAAACTTGACTTGTCATATCAGCCAATGATTGAAATCATTGGCCGCTCTGTGTGGGAACGAGAAACGAGAAAACGGATCTGGAGATGAAATTTCTCTTTTTTCCATTCCTCTGGTACAGCCGTTCCAAATTGCAAAAGCGGCTGGCCGGAGAGACGGTGCTCATCACCGGTGCAAGCTATGGCATTGGCGAGTGCCTGGCCGAGAGCCTGGCCGAAACGGGCGTCCACTTGCTCCTCGTGGCGCGCACCGCAGATAAATTGATCCAGGTGAAAAAACGTGTCGAGGAACGGGGCGGTCGCGCCGACGTGTTTCCCTGTGACCTGCGAGACACGGCCCAGGTTCACATGCTGCTCCAAGAACTGCACCGGCTGCCCAACGGGATCGATGTTTTTGTCAACAATGCCGGCCAATCGATCCGTCGCTCCATTTTCGACTCGCTCG
>JAFGEY010000420.1 GCA_016931365.1 Anaerolineae bacterium
AATTTACCACGAGGTGGCCAGGGCGTCGAGGCAAAACTATGTGGATGTTTGCCCGCCCCGTCCCCGCGTACGCGGGGATGCGCCGAAGCGGGAAATGGCCGAACAAAGTGATCCGCTCAGGGGGCGCGGGCGGCAGCCTGTCAAACTCGCAGAGTTTGAGGCCACAAGATGCGCGGCATACGTCCCGCTGACCCCAGCGCAGCGGTCAAAAAGGCCGGCAGCACCTCGGCCCGGAAAGCCAGGTCGGGCTGCCGGGCGCGGGTGAGGACGTACAGGCTCTCGGTCAGGCGCAGGGCTTGCCAGCCTGCGCTGAACTTATCCCGGCGGGGCGAAGGAGCCTGCCCTGAGCTTGTCGAAGGGAGTGCGTTGATGTGCGTGGGCAAACGGCCGGGATCGGGCAGCGCCAGCGGGTCAAGAGCGGCCAGAGCGCGCTGCAACCAGTCCACCAGCCAGGCTTGTGCGCTGTCCACGAAGGCGGACACCCATTCGGCTAATGTAGAGGGCGCAGGTTGACCATAGGGAGCAACCGCGCTGACCAGTGCCACGCCCCAAAGTCCTTTGTCGAGTACCAGGTAGAGCGCTTGCTGGATGATTCGAACTCTGCGAGTTCGCGGCAGCGTGTAGCGGCGGTACATATGCAAAAAGCTAGGCAGCAGCGCGTCGGTGACCTTGCATACCATGCAGCGGACACGCACAATCCGGATCCGCACCTTGTCGGTAGTGGTGTAGACCCAGCACAAGTAGCTGCCCCACAGAACGCAGACGCCTTCCCCTTTGCAGTGGGGACACCGGTCGGGACGCACACGCTCGACCCAGCCGATGAACTGCGTGGAATAGTCTTCGATGGTGCACGGGAAGCAGCATTGAATGACCATACCAAGAGGACGCCTTCATCCAAGATGGCCGGATTATAACAAATCCTGCGGATTGGACGCAAAAGACGAAATGGTCAAGCCCGGAAGCGGGAGTGGAAGGATCAACCAGTGTGACCGGGGGTGATCAAATAATCTGACCGGGTGGCAGGAGATCATTTATTCTGGCCTGAAATGGGCGGTTTCTGATCAAATAGTCAGGCCGCTAACAGGAAGCACTGGCAGCAACCTGACCAGGAATGGTATCGATATGATGGCCCGTGGTGGAGACCACCAAGAGTGGAAACGATCGAGGGTCAGATCGAAGAGCAGCGAAAGACGATCCTGGACGCGGATTGGCCCGTACCTAGAAAGCAGGTGGTGATCGCCGATCTGGCCACCGACCAGTTCATTGGTACGACGAACTGGAACTGGGAGGGCAAAGAAGCGAATTGGCGGTCCGTGGGTATCGGCATCTACGATCCGCACCATTGGGGAAAAGGATTGGGGTTTGAAGCCCTGGGCTTGTGGACTGCGATGATCACGATACACCCCATTTCGTCATGTGCTATAATGAGCGAGGTTGCACGTCAGGTAGTCCAAGATTTCTGCCCAAGTTCATTTGACCATTCTTTCGCGTCTTTTGCCAACATCCATCGATTACTTGGCCAGGATTCTCAATGTCTACTTGACCGAATTGTGATCTACAGGCCAAGATTGGCCTGTAGCGAGCGGCTGGTTTTATTGTGAGAGAGGAGCACAAGACAATGAAAACGATGACGTTGGGACGATCGCCATTGGAGGTGTCGCGGATCGCGTTGGGCTGTATGCGCTTGAGCGATGACCGCGCACAGGCCGTAGCCGCGATCCAGGCGGCACTGGAACAAGGGATCACCATATTCGATCACGCCGATATCTATGGCCGGGGTCAGCGTGAGGAAACCTTTTCGGCCATCTGGGAAACGTCGTCGGGATTGCGCGAGCGCGTGATCCTGCAATCCAAGTGCGGCATTCGCGTCGCCGGTGAGCCGGACGGAGCGCCGACGCGGTATGACTTGAGTTGTGAGCACATCCTACGCTCCGTCGAAGGCAGCCTGCGCCGTCTCAAGACGGACTATTTGGACGTGCTGCTGCTGCATCGGCCGGACGCGCTGGTCGAGCCGGAAGAGGTGGCCCGCGCCTTCGATCACCTGCACCAGGCGGGCAAGGTGCGCTATTTCGGCGTCAGCAACCATACGACGGCACAGATTCAACTCTTGCAGACCTGTGTGATGCAGCCGCTGGTCGCCAACCAGGTACAGTTGAGCGTCGTTCACGCCCAGTTGATCAACGATGGCATCGTCTTTAACCGTGACGAACTCGGCGTGATGTCGCGCAGCGAGGGCACGCTCGAGTTCTGCCGCATGCAGGGGATCACCCTTCAGGCGTGGGGGCCGTTGGCCGGGGGCAGCATTTCGGGCAAGGCCACGCCTGACCCGGACGCGCGGCTCGAACGCGCGGCGGCATTGGTGTCGCAACTGGCCAAGCGATTGGGCGTGAGCCAGGAAGCGATCTTGGTCGCCTGGCTGCTGCGACATCCTGCGCGCATCCAGCCGGTAATCGGCACGACAAACCCGGCACGGATCGCGGCAACGTGCCAGGCAGACGAGGTCACGTTGAGCCGCGAGGAGTGGTACAGTCTGTTCGAGGCCGGACGCGGGGGCAGGGTGCCGTAGCGTCCGGCCGCCTGTTCCAGGGGCGTTTGAGTTTCGAGTTCTGCCGTTGCTGGCTCTCTTATCCCCCGCTTACAAAACAAAAACGCTCCACGTCTTGAAGACGGGAGCATCTACCGGATGGGGTTCATCCGAAATGTCGGGAATACTCTCAGGATGAGGGTGGAGAACAAATAAATGTTCTCCACCCCAACTTTCAGGCTGGGGGACAGGGATTTGAACCCCGACTAAATGATCCAGAGTCATCCGAGTAATAATACGTTCTTGAATAAATAAAAGAGATACAGGAAATAATCCTGTATCTCTATGCTTGAGATAAACACCAAGTGACGTTGGTTAGGACCGCATCGGCTCGCGACTGGTGACCGCTTGCAATTTGGCGGCAACAGCCTCTTCCAACCCCTCCTCACTGCCATTCAGCGGCCCGAACTGTTCAGAGTAAGGCGCCATCTTTTTTCTTCTGGGATGCGTGTAAATCGCTGTCGTGGTCAGATCGTTATGCCCCAGAAGCAGTTGAAGTATACGGCTATCGCCCCCATTTTCGACGAATAACGTTGCATAGGTGTGACGCAACACATGAGCACTGAATTTGATATCGGCCAGACCAGCTCTGATCTTGAGCCGCTTCAAAATCATGGTAACCCCCGCGGTGCCAAGCCTGCCGCCGTAACGTCCCACCCACAGATAGTTATGAACGGTTTCAGGACGACACTTTTCGACATAGTGTTTCACCGCATCCAGGGTCTTGGCAAACAGAAATACAGTTCGCTTTTTCTTTCCTTTGCCAAATATTTGAAGAGTGCCCGTGTTCAGATCCACATCTGACAGCCCAAGTGTGCAGAGTTCGGCTATCCGTATGCCGGAACTCAGAAGCACTAAAAATATGGCCAGGTCGCGCGCTCCATTTTCAGCATCTACATCAATGGTCTGCACCAAAGAGATGATTTGATCAGGCTCCAATACGGGCGGTTCGTTTTGGAGCTTTTTCGGAATCTTGATTTTTTCCGCAGGATTGCGCTCGATGTGGTCTTCCTCAAAGAGCCATCGAAAAAAGGTCTTGAGCCGTACGATCGAGTTGCGGATCGTTATTTCCGACAACTGCCCCGACGTAGGTGGATGAAAAGGATGGTTCTCGTAAAGCGTGGTCTGTTCCCGCAACGAGACGATCCAGGAGCGAAGATCGTGCGAGGTGATTTGTTCTATCGGTGGGTTGTCCAGGAAGCGAATCAGTGGTGAAAGGAGTGTTTTGTAGCCCAAAGCCGTATATTCACTGCTGCATTCTGCGCGTTTCGCCAATAGAAATGCATCTAAAGCTTGTTGTAGTAACATGGATTCTCTCCCTCATCGAGTTGTCGTTATGAATTTTGGGAACAAAAATTTGACCATAACGAACAACTGGTGGTGCGCGCGCATGGGGACAGCCTCGCCGCAGATGGGTCGAACACATAGACCGAAATGCAGGTGGGTTGTGAGGGGCCGCAAACAACACAAAGCCCCGGCGGTATCAAAGTGATATGATACCATCGGTTCAAAAAGGGGTAAAATTGAGCGCAGGATACAAGCAAGTGCTAAAAGATGGTCGTTTTTGAGGAACTCGAAAGAGGTTGCGCCTTCGCCGGGGGGTAAATTCTCCCCGACGAAAGCGCGGCAGTTCATTGGGCCAGCTCGAGAAGGTCGGGCCAACGCAGGTGCCGTGTCACGATGCGCCACAACGCGCGGCCAATCTCAGTGCTATCGACGCCGTAGCGTTCCATCACGTCTTCGACGGTGGGGATGTTGGCGACGGTTTGGGTTGGGTTTTCCGGTTGTGTGTCCATTGGCTTGTTTATCGAACAACGACAGGTGGGCGGATCAAAAAGGCGGCCCGCCAACAGTGTGACGGACCGCCTTTCGATCCCATGAACTGGCGCATTTGAGACAATGAGCGTTCTGGGGTATAATTGCGCCTAGCTCATGCCATACTGTTGTCCCAGTTGGCTGAGTCAGGGCCGGGTGGGTGTTAGCAGCACCTGCCTGGCCCGATATAAAATTGGTATGCAAGTTCAATGTACCACAGT
>JAFGEY010000421.1 GCA_016931365.1 Anaerolineae bacterium
GCACTGGAGCGAGCGCTGAACGGCAATCCTTTCTATCCGTCTTTTCTTCAGCCACTTGCTGTGCCGTCAGGCTGAGCAGTTACAAATCCAGTTTCTCTCCGGCAGGGAAGATGCGCAGCGCGCCGTGGGATTGGCTGGGCAAGTCGATGTGAAGCACGCCCGCATGGAGCGACGCACCGGAACGGAGCGATTGTGTTGGACATGGGTTGCCGTTCCAGGTGACGACGTAATCCGTGCCCGGAGCCATGCTGGCGACGACGGTCAGGTGGCGCTTGGGCTGTCCCCAGGTGTGCAGGTCGGCATCCAGCGTGCGGTTGTCTGCGGCGACCTCCAGCCGGTCGATCCAAACGTCCAGCCCGGTGGTGAGGCGTCCGGGGCGAAAATATGCGCCGTACCAGCTCAACACCGGCGTCGACAGCCCGCTAAACTGGTGCCAGCCCGCGCCGCGCCCGGTGGCGACGATAAAGTGCTCATAGCAGCGATACGAGGCATCGACCTCGCGCTGCCAGGTCTTGAGGCCGGTTTCGGCGATCTGCCAGGCAAAATCCGCCCGGCCCAGGTCGAGGCAGGTCTTCCAGAAAAACCACTGGTGCGCCATCCACACTGCGCCGTTCCAATAGCCATCGACGCGGTAATAGGGCGCGCTCTGATCGACGGTGGACAGGCCGATCGGCGTCCAGTGGTGCTGCTCGTCCTGCAGGGCGGCGAACAGCCGCGCTTCCTGTTTGGCGGTACAAATGCCGGCCACCAGCGGGTACGCGCCGTCCAACCCGCGGTTGAAATTCTCACCGCGCGCGTGGCGCAAAACACCTTGCGGCCTTTCCGCCTCGTCATGGACAACATAGCCGAAATAGCCCGCTTGCTCATCCCAGGCATTGTCTTGCAAGGTCTGGGAAAAGACAAGGATATCTTGATCGTATTCCTGAACGTCTTGGGTGCGGCCCAGCGCCCGCGCCGCCATCTGCAAAATTTTGGCGCAGCGAATGACCTGTGCCGTGGTGATGGCCGGGGTAACCGCAGCCTCCAGCCGTTCCTGGTGAACGTATACCTGCGGCGGGTAGTCATCCCAACCACCCGAGTTGTAAAAATAGTCCCATGTCTTGAGCAGGTTCGATTGGAGCGCGCGCGTCGTCGAACTGCCGCGCTTGCCGGCCAAAAACTCGTAATACTGCTTGAGCCGGGGATAGGCGTGGTCGAGCAGCGCGCGGTCGGGCCGGCGGTTCCACAAGTCCAGAAACAGGTAAAATTGGGTCGGCACCGGGCTGCCGTGGTGGATGAATGCCGCGTGCGGGTCGCCGGGCGGGGTCAGGTAGGCGTTCAGGCAATCGACGGCGCGCTGCCGGTCCAGTTCGAGCAGCCCCAGCCCGATGAACCCCGAATCCCAGGTGTACAGGCTGTCCCACCAGCGGCCCGGCGTGTTGTGGCGGATGTATGTGCCGCGCGTATAGACCGGGTAAACGACGTTGGTCAGCGTCGTCGCCGCCATCCGCTCCTGGCTAAAGCGATAGGCCTCACCGCCCGGATTTCCGCGCAAATCGACGATATTTTGACGCTTTTGAGAGAGGATGTTCTCGCACGTGGCTTCGTTCAGATCAAATTCGCGCAGCCGTGTTTCGACATCGGTTGCTGTCCCCGCGCAGACCAGCCCATAGATGCGGCGTCGCTCGCCCGCCTGCAGGCCGACCGGGCGCATAAAGACATTGGTAAAGTGACCTTGTGGTGTGGCATTGTCCCAGCGATCATAGAGGACGCTGGCGGTATGGTTGTGCACCGTGTAGGGCATCAGCCGATCGAGTTCGTCGGTGTAAAACTGGCGCACCTGCGACGGCTCGAAGGCCCACTTGAGGCCATAGATCGGGGATACGCCCTCGTAGGCCAAAATCAGGCTGCCGGGCAGCGGGCCGGCGGATATGTCGGGCACGGCATTCCAGGATACCGGCTCGAAAGCGACTTGATCGATCTGCGCGGCGGAGCTCAGGACAAACCCATCCAGATCGACCGTGCCGCCGCCCAGTGCGTGGATCTGCAGCGCGTGTCGCCCGGCGGGCAGCGATCCGGCGGCCATGATCAGCGTTTGCAACTCCGCATCACCAGCGGCGAGTGTGACGGTCGCCTCGACCGGTCCCGACAGGCGCAGGCGGGCGGGGTCTCCGCTCAGCCGGTAGCGCAGCAGCAGTGCGGCCACGTCGATGGCGTGCGGCACGTCGACTTGGTAGCTCACCCGATCGCCGGTCTGGCCAAAGCCGCGACCCAGGCCGCGCCCGTCGACGAACCCGTGATCGCGCACCTCGCCGCGAAACCAACCGTCGTAGACCAGCGTGTCGTCGGGGCGGGGCGCTGCGTAGCGAAAATCGACGTAATCCAGCGCGTCGATCCAGATCGTGCCTTGCGGCAGGCGCACACGCATGGGACGGAGCGGCTCGTCCGAGTTGGCGCGCAGCGGCGGAAAGTGGATCGACGCCAGGTAGTGCAGCGCCAGCGTTTGCGGCAGGGCGGTGTTGTTGACGCACTCGCAGCAGATCAGCCGCGCACCGGCGTCGATCTCGGCAAAGGCCACATCGACATAGACCTGGTCTTTCCACACTAACTCGTGACGGTGGCTGTAAAAGGAAAAATCGGGCGCGGCCTTCCAGGGAAGGTGTCCCGAATCCCACTTGACGTTGGGCACCTGCACCTGCCCGCGATAAAAGCCGGGAAACACGCTCAAGTCAAAGCGAAGGCCCACACGCGGGTCGGGGATGTGTGAAATGCCCTGATAGTTCTTGGTGTACGGCCCCCAGTCCGACAGCCGCAGGTCATGCGAGTTAGGAAACTCGTGCGAGTTAGGAAACTCGTGCGAGTTAGGAAACTCGTGCATAGCGGGGAATGTGCTCATCCGATCACCTCTGTTCCTGTTCCCAGGCGTGAAAGCGGGCCTCAAAGCGGGTGTTGGCCTCGCGCAGCGCGCTCTCGGCGTCGACGCCCCATCGCTGGGCCAGCCGGCACAGGTCAAAGAGCAGTTCGCCCAGTCGATCGGTGTCCTCCACGGCGAGCGCCGCGATGTGCGTCTCAAGGCGGGCGCGCAGATCGGCCTCGCTTGGGTTCTCGTCGAACTCGCGCCCGTCACGCACATGGCGCAGCAGCGACTGGGCGCGGATCAGCGCGGGCAGCGCCGGGGGCACGCTGTCCAGCGCCGAGCGGCCGGCCGCCAGCCCGCCTTTTTCCTGCTGCTTGATCGCCTCCCAGTTCAGCAACACCTCGCCGATGCCGTCCACCGCCAGCCCGGCGAACACGTGCGGGTGGCGGCGCACAATTTTGTCATACACGCCACGCACCACGTCGGGCCATTGAAATTCGCTGTTTTCCTGCGCGATCTGGGTTTGCATCAGCACCGCCAGCAGCACGTCGCCCAATTCTTCGCGCAGGCCGCTTAAATCGTTTCGATCCAACGCGTCGAGCAGTTCATAGGCCTCCTCTTGAAAATCCTGGCGCAGCGACAGGTGAGTCTGCCGGCGATCCCACGGGCAGCCGTCGGGCGCGCGCAGGCGGGCGACGATGCCCTGGAACGTTTCGACCGCGCCGGCGTGGGGCAGCGGCGGCAGGTAGAGCAGCGCTGGAGCGTCGAACGCGGCCTCGCCCAGCGCGTCGAGCGCGATCGGGTGAACCGCCGGCGCGCTGTCCAGCGCGGCGACCAGCGCGGCGGGGTGATTGACTGGATAGGCCATTCGCAGCAGCGCCGCCAGCGGCGTGCCCTGGGCGAGCGATTCCAGCCCAATCAAGGCCGGGCGATCCA
>JAFGEY010000422.1 GCA_016931365.1 Anaerolineae bacterium
CATCGAAGACCTGGGCGGCGAAAACCTGGGCATCAACCTCGACCCGGCCAATCTGTTGATGTATGGCCGGGCCAACCCGGTGGATGCGCTTGACGTGTTTGGCCGCTATGTGGTCGGCGTGCATGCCAAGGATGGTGAATATCCGACCAACGGGCGTGAGTTGGGCGTCGAAAAGCCGCTGGGCGAAGGGCGGGTGAACTTTCCGCTGCTGGTGTCCAAGCTAAAATCGCTGGACTACGCCGGCGCGCTGACTATCGAGCGGGAGATCAGCGGCCCCAAGCAGGTCGAGGACATCAAGCGAGCGATCCAGCTTTTGAGTGCGCTGGTCTGAACGGCCTGGTTTCCTGGCGATTCGCTCTGTCTCTGATCCGAAAATAGGTTTCCAGTAGGGGCGCGTGCAACACTGCGTGTTGCCTGCTGCGCCCCTACGAGAGACCGTTTTCATATTGGGAGGTGCATCAAACCGCATGACAACTACTGACAGGTTTTACTGACAGGTTTTACTGACAGGTTTTACTGACAGGTTTGCTATGCGCGTCTGATTTCTTTTTCCAGCCCCAATACCCGGAATTCAAGCTCAGTTAGCCGGCCTTTGATCTCCTGGATCAGCAGCAGCATTTGGCCGATGACCTGCTCGGCCGTCAAATCGTCCCTTGCCCACGCTTCAATGATATGATCGAGTGAATAGGTGCTCATGGTTGCTTTCTTTCTAACACGAAATCGTGTGCGCTTTGGCAAAAAAAGGATGTGCCTACAAGTCTTATTTTACACGATTTCGTGTTAAATGTCAAGTCCCTCTCCTGCTGGGATATCCTCGTCGGTATGGTACTCAAACTCGGCGCGTTCGGCGATGAGCACCAGCAAGTGGGCGATGCCGCCGCGCGGAGTGTGATAGCCGCATTCCCAGTCGCTGATCGTTTGCTGGCGCACGCCCAGTTCTTCAGACATTTGCTGCTGGGTCATCTGCAAATGATCGCGCAGCGCGCGAATGCGCTTTGAATTCCAGTCATAACGGGGTTTGCGTCTGGTCGGCATAGGTATGTCCCTTATCGTGTAAAGTACCAGGCCATCAGCGCCTGTCCCAGGTAGCGCATCAATGCGCCCCCCAAGATCAAAAAAGGCCCATAAGGGATGGCCGTGAAGGCCGAGTATTTGTGCAGGATGAGGCCCGAAATGATCAGGTAGAGGATCGATCCGGCGCCGCCGATCAAGATGCCGATGATCAGCGCAAAAATGACCTCGGGTGCGCCGACGATCAGGCCGATAAAGGTGATCAGCGTCACGTCGCCAAAGCCAAAAGCGACCTCGGTGATCGCTTTGCCTCTTGCTTTGCCGAGCAGTTTGGTAAACAGAATGCCAAACCAATACATGCCCAGAGCCAGCAGCAGTCCGATTCCCCCGCCAAGCAGGCTGCGCACGGGGCGGTCAAATTGGGGATCGACAAACGCGGCCAGCAAGGCCAGGGCAATTGCCGGCAGCATGATCACATGCTGGATCAGCCGATGCTCCAGGTCGGTGACCAGGACCAGGAGAAGGACTGCTGCGTAAATCAGGTTGGCGATCAAGGTGATCGGCGCACCGCCGCGTAATCCGATCAGCGCAAAGGCTGCTGCCGCGCCGATCTCGACCAACGGATGCCGGATCGACAGCCGTCGCCCGCAATTGGGGCAGCAATGTTTGCCGGTTAAATAGGCCAGCAGCCCGCTCCAGGCCAACGGGGGGCGCGTTTGTCCGCACTGCGCGCAAAACGGGCGTTTCAACGATCGCCGTGTGGGCAGGCTATCGGCCAACAGGTTGATCGTGGCACCGGTCAACAATCCAAGGGGAACTAGAATCCAGACCATCAGTGCTCCTTAAAGTAGCATCGTTCTCGGCGGGCGTCAAGGGCGCAAGGCCCTGAGCACAAAAGCTCATCGGATAAAGTAACTGCTCGGCATTCGCGCGGTCCCGACACTCGACCGGCACGCATCCTTTATGGCTGAACAGTTGCCGGACGGATATGACTATTATACCATATCTTGCCAAGATGGGCTGTATCTTGCCAAGATGGGTTGTATCTTGCCAAGATAGGCTGTCTGTGCTATGATTGGCAGACTGGATCAAGTCATATGTATGCAAAGAAAGGACCATCATGTCGAACGAGAGAGACAAAGCCAAGCGCAATTGGGGCCAGAGTCAGGCTACCTACCTGGCGGCATTGGAAAAAAAGTGGATCAAGATTGCTTTTCTGGATGGGAAAACACTCAAAGGCATCTTGACCGGCGTCGATACCTATGAATTGTTTGTCAAGCCGCAGCGCGGCCCAGAAGTGTTGATCAGCAAAGGCGCGATCAAGTACATTCATCCCACCACGGCGGACGACGACGAGGATTAGCAGTGAAAAAATTCATCGCCGTGGCTGGAAATATCGGCGTAGGCAAGTCGACGCTGGCCCAGTTGCTGTGCGAGTTTTACCTCTGGGAGCCGTTTTACGAAGCGGTCGATGATAATCCCTATCTGGCCGATTTTTATCAGGATATGAAAACCTGGGCCTTTCACTCCCAGGTCTTCTTTTTGTCGCGGCGGCTCAGCCACCACCGACAGATCGTCGAGCGGCCGGGCACGGTGGTCCAAGATCGCACCGTTTACGAGGATGCCGAGGTTTTTGCGCGCAACCTCTACGAACAGGGCTCGATGAGCAAGCGCGACTATGGCAGCTACCGCGAGCTGTACGAAACGGTGATCGGCATCATGCCGCCGCCGGATTTGGTGATCTATTTGCAGGCTTCGGTGCCGACGTTGATCGACCGCATCCGCAAGCGCGGGCGCGATTACGAGCAAAACATCTCGACCGAATACCTCCAGCAGCTCAACGGCTACTATGAGGAATGGATGGCCTCGTTTACCCTCTGTCCGGTGCTCACCGTGCCCACCGATACCCTCGATTTTGTGAGCAACGGCGCGCACCTGGAGCTGATCACTGCCCGCGTCCTCGACAAGCTGCACGGCAAAGAGACCGTTGTGTTTGACCGCTGACCGCAAACTGTCACTGGATAGTTGGCGGTCGATTTGCCAAAGGAGATCTTATGTCCCACCTCATTCACGGCTTCGAACTCCGTCGCGAGCAGCACATCCCCGAGCTGAACACCCTGGCGCAAATCTATCACCACGTCCAGACCGGCGCCGAGTTGCTTTCGCTGCAAAACGACGACGAAAACAAGGTCTTTGACATCGTCTTTCGCACCCTGCCTGTTGACTCGACCGGGCTGCCGCACATTATGGAGCACGCGGTGCTGGGCGGATCGCGCAAGTACCCGGTCAAAGAGCCGTTCGTCGAATTGCTCAAGGGGTCGCTGAACACCTTTGTCAACGCGATGACCTCAATTGACAAGACCAGCTATCCGGTAGCCAGCCAGAACGTCAAGGACTTTTACAACCTGGTCGACGTGTACCTGGACGCCGTTTTTTACCCACGCATCACGCCCTATACTTTGATGCAAGAGGGCTGGCACTATGAACTCGACCGCCTCGACGGCGAGATGGCTTTCAAAGGCATCGTTTTTAACGAGATGAAGGGGGCCTATTCGTCACCCGACAATCTGATGTACCGTTACAGCCGCCGCGCGCTCTTTCCTGATACACCTTACGGCCTTGATTCCGGCGGCGACCCGGCCGAAATCCCCAACCTGACCTACGCGCAGTTCAAGCACTTTCACGAGACTTGTTATCATCCCTCCAACGCGCGCATCCTCTTTTACGGCGACGATGACCCCGTCGAGCGGCTGCGTCTCGTGAACGAATACCTCAAGGACTTTGCGCGCATCGAGATCCTCTCGACTGTGCCGCTGCAGGCCCCGTTTGATGCACCACAGCACCTGGAGGTGCCCTTTGACGTGGGCGAAGGGGATAGCAGTGGAGAAAAAAAAGCGATGCTTGCCGTCAACTGGCTGCTGTGCGAGGGAGACGATCCGGAACGTGTACTCGGCCTGAACGTGCTGGAGCATATCCTGATCGGTACGCCTGCTTCGCCGCTGCGCAAGGCGCTGATCGATTCCGGGTTGGGCGAAGACCTGGCCGGGGGCGGCCTCAACGACAGCGTGCGCCAGATCTATTTTGGCACTGGCCTCAAAGGAATGTCGGCGGAAAATGTAGATAGGGTCGAATCGCTGATCCTGGACACACTGACTGCTTTGGTCGACAAAGGCCTCGATCCCAATATGGTCACCGCGTCGATGAACACGGTCGAATTTATCTTACGTGAAAATAACACCGGGCGCTTTCCGCGCGGCATCGCTCTGGCCTTTCGCGCACTCTCCACCTGGTTGTACGGTGGCGACCCACTCGCGCCACTGATGTTTGATGCGCCGCTGAGCGCGATCAAGGCGCGGCTGTCGTCGGGAGAACCCTATTTTGAGGGCCTGATCGCCCACTTTCTGGTTGACAACCCGCATCGCGCCACGGTGCTGCTCAAGCCCGATCCCAACGTCCGGCAAGAGCAGGAAGCGGCGGAAAAGGCCCGTCTCGACGCAGCTCGCGCCGCGATGAGCGAAGCTGACCTGCTCGAGGTGATTGAGGCGACCAGGGAACTGAAGCGCATTCAGGAAACACCGGACTCGCCCGAGGCGCTGGCGACGATCCCGGTGCTCACGCTCGATGATCTGGATAAAGAGAATAAATTGATCCCGCTGGAGGTCTCTCAGCCCGGCTCAACTGAGATTTTGTATCACGATCTGTTCACCAACGGCATCGTCTACCTCGATCTGGCCTTCGACCTGCACGCGCTGCCGCAGGAACTGCTGCCTTTTGTCCCACTTTTCGGGCAGTCCTTAACCAAGATGGGCACCGCGACTCAAGATTTTGTCAAACTATCGCAACGCATCGGCCAAAAAACGGGCGGCATCGGGGCCAGCCCGCTGACCTCGGCGCTGATCGACCGCCGGGGCAGCGCGGCCAGGCTGGTTGTCCGCGCCAAATCGACAGTGGGGCAAACGCAGGATATGCTCGACATCTTGCATGATGTTCTGCTTACTGTCAAGCTGGATGATGCGGCGCGGTTCAAGCAGATCGTGCTGGAAAACAAGGCCCGGATGGAGGCCTCGCTGGTGCCGGGTGGGCACGCAGTCGCCGGCACGCGGCTGGGCGCGCATTTCGACCAAGCCGGCTGGCTCGATGAGCAGATGGGGGGCATCGCGTACCTGTTTTTCTTGCGGCAGTTGGCTGAACGGATCGACAATGACTGGTCGTCGGTGCTGGCCCAGTTGGCACAGGTCAAGGCGCTGCTCGTCAACCGTGACAGCGCGTTGTGCAACGTCACCGTCGATGCGGCGAACTGGGCGGCAATACAGCCCCGGCTGATCGCTCTGCTCGACACGCTGCCTGCTGCGCCAGTCGAACTAGTCACCTGGACGCCCGAACCCCTGCCGCCCTTCGAAGGGCTGACCATCCCGGCGCGGGTCAATTATGTCGCCAAAGGAGCCAATCTGTACGAGTTGGGCTATCAACTCGATGGCTCGGTGGCGGTGATTAGCAATTATTTGCGCGTCACCTGGCTCTGGGAGCGCGTGCGTGTGCATGGTGGGGCCTACGGCGGTTTTTGCACCTTTGATCGTCCCTCCGGTGTGTTCAGCTATCTTTCCTACCGCGATCCCAACCTGCTGGGTACGCTCGATAATTACGACCGCTCAGCTGACTATTTGCGCGACCTTGACTTGAGCCAAGACGAACTGATCAAAGGGATCATCGGCGCCGTTGGCCGTATCGATGCCTACCAGTTACCCGACGCCAAAGGCTTCACCTCGCTGGCGCGCTACCTGATCGGCGAGAGTGATGTCGACCGCCAGCGCTTCCGCGAGCAGGTGCTCTCGACCACCGTCGACGATTTCCGCATGTTTGCCGATGTGCTGGCCAGAGTCAACGAGGCAGGATGGGTCGTCGTGCTCGGCGCGCAAGAGGCGATTGAAAAGGCTAACGCCGAAAAAGGCGGGGATTGGCTAACAGTGACCAAAGTGTTGTGAGCGTGTTTCGTATTGCGTATTCCGTGAGGCACAGTGCACAACACGAAATACGCAATACGCAGCAATACGCATCAAGGAGAAATTTCTCATGCCTTCTCGTCCCAACGTCATCCTGATCTGCGTCGACCAATGGCGCGGCGACTGTCTGAGCGTCGACGGGCACCCGGTGGTGCATACCCCCTATCTGGATCAGTTGGCGCTTGGCGGGGCGCGTTTTTCGCACGCCTATACTGCCACACCGAGCTGCATCGCCGCGCGCGCCTCGCTGTTCACCGGATTGCGCCCGCGCACGCACGGTCGCGTCGGCTACCAGGACGGCGTGGCGTGGGATTACCCCGTCACGCTGGCCGGCGAATTCACCTGTCACGGCTACCAGACCCAGGCCGTCGGCAAGATGCACGTCTACCCGGAGCGTTCACAGGTGGGCTTTCAGAACGTGATCCTGCACGACGGGTTTTTGCACTATGCGCGCAGCCAGGCGCTCAACCACGATCTGGTCGACGATTACCTGCCCTGGCTGCGCGCGCAGTTGGGCCGTGAGGCTGACTATTTTGACCACGGCGTGAACTGCAATTCGCATGTCGCCCGTCCGTGGGACAAGCCCGAGTACACCCACCCGACCAACTTTGTGGTCAGCCAGGGCATCGATTTTCTGAGGCGACGCGACCCACGCAAGCCTTTTTTCCTCTTTATCTCTTTCCACCGCCCGCACCCGCCTTATGATCCGCCCACTTGGGCCTTCGAGCAGTACGTTGGGGCAGAGATGCCCCCCGTACCCGTCGGCGACTGGATCGACTTTTTTGCACCCTATGCCGCACCGCCCCGCCCCGACTGCGCGGTCGGGCAGGTGCCGGAGGCGGCGCATCGACGCGCGCGGGCCGGTTATTATGGCCACATGACCCACATCGATCACCAGATCAACCGCTTTCTGGAAGTGCTGCACGAGTTCGGTCAGCGCGACAACAGCTATATCTGCTTTGTCTCCGATCACGGCGAGCTGCTGGGCGACCACCACCTGTGGCGCAAGAGCTTGCCCTACGAAGGCTCAGCGCGCGTGCCATTCATCATCGCCGGGCCGCGCGGGTGCGGCATTGGGCCCGGCGCAGTGCTGGATCAGCCAGTCGAGTTGGGCGACGTGATGCCGACTTTGCTCGACTGCGCCGGGCTGCCGGTACCCGAGTCGGCGGAGGGGAAAAGCGTGCTGTCTTTGCTGCGCGGCGAGGGGACAGCGTGGCGGCCTTACGTTCACGGCGAGCATACTGCGTTCGGCCAGTCGGCGCAGTGGATTGCCGATGGTCACCAGAAATACATCTGGTTCAGCGGCGCGGGCCACGAGCAGTTGTTCGACCTCGATGCCGACCCGCAAGAGCTGCACGATCTGGCCCGCGAGCCGGGCGCCCGGGCGCGCGTCGAACGCTGGCGGCAGGCTCTGATCGCCGAGCTGGCCGGGCGCGAGGAGAGCTTTACCGACGGTGAGCGGTTGATCCCCGGACGCCCGGTGCATCCGGTGCTGTCGCATCTGCTAAAATGACTGCCGGGTGATGAGTAGGGCAGGTTTCCATACCTGCCTTTTTGCTGGAACAACCAGGCGGCTATTGAAAGCCGCCCTGCAACGCTACAATGACCGCCGATCGGTGGCCTAAATAAATGGAGGTAGTGCAATGAAGCGTACCGTCCGTGCCCCACGGGGCACACAACTCGCCTGTAAGAACTGGTTGATCGAAGCGCCCTACCGCATGCTGCAAAACAACCTCGATCCCCAGGTCGCCGGCGATCCCGACAACCTGATCGTCTACGGCGGGCGGGGCAAGGCGGCGCGCAACTGGGCCTGTTTCGACGCCATCCTCGATGCCCTGCGCGCCCTCGAACCCGACGAAACTCTGCTCATCCAATCGGGCAAGCCGGTCGCCGTCTTCCGCACCCATCTTGACGCCCCACGCGTCCTCCTCGCCAACTCGAACATCGTCCCCGCCTGGGCCACCCAGGAGAATTTTGACCGCTGGGAACGGGCCGGGCTGATCATGTACGGCCAGATGACCGCCGGAAGCTGGATTTACATCGGCACGCAGGGCATTCTCCAGGGCACCTATGAGACGCTCGGCGCGCTGGCCCGGCAACACGGCTGGGGCAGCCTCAAGGGCCGCTTTGTGCTGACCGCCGGGTTGGGCGAGATGGGCGGCGCGCAGCCGCTGGCAGTGACGATGAACGAGGGCGTCGGCCTGATTGTCGAGGTCGACCGCACGCGCGCTGAGCGGCGGCTGGCCCTGCGCCAGGTCGACGCCATCACCGGCGACCTGGAAGAAGCCATGACCTGGGTCGAAGGGGCGCTCAAGCGCCTCGAGCCCCGTTCGATTGGCCTGGTGGGCAATGCCGCCGAAATCCTGCCCGAACTGGTGCTGCGCGGCGTCGTGCCCGACGTGGTGACCGACCAGACCTCGGCGCACGACCCGCTGTATGGCTATATCCCTGCCGGGATGGCTCTGGACGAGGCTGCCGCGCTGCGCGCCGGCGATCCCGCCGAGTACCAGCGTCGCTCGACTGCGTCGATGGCCCACCACGTACAGGCCATGCTCGACCTGAAGGCGCGCGGCAGCGTGGTCTTTGATTACGGCAACAACCTGCGCCAGCGCGCGCTGGACGCCGGGATCAAAAATGCCTTCGATTACTCCGGCTTTGTCCCCGCCTACATTCGCCCCCTCTTTTGCGAAGGCAAAGGCCCCTTTCGCTGGGTCGCGTTGTCCGGCGACCCGCAGGATCTCTATGCCACCGACGAGGCGATCCTGGAGCTGTTCCCCGATGATGAGCATTTGCAGCGCTGGATTCGCATGGCCCGGGAAAAGATCGAGTTTCAGGGCCTGCCGGCGCGCATCTGCTGGCTGGGCTACGGCGAGCGAGCCAGGGCCGGGCTGCGTTTCAACGAGCTGGTCGCTTCGGGCCGGGTCAGCGCGCCGATCGTGATCGGCCGCGATCACCTGGACAGCGGTTCGGTGGCTTCACCCAACCGCGAGACAGAGGGGATGCTCGACGGTTCGGACGCCATCGCCGACTGGCCGCTGCTCAACGCGCTGCTCAACGCCGTCGGTGGAGCGACCTGGGTGAGCATCCACCACGGCGGCGGGGTGGGCATCGGCTACAGCATCCACGCCGGGCAGGTTATCGTTGCCGACGGCACGCCGGAGGCCGCGCGCCGCCTGGAGCGCGTGCTGACCACCGATCCCGGCCTGGGCGTCGTCCGCCATGCCGACGCGGGATACGAGCAGGCGATTGCGTTTGCCAGGGAGCAGGGGATCAAGATGCCCATGATCGGATAAGGCGTGCTGCGTATTGCGTACTGCGTATTCGTTGCAATTTTGTAAATACGCAATACGCAATACGAACCAGAAAGTTTAACACAAAATGCGAATTTTAATGTGCATCCCTAACATCAGCGAAGGGCGCCGTCCGGAGGTGATCGAGCAGATCGCCGACCCGATCCGCCGCGCCGAGGGAGTCAAGCTGCTCGACGTATCGCCCGACGCCGACCACAACCGCACCGTGCTCACCTACCTGGGCGAGCCGGAGCCGGTGCTGGAAGCGAGCCAGGCGATGGCGCGCAAGGCCTTCGAGTTGATCGACATGGCCCAGCACCACGGCGCGCACCCGCGCCTCGGCGCGGTCGATGTGGTGCCGTTTGTGCCCGTGCGCGGGGTCAAGAGCAAAGAAGCGGTCGAGATATCGCGGCAGTTCGGGCGCTTTGTCGGCGCGCTGGGGATTCCGGTGTACTATTACGAGGACTCGGCCACCAGGCCCGAGCGGGTCAGCCTGCCCGACATCCGCAAGGGCGAGTACGAAGGCCTGCCGGACAAGCTCGCCGATCCGGCCTGGCAGCCCGACGAGGGGCCGGCCACGTTCAACGGGCGCAGCGGCGCGCTGGTGACGGGCGCGCGCCCGCCGCTGGTGGCCTTTAACGTGAACCTGCGCACCAATGACCTCGAACTGGCCAACCAGATCGCCCGCGCGGTGCGTTATATCAACGGCGGCTACCGCTACGTGCGCGCTCTGGGCGTCGACTTGAAAGAGCAGGGCATGGTGCAGGTCTCAATGAA
>JAFGEY010000423.1 GCA_016931365.1 Anaerolineae bacterium
GGGCTGCTGATGGGCATCGTGTCCGACAATCCCACGACGGTCAATCTGTGGGTAGGGCTGCTGATCATGTTTTTACTGGTGCCGATGCTCCTGGCTGAACTCGCCAACGCAAAGCTGCCGGCGGTCGTCCAGGCCATTCTGCCGTGGATACCTTCCGTGGCAATGGCGAAACTGGTCGGGTTTTCTATGGCCGGGACAACTCCGGCTATAGATGTCTGGTCAAACGTGGGCATTCTGGCCGTCGAGGCGCTCGTCTTTTATGTCCTGGTGGTGTGGCGCGTGCGGCGGTCGGACCGCTGACGATGAGGAAAGGTATCTGCTCAGCCAGGGGTGGCGCCGGTCGAGTAGGGCCTGCGAACCCTTCGGGTTCGGAGGAAAGAAAATGAAAGCCAAGTTCCTGAATGTTGTTGCCCTGGTGGGCGCGTTATTGGCTCTGACAGCGTGCGGCACGCCGGCCCCGTCACCAGCGACCGCATTGCCCGCCATCACGCCGACGCCACGGCCCACCCCTACGCCCGAGTTCATTTCGACGGCGCGCTTCGAGCCGGCGCCCTGCCCCTTCGTCCTGCCCGAAGGCTACATTCAGGGTGAGAACGTGGACTGCGGCTGGCTGATCGTGCCGGAGAATCGCAACATGCTGCCGTCGCGCGCCATTCGCCTGGCCGTGGGCATCTTTCACCCGGCAGGTGGCGCGACGCGAGCGGATCCCATCATTTACCTTTCCGGCGGACCAGGTGGCAGCGCACTGGAACTGATCCGCTACCAGTTTGAGGAATTTTTCGCACCCGTGATGGAGGGCGCGCGCCGCGACCTGATCCTGTTCGACCAGCGCGGCGTGGGCGTTTCCAGGCCGGCCCTCGATTGTCCGAACGTGGACGTGCTGATGCGCGACCTGTCGGAGCGTGTGCGGAACGGGCATCCCACGTCCGAGCAGGAGACCGGCGACCTCGTCCTGGCTGCATACCTGGCCTGCGGCGAAAACCTGCGCCGGGTAGCCGACCTTGCCGCGTACAACTCCGCCGCCAGCGCCGCCGACGTGAACGACCTGCGCCTGGCGTTGGGATACGGTGGAACATTACGAAGCAATGTCGTGAACCTGTGGGGAGCATCTTACGGCACGCGCCTGGCCCTCACCGTGATGCGCGACCATCCGGAGGGACTGCGCAGTGTGGTGCTCGACTCGGTCTACCCGCCGGACGTGGACCTGTACGTCGAAGCACCGGCCAACTTTGGTCGCTCGCTCGACCTGCTGTTCGACAGTTGCGCCGCCAACCCGGTTTGCGACGAAGCCTATCCCGACCTGCACACGGTCTTTTTCGACACCGTCGAGCGGCTGAACGCGGCCCCGGTCACACGCACGATCACCGACACGCTCACCGGCGCGGACTATGCCACCCTGTTCGACGGCGACGCGCTGCTGGGGTTTGTGTTCCAGATTTTGTACGAAACCGAGTTCAAGTACCTGCTGCCCGAGCTCATCTACGATACCAGTCAAGACGACTTTGACGCACTCGACCGCATCCGTGGCGCGCTGCTGGCTCAGCGGGCCGCGACAAGCCCAGGGATGATGTTCTCGGTGCAGTGCCACGAAGAGGTCTCCTTCAGTTCGCCCAAAGTGTTCGATGCAGCGCTGACGCAATACCCAGAGTTTGCCGGTCTCTTTGAGCGCGCGGCGGCGGGCGGCCTGGCCTACCGGGTGTGCGCGGGATGGGGCGCGGGACAGGCAGACACGATTGAGAACCAACCAGTCGCCAGCGATGTTCCGGCGCTGGTGCTGGCGGGCGAGTCCGACCCGGTCACGCCGCCAGCATGGGGCCGCCGCGCCGCCGAAACGCTCTCGAACAGTTACTTTTTTGAATACCCCGGCGTTGGGCACGGTGCGAGCGCTCAAGATTGCGGGCGCAAGATGATGCTGGCCTTTTTGGACAATCCCGCCGTCGCACCGGATGATGGCTGCATCGCTGGGATGGAACGACCATAGCCTGTACTTTGGCGCGACGACGCTCTTGAAGCATAATGCCTCTCTTACACCAAACAAGAGCTGTCGTGTTTGCTGCTGGCTACCGCTTTATTTCTCCGCCGCTTTCAGCGCTGGCAAATGCGCATCATCGCCGTCGTCCTGGCGCTGTTGTGGCTGGCAGATTCGATTGGGAGGTCATCCCCGCGCCAACGGATTTTCTGCTGACCCAGGCCGACTGGGAGTTTTCCACCCGGTCCAGCCTGGCCGTGCAGTTCCGCAACCTGCTCCCCAGAGCCGATAACCTGGATCACACCACCGACGCGCTCAAAGAGTACATCGGCATCCTCGTCTATGGTCTGCGCGGCTGGTTATAAACCGGCAAGCGCCACGACCTGCCACAAATCCTGAATTTCATAACTCACCTGGAGTGTGCGCTCTTGGCCCGCCGGGTTGAACCAGCAGGTGTCGATGCTATACGCGATCCCGCCAGCCATGTCCGAGGTCAGGCTGTCGCCGACCAGGAGCACTTTCGACCTGGCCGGCCGGCCCATCTGCTCAAAGGCAATGTCGAAAATCCGGACGTCCGGCTTGGAGACGCCGACCTCCTCAGAGATGATCACCGCCTCAAATGCATCGCTGATCGCCGACCGGGCCAGCCGTGATCGCTGCACCTCCTTGAGACCGTTGGTGATCAGGGCCAAGTGGATTTTCCCGCGCAGCGCAGCGATCACTTGCAGCGCACCGTCGATCAAAAACGCACCGTCGCCGAGGTGACGCAGGTAGACGGCGCTGAACGCCGCTGCATCTACCCGCACGCCGGCGGCCTCAAACAGTCGCTCAAAACGCTCGAGTCTGAGCCGCGCCCGGGCGATCTCGCCGCGCTCAAACGCCTTCCAGATCGCCTCGTTGATCTCGCGATAGATGGGCGTATAGCCAGGCTGAAAGGCCAATTCCATTTCTGCAAAGGCGCTCTCCAGAGCGACGCCCTCTGCCCGGTCGTAATCGAACAGCGTGCCGTCGGCGTCGAACAAAATCCAACTGTATTTCATCATCCTCCTCCGGGAATTCGATCTCGCCAACCGGCCCAGCGCAGCACGTTTTCGCCGAGTATGCGCGCCTGGCGCAGCCGTTTGGGCTGCATCAAAACGTCGCCCGGCGCGTCGGCGACGGCCGAGACGCCGTTCAACTCGCCGGGCACGCACACTAGGCCGCTGGACAGGAAAAAATTGTGGATGGCGGTCAGCGCCAAACTCTGCCCACCGCCTGTGCCCCGCCCGACAGAGATCGCGCCGCCGACCTTTTCTGCGAGCAGGCCGGCCAGCGGGTTTTGCCCGCGCACGGCATAGGTGCGGTCGAAAACAGCCTTGAGCTGCGCGGTCACGTTGCGATAATACACCGGTGAGGCGACGATCAAGGCGTCACAGCGCGCATATATATCGTACAAGATATGCATATCGTCATCGATGACACAGAGGCCCGTCTCTGCACAACGATCGCAACCTCGACAGGGCTGCACCTTGCGCTCGCTGAGCAAAAACTCGCTCACCGACCATCCCTGTTCCGCAAACGGCGCTAAAGCGTGTTTCAGCAGCACCTCCGAATTGCCGCCCGCCCTGGGACTGCCCGAAATGCCAATCACAAACACGATCACATCCTCCATGAACCGTTGTTAAAAACAAGAGTATAACACGCGTTCTCAGTCAACACAAAACCTGCCCGCGCCATGGCTTGACAAGATGCCCACTTGAGCATAAGATAAGACATCCACCGAGTACTCGATCAAACAAAAATGTATACAAACCATCCTCAATCCGAGAAAGGAGACTCGACAGTGAAACCAACTACCCTTACATTGCATACCAGCTTTCAGATCGGTCTGGTCGACGAGCGCATTTTCGGCGGTTTTTTGGAGCATCTGGGGCGCGCCGTCTACGAAGGCGTGTACGAACCCCAATCCCCCCATGCTGACCCGGACGGCTTTCGCACCGACGTGATGGAAACGTTACGCCGTCTGCAAATGACCGCCATGCGCTACCCAGGTGGCAATTTCGCTTCCGGCTATCACTGGTTCGACGGCGTCGGTCCGCGCGCAGAACGCCCCACCGTGCGCGAGCTGGCCTGGCAGAGCATCGA
>JAFGEY010000424.1 GCA_016931365.1 Anaerolineae bacterium
CGAGTCTGGTTCAGAGGCCGCGAGATCACTTACCCGGAGCTGGGGCAAGAGCTGCTTGGCAAATTTGCGACCGGCCTGGCTGACGTGGCGACTATCGAAGCGCCTCCCAAAATGGAGGGGCGCAACATGACGATGTTGTTGACTCCGACAGGTAAAAAATAGGCCCATCCCTGGCCCAAACGCAGAGAATACTGTCTTGAGGATTTTGCAAACTCGTCAATTTGTGGTATAATACTGCGTCTTACAGGGTGGAATGCGGCATTTGTTTTAGAATGTTGCGCCAGCACATGGCAGTTCGTCACTGAATAAAGGGACAGAGTAAGCCAGCTGTCCCTTTGTTGTTGTCAGCGAGACAAGATCAGAAAATTCTGGAGGTTATCATGCCCAAGATCAGAACTTATAAAGGTGCAGCCAAACGTTTCAAATACAGCGGTAGCGGTAAACTGCTTCGCACCCGTGGCGGCGGTATGAACGGTGCGGCGCACCTGCGCCGCAATCGCTCCAAGCGCCGTCTGCGCACACTGGGCGGGATGAGCGAGGTTACCGTCCGGGGCGAAGTGAAACGTCTCAAAAGGCTCGCACCCTATCTCAAAAAGTCCAAATAGTTCGGACGCCATCGGGTGATTTCTTGTTAGCAAGGGGTACATTTCCTCTCCCTTTGTGGACGAGCTAAATTCAATCAAGTGAAAGGGGAAAACAAATGAGGGTTAAAGGTGGTTTTGTAACACAACGCCGCCACAAGAAGGTTCTGAAGGCCACGCGAGGCCAGCACAGCGGTCGACATCGCATATTCAGCGCCGCCAACCAGGCGATGATGAAGGCCGGTGTTTACCAGTACCGCGATCGCCGCACCCGCAAGCGCGACCTGCGCCGGTTGTGGATTCAGCGTATCAACGCCGGAGCGCGTGAACACGGGCTTTCTTACAGTCGGCTGATGCACGGTCTCAAGATGGCCGGCGTGGAACTGAATCGCAAGTCGATGGCCGATATGGTAGTCAGCGATCCGGCGGCGTTTGCCCAGTTGGTGCAAACGGCCAAACAAGCGGTCGTCGCATAGCTATTGCTCACACCAAACAACGAGCGGGTGAACGAAATGGGTTCACCCGCTCGTTGTTTTTCTTCGTCTCAATACTGGCTTTGAAAAAAAGTCAACTGTTCGCCAAAGTGCCTGTTGGGGCTTTGTTCTTGTGCTTATTAAGCGTGATTAGCAAAGCTCCAAGATATTTGACGTGTTGAGTATTTTGGCTTGTTCGTCGCTCGACCTTTTTTCAGGAGAATCAATACTGCATCGTCAACGCGCCGGATGGACAACGCGTAGCACACAACCCGCAGCCATAACACAACGACTCAGTCAAAACAGCCTTTTTGTCTGGCCGGTCGGAAAGACCGTCTGGCATACAGATCGCCCCATAGACACAGCTTTGCGCGCAGCGCCCGCAGCCGATGCATTTGTCTCGCTGATACCGGGGCGGCAAGTGTTCGGAGCGCACCTGGCGGGTCTGCCATCGACGTAGCGCCAGCCCGCGAACCTCGCCCGGTGATGCGTAACCGTGCGCATCCAGCCAGGCATCGATCTCGCCGGCGATCTTGCCCAACACAGATGGCCCACGCAGGATCGCCGCCGTGCAGACCTGCACGGCGCTCGCCCCGGCCATCATCAGCTCGATCGCATCGATGCCGCTGCCCACCCCCCCCACACCCATCACTGGCAGATCAACGGTACGCGCAATGTCAAAAATGCAGCGCACGGCCAGCGGGCGGATCGCCGGGCCACTCATCCAGCCGTAGCCGCTTTCACCGCCCATCAACGGTAAGCCGCTCTCAACGTCGATCGCCATCGTCGGCCCAAAGGAGTTGATCGCCACGATGCCGTCAGCACCGGCTTGTTGAGCGGCGTGGGCCGCCCGCTGCACATCTCGAAACGGGCTGAGTTTGACCAGCACCGGCATATCGGCAGCGCCCTTGGCCGCCCGGATAGCGCTGACCATCGGCTGCGGATCGTCGCCAATGTAATGAGTGGACAGCTCCAAGGCATCGGCCCAGGGTGCAAACTTGGGCACAAGCGCGGCAATGTCACCGGCGCTGTAACCCAGGCTGACGATCAACGGCAGGCCGGCCGCACGAGCCAGGGGCAGCTCTCGCTCCAGCCAGACATCCGGTGGCATCTCTGACCACAACTCTGTGTTCAAAAACGTGCCGCGCACAGCCGCCATATTGGGTGCGGGCACGCGCGCTCCCGCAACCGAGATCGTCTTGGTCACAAGGCCGCCCGCGCCTCCTTCGGCGCATCGTTGCAGTGCCGCGCCGTTCCAGCCAGGCGGCCCGGCTGCAGGTAAAACCGGATTACGCAGGGTCAAACCACAGAAATCAACCTCGGTCATTATCAACTCCTCACATAATCCGTTCCCACAGTTGGGCCGCTGCTGCACGCGACTGTGCGGCAATCTCGGCCTCATCCAGTGTCAACAACCGGCGTCCGCGCATCAGCACTCTGCCGCCGACAATCACCGTGTCTACCCCGCTCCCGTCAATGCCAAAAAGGACGTGCCAGGGCGCGTTTTGCGCTGTAAACGGCGTCGGCGGCGCATAGTCGACGACGATCAGATCCGCCGGCGCGCCGACACCAAGTACACCTAGCCCAGCGGGCAATCCGGCTCGCGCGGCGATCTGGGCATTATGCTCAAAGGCGATGCGCAGCACCTGGTCGGCAGGCATCGCGCGCGGATCGGCAGCAGCGTGTTTGTGAATCAGATAGGCGGTGTGCATCTCGGTGAACATATTGTTGGAAAAGCCATCGTTGCCCAGACCGAGCAAAGCCCCACGCTCGAGCAGACCGCACACATCCGCTGCGCCGACGGCATTGTTCATATTCGAGCGCGGGTTGTGTACGACCGCTGTTTGTGTTCCAGCCAGCAGGTCTTTTTCCACCTCGTCGATATGGATGGCGTGCGCGGCAATCGACCTGGCGCCGAGCACGCCAGCGTCAACCAGCCGCTCGACCACGCGGCAGCCGTAACGCGCCAGGCTGTCCTGTACGTCGCCCTGGCCTTCAGCCACATGGATGTGGCAGCCAACGCCGAGATCGGCGGCCAGGCCGGCGCAGGTTTCCAGGGTATGGGGAGACAAAGTCATCAAAGCATGCAGGCCAAAGGTAGCCCCCAAATGTGGGTCAGGCGACTGCGCAAGCCGATGCGCAAAGCGTTCGTTTTCGCCCATGCCGGCCCGAGCGCACGCCAGGCCGTCGCGATCGCTGACCTCGTAGCACAGGCTGGCCCGGACGCCGGCGGCCTGTACCGACTCGGCGAGGACGTCCAGCGAACCTTCGACCGCGTTGGGCGAGGCATGGTGATCGATCAGCGTCGTCGTACCATGCCTGATCGCGTCGATCAGACAGACCAGTGCGCTCAGACGGACGCTCTCCAGGTCGAGTGCCTTGTCCAAACGCCACCAGAGCCGCTCCAAAAGCTGGGCAAACTCGGCCGGCGGATCGCCGGGCAGAGCCATCCCGCGCGCAAACGCGCCGTAAAAATGGGTGTGTGCGCAGATCAGGCCGGGCATCACCAGCCTGTCTCCGGCATCGATCACTGTCTGAGCGCAAGAACGACAAGCCTCAAGCTGCGTCACCGACCCCAATGCCGCGATGTGCTCCCCTTCGATCAACACAGCGCCGGGTGCAATCACCCCCGTCTGCGGATCCATCGTCAGCAGCGTTGCATTCGTGATCAGAATCGACATGGACAACCTCCCGCCTTGATGGAAACAGTATAACACGGAACGTATCCAACGCCAACCAACCTTTGTATATGATTGGAGATTGTGCTATAATATCAGAAGTGTGGGCACTGTTCAATTACCCTGCCATTCAGGGCAGTTGACTGCAAGGAGGATGGTATGATCTCGCAACAAGCCGCATTGATCCAGAACAAAATCGTCGGCGCCGCCATTCGAAACGCACGGACGCACGCTGAACTCAGCGTAGAGGCGTGCGCCGAAGCCGCATCGATTTCACCCGAAGAACTGATCCAGGCCGAAATGGGTCAGACGGGGCTGACTTTGCCGCAGATCGAAGTGCTGGCACACCTGCTCGGTGTTCCCATCCTCTACCTGCTCGGCGAAACCGAGTTGCCCCCGGAAGAAAACGCCCAGACCACCCTGCCCTACGAAAACGTGATGGTGATCCGTCGTAAGATCATTGGGGTGATTCTGCGGCAAACACGGCTGAATCACGGGCGCACACTGGACGAGGTTGCCTCTGCTACGGGATACTCTCCCGAGCACCTGGCGCGCATCGAATTGGGCGAAGCGTTGGTGTCAATGGTCGAACTACGCGATCTGGGCGAAACGCTGGGCTTGCCCTTTGACACATTCCTGGGCGAGGACATCATTCCGCTCACCGCCGCACAGCGCGACGCGCGCGACCTGCGCCGACTCGCTCATCTACCATTTGAAGTACGAGAATTCATCCTCAAGCCGATCAATGCCCCTTATCTCCAGATCGCGATGAACTTGAGCAACATGCCTTCTGAATCGCTGCATCAGATCGCTTCAGGCTTGCTCGAAATCACCTATTAGCGAGGGATGGCTATGGAACCAACCGCTGGAACGTCACCTGAACCTGTCGGCGAAATACAATCTAGCGAGATACAATCTCGAATTGACGAAGGACGATTGTACTATCGCCAGAGAGAACACGAACGGGCGCTGTCGGCGCTGGAAGCCGCCTACGAACAATGTAAAAATCAGGGCGACCTGCGCCACATGGCCGAGATCGCTAACGATCTTGGCGTCATCCACACGGTGTCGAATCAATGGACAGAGGCAGAAAGACGTCTCAACGAAGCGCACAACCTGTTCACCAACCTGCAGGATTACAGCGGCGAGGCACAGGCATTGGGCAACCTGGGCAGCATGTTTCGCGCGCGCGGCGACTTGCAGCAGGCTGCCGCCAACCTTCAGCTTGCTGCAGACAAATTCCACCTGATGGGCGACGACGAACGCCGGGCGATGACACTCAAAGTATTGAGCATGGTGCAGTTAAGGCAATTGCGCTTTCTCCAGGCTTTGGCCGCTTACGATGCTGCCCTGGCCTGCAACCCAAAGCCCTCGGCATGGACCAGGTTCTTGCGACGCATCCTCGCGCTGCCACTCAAGATAATATCTGGCTAACCCCCTTTTGGGGCTAGAGAACAAAAAAACGCCACCGATGCAGTGGCGTTTTTTGTTTTTCACCTGGCTCAGTTTTTTCGGGCTGGTCCTCGATCGATCAGCCCTTTCTCGATGACGGCCAGAATCTTGTCTGTGTCGTCAAACGGCTTGACCAAATAGTCATACCCCTCATACTTGATCACCTTGATCGCCGTCTCCAGCGATGCAAACCCGGTCATCACCACAAAAACGACATTTGGGTTGATCTGTTTGACGCTGCGCAACAGTTCCAGCCCGTCCATGCCCGGCATACGGATGTCGGCCAGGATCAGGTCAATGGGTTCCGGGGCTTGCTTGAGTTTTTCCAACGCCTCAAGGCCGCTGTGGGCCGAATCGACCAGATAGCCTTCACCCTCCAGCAAATAGCGCAAAAACTCGCACATTCCCACTTCATCGTCTACAACCATAATCCGGGCTTTTTGTTCCATCTGATACCAGCTCCTTCCACTTTGGGCCGGACGGCACGCTTTTTTTGCTCTAGACCTTCCTCCCAAAAGTTCTTGGGGTAATATCTGACGTTAGCCAAAATGATCCATTTTCGAAGTGTATATGGTATAGTAGTA
>JAFGEY010000425.1 GCA_016931365.1 Anaerolineae bacterium
TGCGGTACTCGTCGCCGCCGGCCCACAGCGTGCCCAGTTCGGCCACGTAGGCTTCCTCGACGCCGTTGACGTACAGGCGCAGGTCGCCGCCGCTCTCGGCGGTGCCGACGATGTGATACCAGGTGTTGGGCACGATGGTGGTCGTGCCGATCGCCCGGCGCTCGCCGCCGTCGTTGACCATGTGGAAAAAGCGGTCGCCGATGATGCCCAGCATGTGCGAATAGTGATATTCGGTGCCGCTGACGGTGTCGGTGCGCAGAATCAGGCTGGAGGTGGTGACGGTGGTGGGATAGACCCACATCTCGACCGCATAGCGGGCCGGGCTGTGCGTATCTGAAATGACCAGCACATCGTCGACGCCGTCAAATTGGACGGCATCGTTAAAGCGTCCATCCGCGCCGGCGACGGGGCAGGTGATACAGGTAGCAGACAACCCGCTGCCGGAGGAATCGGCAAAGGGGGCAGCGGCTTCGTCGAGGTGCAGCAACAGGCGGTTGCCCCACATATCGACGTTGCCGTCGTCATAGCCCCACTCGGCGCCGCCGTTGTCCGGCAGGGGCTTCCAGTAGGGGCGGCGCCCTCGCCAGGAAAGCGTCGTCCAGGCGGCGCCGTCCTGCCCGGCGTCAAAGACGCGCGAGGTATAGGTGCCGTTGGCCGAAAGGTCGATCTGTTCCAGCCGCTCGTTGATGTACGGGCGGTCGTCGTTCCAGCGGGTGTTGTTGTGCGTGCCGGCGCTGAAATCAAGGGCATCCTCATCGCGTTGGTTCACCGTGTGCAGGGTGGTGGAAGGGTGCAGCGTGTCGGTGAGGATCGTGTTGGTGGCCGTCACGTCGCCCTGATTGGTGATGACCAGGGTATAAGTAAGCAGCGTACCGGCCACGCCCGGCTCGGGGTCGGCCAATTTGACCACGGCCAGGTCGGGGATAGTGATATAGCCGTAGAGGTAAGCGCGGCCCTGGCCGCTGTTGTAGCCCGGCGCGCCGACGATGACCTCGGCATAGCCATCCTGGTTTACATCGCCGGCGGAGGCCACCGAGAAGCCAAAACGGTTGCCCCCTGCTTCGCCGGTGAGGGTGAGGGTGGGCGTGGTGGTCAAGCTGGTGGTGTTACCCAGGTACAGGTAGGCGCGGCCTTGCAGGGTGTTGTACCAATCTGCGCCAACGAGCGCATCGGCAAAGCCGTCGCTGTTCACGTCGCCGGCGGAGGCCACTGAGCGACCAAACCCGTTGTTGGTTGTTTCACCGGTGAGGGTGAGAGTGGGCGTGGCGGTCAGGCCGGCCGCACTGCCCAGGTACAGGTAGGCGCGGCCCTGGACACCGCTGTAGCCGTATGCGCCGACGAGGACGTCGTCATAGCTATCGTTGTTCACGTCGCCGGCGGAGGCCACCGAGGCGCCAAAATAGTTGCCGGTTGCTTCGCCGGTGAGAGTGAGGGTAGGGGCAGCGGACAGGCCAGCCGCGCTGCCCAGATATAGGTAGGCACTGCCCTGGCCACTGCCATAACTACCTGCGCCAACGAGCGCATCAGCAAAGCCATCGTCGTTGACGTCGCCGGCGGAGGCCACCGAGGTGCCAAAACAGTCGCCGCCTGCTTCGCCGGTGAGAGTGAGGGCGGGCGTGGCGGTCAAACCGGCGGTGCCGCCCAGGTACAGGTAGGCGCGGCCCTGAGAGCTGTTGTAGCCGTATGCACCGACGAGCACGTCGGCATAACCATCATCGTTCACGTCGCCGGCGGAGGCCACCGGGTAGCCAAAATAGTCGCCGCCTGCTTCGCCGGTGAGGGTGAGGGCGGGAGTAGCAGCCAGGCCGGCCGCGCTGCCCAGATAGAGGTAGGCACGTCCCTGGTAGCTATTGTAAGCGTATGCTCCAATGATGATATCGGCAAAGCCGTCGCCGTTCACGTCGTCAGCGGAGGCCACCGAGAGACCCAAATTGCTACCTGCTTCGCCGGTGAGGGTGAGGGCCGGGGTGACAGCCAGACCAGCTGCGCCGCCCAGGTACAGGTAGGCGCGGCCCTGGCCGCCGTTGTAGAAGTATGCGCCGACAAGCACGTCGGCAAAGCCGTCGCCGTTCACGTCGCCGGCGGAGGCCACCGAGACGCCAAAACTGCTGTTCGCCTCACCGGTGAGGGTGAGCAAGGGGGTCTCGCTGATGGGACCGGGATCGGCCAGGGGGGTCGGCCGCTGCCAGGTCAGGGGTACGGCGTCGGCATTGACGGCCGCCGGGCGGCCCAGCAGGCCGATCAACAGGAGTAAGGCGGCAGCGGGCAGGATCAAAGGCAGTCCCAAGCGGGCGGCCAAGTGGATAATCAAACGAAAGGTGAGCCGGTTTGCGTTCATAGATACTCCCCCACTTAACAGATGGTATCATCTCATATTGAGAGGAAAGAGGCAGATTTTAGATGACACGGCAAAAGATGAATTGGAAAGCGGGACGTGCATTGTAATCTATTATAAAACAGTTCGAGACGAAAATCAACCTCACAATTCGTTCAAATCGACCAGCCCGTAGCGCAGGGCGAGCACGGCGGCTTGCGTGCGATCCGACACGTCGAGCTTGGCCAGGATCGCGCTGACGTAATTGCGCACCGTGCCCTGTGACAGGTACAGCCGGTTGGCGATCTCGGCGTTGCTCAGGCCGCGCGCCAGCAGCTTGAGCACATCCAGTTCGCGCTCGCTGAGCTGATCGGCAATGGTGGTGTCGGCGGACGGCGTTTTTTGCTGCGCCACCTGGGTGAACAGCGTGCCCGCCACTGCCGGATCGACGTGAGTTTGGCCCACTGCCGTATCTTTGACCGCCTTGATCAGCACCTCGCGTGGTGCGCCCTTGAGCAGATAGCCCGCTGCGCCGCTGCGCACCGCATCGAGCACCCATTCATTGTCGCTGTAGGTGGTCAGCACCAGCACCTTGATCTGCGGGTAGCGGTCGTGAATTTCGCGCGTGGCCTGGACGCCGTTCATCACCGGCATTTTCAGATCCATCAACACCACATCGGGGGGCGTTTGCGCGATTTCGTCCAGCGCCTCTACGCCGTTGTGTGCCGTGGCGACCACTTCTATGGCAGCGTCGGTGCTCAAAATGGCTTCCAGTCCCTCACAGACGATCCATTGATCGTCGCAGATCAACACCCGAATTTTATCCATCAACACACTCCGCTACACAGCTGGATCGTTGTTCCCTGACCCGACTGGCTTGTCACTTCTAACCTTCCGCCGATCAACTCGGCCCGTTCGCGCATACCCCGCACACCAAACTGCGCTTCGTTGGCCGGATCGGCCAGATCAAATCCCTGACCGTCGTCCGAGATGGTCAGAACCAGGTTGGCCCCTTGCTGCGTGAGCGTCACCGCAACCTGGCGCGCCCGCGCATGCTTGGACACATTCTCCAACGCCTCTTGGGCCACACGATAGTAGCACTGCTCAACTTCGGACGGCAGCGCTACGAGGGGATCGGGCAGATCGAGGGTCAATTTTAGCCCCTCCCTGGCGGTGATATTCTCGGCCAGCTCGCGGATCGCCCAGACCAGGCCCAAGTCTTCGAGCGGGGTGGCGCGCAGCGCTTGCAGGGCGCGGCGCGTCTCATCCAGGCCGATGCGGGCAATCGACAGCGCGCGGCCCAGCATCTGGCGGGCCTTGGCGCGACGCGCCCAGGTCGCGTCGATGGCCTCGATCTGCACCACCAGCCCGCTCAAGGCATGGGCCAGCGTGTCGTGCAGCTCGCGGGCCAGGCGGTTGCGCTCACGACTGACGGTCAACTGTTCCAACGTCGAGGCATAGCGCACCAGCTTGCGGTTGGCCTCGGCCAGCTCGCGGCGCTGCTCACGTTGCTGATGGACCAGGTAGGAGACGATATAGCCGACGAAAATCGACAGCACCGAGCGCCCGATCAGGGCGAAAAACGCCCAGCGCGAACCAAAGACCTCAAACTGCGGCGTGCCGCTGAGCAGCGAGAATTCGAGCACCGAGGTGCCCAGGCTGAACAAGAGCACGTAGCGAAAAGGGTACTGCCAGGCGACCAGCAGCAGCGGGATCAACAGGAGCAAAAAGATGAGCAAAAAGGCCAGCGCGGCGTCAATGTTGTACAGTGGAAAGACATAACTCATCTCGACGATGGGGCTGGCCGTGGCGATAAAGATGGCGATGGGCAAAAAGTAGCGGCCTAATTTGCGCTGGAACCATCCCCAGGAGAGATACCAGAATAAAAAAGGCACGTCGGTAAGAAACACCGAGATGGCCACCATCTGCCAGACTTCGATGGTGTAGCCGCTCCAGGCAAAATAAAAGGCCATCGTCAGCAGCACCAAAATCAGGCGCAGCACGACGAAAACGCGAAAGATGGAAAGCAGCCCCGGTTCGAGCGGATAGCGGTTCATGGTTCGTCACCGTTCAAGCATAGATGGACTACGGACGGCCGACCGCCGGCCACGGCCTGTCGTCGGCGATCAATTCCATGATAACACAACCTGGCGCACTCTCCAAGTGGATTATCGCCATTCGATATGACTCCTGTCATAGTCCGGGCGTGAAATTTACGCCATTTTTACCCGCGGCCTCGACGCGCTGTGCTATAATGATCGCGGCTGCCCGACCCATCCTGTCTACGTGCCAACGTGACGTACGTGTCTATGTGACACAAGTCATACCAGCCATTGCAAGATGGTGACGGTGTACACTAGGTTCGAGTGGCCGAATCTGCTATCATAAACGCGCGCACAAGAGCGGCAGGTTAAAAACCTACCCTACATATAAAAGGAACTTTTGCTTTGCTCAATCGATCTCTAGCCGTACCAACCCAATCGACGCCCGTTTTGCCAGCCGCGCAGGTCGCTGCACAGCCGGCGATCCGCTTGCGCGGCGTGACCAAGGATTACGAGACCGCCGCCGGCCCCTTTACCGCGCTCAGAGGCATCAGCCTGGACGTGCAGCCCGGCGAATTCCTGGGCATCGTCGGCAAATCGGGGACAGGCAAGAGCACCCTGGTCAACATGATTACCGGCGTCGATCACCTGACCGCCGGCGAGGTATGGGTCGGCGACGTGTCGGTGCACGCGCTCAACGAAAGCCAGATGGCCCTCTGGCGCGGACGCAACATCGGCGTGGTGTACCAATCTTTCGAACTACTGCCGATGCTCTCGCTGATCGACAACGTCACCTTGCCGATGGATTTTTGCGGCCTCTACCGCGCGCGCTCAAGCGCGCAGCGGGCCAGACAACTGCTGATCGACGTGGGACTGGAAGAGCACATGCGCAAGCCGCCGACGAAAATTTCCGGTGGACAGCAGCAGCGGGTGGCGATCGCCCGCGCGCTGGCCAACGATCCGCCGATCCTCGTCGCCGACGAGCCGACCGGCAACCTTGACTCGCAGACGGCAGAAGACGTTTTCCGCTTGTTTGAAAAGTTGGTCGCGCAGGGCAAAACCATCGTGATGGTCACGCACGACGGAAGCCTGGCAAAACGGTTCAGCCGCGTGCTCAAGATCGTGGATGGAGAAATAGCGCGTGATGCGTGAAACGTGAGGATGAGCAAGCCATCATCCGCATTGCTAACCCTTACGCTTCACATTTCACGTTTGATTTGGAGAAGGTTCTATGTCGTCACAAAATTTTATCGAGATGCGTAACATTGTCAAGACTTTCAAAACCTCGGCGGGCGAGTTCACTGCGCTCAAAGGGGTCAATGCCGATTTCCGGCGTGGTGAGTTTGTGGGTGTCGTGGGCAAATCGGGCAGCGGCAAGAGCACGCTGGTCAACATGCTCACCGGCATCGATCACCCCACCTCGGGCCAGGTCAAGATCGGCGATACCTATGTCCACAAGCTCAACGAGAGCAAGATGGCCCGCTGGCGGGGGCGCAACCTGGGCATCGTCTTTCAGTTTTACCAGCTTTTGCCTATGCTTTCTTTGCTCGAAAACGTGATGCTGCCGATGGATTTTGGCGAGATGTACACCCCCACCGAGCGCGAGCGGCGCGCTCTCGACCTGCTCGACCGGGTGGGCCTGGCCGACCTGGCGCACAAAATGCCCGCCCAGGTCTCCGGCGGCCAGCAGCAGAGCGCGGCGGTCGCCCGCGCGCTGGCCAACGACCCGCCGCTGATCGTCGCCGACGAGCCGACCGGCAACCTCGATTCCAAATCGGCGGATACGGTGTTCCACATCTTTGAAGAACTGGCCGCGCAGAGCAAAACGATTGTGATGGTCACCCACGACAACAGCCTGGCCGGCCGCGCCCAGCGCAAGATGGTGCTCGCCGACGGCGAGGTGATCGACGAAGCCATCGTCAGCACCCTGCCTTTGCTTTCGCACCGGCAAATGCTGCGCGCGACCAAAGCCGCCAAACGGCAGCGCTTCCAGCCCGGCGAGACGATCATCCAGCAGGGGCAGGAGCATGACCACCTGTACATCATCGCCAACGGCGCCGCCGAGGTGTACCTGGGCGATGGCCGCGCCGGCGTGGTGGCCGAACTGGGGCCGGGGCAGTTTTTTGGCGAGATGGAGCTGTTGCAGCGGCGCAGCGGCGCGGTAGCAACGATCAAGGCTGCGATCAACTCGGCAGTCGAAGTGCTGGCCTTGGAGGGTTATGTCTTTGGCGAATTGATGAACGAGGCACAGGCCATGCGCGAGGTGATGATCCAGACCGTGCAGCAACGATTGGCTCAAAACGTACAGTTTTTGAACAAGAGACAACCTGTTTATGCTTAGGCCGCGCTGGCGCAAAGTCCTGCATGACCTGTGGGACAACAAGGTGCGCACCCTGCTCGTCGTCGCCTCGATTGCCGTCGGCGTGTTTGCCATTGGCGTGATCGCCGGCTCTTATGCGATGATCGCGCAGGACCTCAGCCGCAGCTATGCCTCGACCAACCCGGCCAACATTGTCCTGGTTACCTCTCCTTTTGACCCCGATTTCGTCGACGTGATCTACAGCATGGACGTGGTGAGTGAGGCCGAAGGCCGCCGCCACGCCGATTTGCAGATTCGCCTCAACACGGACAAATGGGACACCATTACCCTGATCGCCATTCCCGATTACGACGAACTGACCCTGTTCCGGCACACGCTCAAACAGGGCGTGGCCGTGCCCGGTGATCAAGAGGTGGTGCTGGAACACAAGTCGCTGGCCCTGCTGGGGCTGGAGATCGGCGACACGATCCGCGTGGAACTGCCCGACGGCACGCTGCGCCAATTGCCCATCGTCGGCGCGGTGCAAGATCAGAGCGATGTGTATGGCAGCATCCTCGGCGATATTCAGGGTTATATCACCTACGACACACTCGAGTGGTTGGGCCAGCCGACCGACCTCAACCGGTTGCTGGTGACGGTCAAGGATTTCCCCAACGACAAGAACTTCATCCGCAGCGCGACGACCGCGATCACCGATCGGATCGAAAAAAGCGGGCGCAGCGTGTACTGGAACGACATCGCACCACAAAATGAACACCCATTGGCCTCAATTATCGATGCGCTGCTCAACGTTCTGATCATCCTCGGCGTGCTGGTCGTTTTTTTAAGCGGCTCGCTGATCGCCAATACGATGTCAGCGCTGCTCAGTCAGCACCTGCGCCAGATCGGAGTGATGAAATTGATCGGCGCGCGGCGCGAGCAGGTGATCAGCATGTACCTGGTGTTGATTGCTGCCTTTGGCATCATCGCCCTGCTCGGGGCGATCCCGCTGGGCAGCCTGGGCGCGTACCGGCTGGCCCAGTTTGTGGCCGAGATCATCAATTTTGAACTGAGTCCCTTTCACATCGTACCGGAGGCGATTCTGTTCCAGGTGGTGATTGCCCTGCTCGTGCCCCCGGTGGCGGGGATGCTGCCGGTGATCAAGGGGGCGCGGATCACGGTGCAAAAGGCGCTCAGCAGCACCGGCATCGATGGTCAGGGCGGACAAAAGGGCTGGATCGACCGCCGGTTGGAGAAACTGCGCGCGCTCTCACGCCCGATGTTGATCTCGATCCGCAATACCTTTCGCCGCAAAGGACGGCTGGCGCTGACCCTGTTCACGCTCACCCTCGGCGGCGGGGTGTTTATTTCTGTGTTCAACTCACAGGTGGCGCTTAATGACAAGATGGCTCAGGTGACCAAATATTTCGGCGCGGACGTCAATCTGGATTTTGCCCGCGCCTACCGCATCGAGGAGGTTGAGCGCGAGGCGTTGAGCATAGGCGGCGTCGAGCGGGTGGAAGTGTGGATCACCAGCGGCGCCGAGATCGTCCACCCCGACGGCGCGCCCTCGGATTCGATCTCGATCATCGCCCCGCCGGCCGACAGCGACCTGGTGCAGCCGACGCTGCAAAAGGGACGCTGGCTGCTGCCCGGCGACGAAAACGCGCTGGCAGTGAGCGATGCCTTTGTCGACGAATTTCCCGGCTTGCAAGTTGGCGATACGTTGCGCTTGAAGGTGAATGGGCGCGAAGATGATTGGACGGTGGTTGGCATCTTTCAGTACACCGGCATGGGCGACCTGGTGGCCTATGCCAATTATGACACCCTGGCTCAGGAACTCAAGACCGGGCCGCGGGCGTCGGTGTTCCGCATCGTCACTGCCGAGCACACGCTGCCCTATCAGGCGTGGATCGCCGCGCAGCTCAACAGCCATTTTCGCGAGCGCGGCTTCAAGGTGGACAAAGTCGAGGCCGGGCTGGCCTTTAACGCCTCGATCACCGAGGTGCTGGGAATCCTGACCGCCGTGCTGCTGGTGATGGCCGTGCTCACCGCGCTGGTGGGCAGCATCGGCCTGACCGGCACGATGAGCATGAACGTGCTGGAGCGCACGCGCGAGATCGGCGTGATGCGCGCGGTCGGCGCGCACAACCAGATCGTCTCCGGGCTGGTCATCGTCGAGGGGATCATCATCGGCGCGATCAGCTATCTGCTCGGCGCGATCCTCTCTTTCCCGATCACCTACCTGCTCTCGAACGTGATCAGTATCGCCATTTTCAGTTCGCCGGCGCCGTGGGCTTTCACCGCGCAGGGCTTTTTGATCTGGCTGGGCGTGGTCGTATTGCTCTCTTTGGTGGCCAGCCTGCTGCCCGCGCGCAACGCCAGCCGACTGACGATTCGGGAAGTGTTGGCGTACGAATAAGACGTACTGCGTATTGCGTATTCCGTCGTGGCTGATGAACCCGGAATAAAACGGAATACGCAGTACGAAATTGCGAGGAATTTTTATGAAACGAATTCTACCAACGATTTTTTCTATTTTATCTATCATCACCCTGATCGGCTGCTCGGCCCAACCGGGCGGTTCGGCTGCCGAGGCGCAGTCTCCAGCGGTGGTGAAAAAGGCCAACGCTGGCAACGTAGTCGCCGAGGGGGTGGTCACGCCGACGCGGGCAGGCTATCTGGCCTTCAAACTGGGCGGCGACGTGGCCCAGGTGTGGGTCAAAGAA
>JAFGEY010000426.1 GCA_016931365.1 Anaerolineae bacterium
CTGCCCATGATCGCTGTTGCTGTGGGTGTATTTGTCGTTCTTTTGCTGGGCATCATTGTGATGACCAAAGCCAGAAAACGTTAATTTTTGAAAAAGGAGAGAAAAAATGAGAACAATCGTATCTTTGTTTTACACGCTCAAGCCTTACGAACGGGGCATCCAGGAAACCTTGGGCAAATATTCGCGCTTTATTATGCCTGGATTTGGCATTCAAATCCCTGTTTTGCAGATCATCCGCATACGTGATGTGCGCGAGCACACTATGGACATCCCGCCGCAGCCGGTGATCACCAAGGACAACGTCGAAATCAATGTCGATGGCGTGATGTGGGTGCGCCCGGCCTCCGACGAGGAGTCGATCAAGCGTACCTTTTACAACATTGACAACTGGAAGCGCGCGGTGATCCAGTTGACGCAGACCAACCTGCGCCAGGAATTTGGCGACTTGACCCTGGACGAGAGCCTGGTGGCGCGCGAGCGCATCGCCAACAACCTGCAAGCGGTACTCAATAAATTTGTCGTCGAGTGGGGGCTGCTGGTCAGCAAGGTCGAGATCATGCTTATCGACCCGCCGGAAGATATCAAGATCGCCATGCACAAGCAGAAAACGGCCGAGCAGGAGCGTCGCTCAATGCGCCTGCTGGCGACCGGTGAGTTTGAGGCCGCCGAGCAGCAAAAGCTGGCTACCATCCAGCGCGCCGAAGGCGAGCGCGAGGCGGCGATCAAGGTCGCTGAAGGCAAGGCCGAAGCGATTCGCCTGGTCAACGAAGCGGCGGAAAAATACTTCCGTGGCAACGCCCAGGCGCTCAAGCAGATCGAGATGACCGAAACGGCGCTGCGCGACAATGCCAAGATCGTCATCACCGAGCACGGCGTCAGCCCGACCCTGCTGATGGGCAACCTGCCGGTCTCGATCACACCCCGGGATGAAGCTTGATGAGTTTGAGACAAACGCACTCCCCCCTCGCCGGTGAGGGGGGAGACGCGATCACTGTGTTTATCGTCGACGATCACGATGTGGTGCGCAAAGGGCTACGTTTTTACCTCAGCGCCTACTCCGAGATCAGCATTGTCGGCGAGGCAGGGGACGCCCAAAGTGCCATCCGGGGCGTGCAGGAACAGGTGCCGGATGTGATCTTGATGGACCTTGTCTTGCCCCTTGCGCCGGGCGCGTTGCCGGTCGATGAGGGCGGCGTGCAGGCTACGCGCCGCATCCGCGAGGTCAGCCCACATAGCCGGGTGGTGGTGCTGACCAGCTTTACTCAGGACGAATTGATCTTTGCGGCGATCAAGGCTGGCGCACTGTCGTATCTGCTCAAAGACGCCGATGCGGAGACTGTGCTCCGGGCTATCCGATCGGCCAGTCGAGGAGAGGCAATCCTGCATCCCTTTATCGCCCAACGGCTGATGGCTGAAGTGACGGCCCCGGCCAAACACAAAGACCCTATTTCCGAGCTGACCGCACGTGAGGTCGAAGTGCTGCAATTGATCGCCCAAGGGATGAGCAATGCCGAGATCGCTGCCGAGTTGGTTGTCACCGAGCGGACGATCAAGGCGCATGTCAGCAATCTGCTGGGTAAACTGCATCTCACTGATCGCACTCAGGCAGCGATCTATGCCTGGCGCGAGGGGGTAGTAGACAAATAAAGCGTTCGATAGTTGCAGATTGTGGGCGTTTGTGCGATAATTGACTTTGTGGAGTGAAGGATAAACTGATTATCGCCAGAGGTTAAGATGAAGAGAACACAACTGCGCTCCGAAATTTCCAAGTTCTTTATGCCGATAGTGATCTTGATTCCACTTGTGTTGGTTGGAGTGGGGATATCGTTCTTGATCTGGCCTGGATTTTCGGCCCGTGAGTTCAGTGACCGGGTATCGTTTTGCGGCATCGGTGCGGCAGTGCTTGCTGCTCTCGGCGTGTTTGCCGCACTGGGATCGTATCGCTCCCTGGGTACGCCCAGCATACTCACTGCGCCCGGCGATGCGCGAGTAGCGCACGAGCGGGTCGCCGAGCAAATGATGGCGAATGCCAAGCGCTACGGGTTTATCTTTCAAATGCTGTTGGTGATGGCGGTTTGCCTCGGCATCGGTGCGTTAATCGACCTGGTGTTTGTTTGAAGGGTGTCGCAGGGGTGCAGCACTGCTGCGCTCCTATGGTGTTAATCCGCGTATGTCTGCGGTTCCGTTTTGGGCGGGCAAGGTCATTAGAAATGTGGTGCCCTTGCCTACCTTGCTTTCCACCCAGATTTCTCCGCCATGCGCCTCGACAGCCAATTTGCAAAAAGGCAGTCCCAGTCCAGTCCCTTTGCGGCGTCCCTGTACCGAGTCAACCTGCTGGAACTTTTCAAAGAGTCTTGGCAACGCTTCCGGCGGAATGCCCGGCCCCGAGTCACTGACGCCCAGCAGTAAACCGTCCACATCGAGTTGTCGTCGTGCCCACAACTCGACTCGGCCTTCATCGGGTGTGAACTTGATGGCGTTGTCGAGCAGATTGTTCAGCACGCGACCGATCAAGTCGGGATCGATGAACAGGTTAGGTAGGTCTGGGTCAGCATTGATCTCAAGTGTGATCCTGGCCTCGGCAGCCAGCGGGGCCAACCGAGCGGCAACATCGGACAGCAAATCGCGCGCGACTATGTTTTGGGGATGTATTGGAAGTTGGCCGCTTTCCAGCTTGCCGATGTCAAGCAGTTGGTTGACCATATCCAGCATCCGCACGCTGCTGCCCTTGCACATTGAGAGCAACTTGTCGAATTTGTCCTCGTCTTCTTTACCAAAGGTGTATTTCATCAAGTCCAGCGTGCCCATCACCACTGTAAGCGGCGAACGCAGATCATGAACCAGCATATGGGTTGTATCTTCGCGCAGTCGGGCCAACTCGACCTCTTCGCTGATGTCGCGGAAAATGAGCAGCCAACCTGAAACCCGGTTTTGCCGGTCTTTGACCGGGGTCAACGTGCGCTCGATGTATCGCTCCGGATTGCCCACAAGAACAATGGCCTGTTTTTGTTCTAGCGATCCGTCACATAATGTCCCGCAATCGTCGCGTAGGGCCTGTGCTGTGTAACCTATCTTGGCGACCAACCCGGCTGCGTCGTCGGCACAGTCATCGCCGCCCAGCGGTTGTCCGGCCAGTTCGAGTTGCGCTACACCCAGCAATTCTGAGATTGCCCGGTTTGCCGCAAGCACGCACCATTCAGGATCGAGCAGCAGAACTCCTTCGCCTGTAGTTCGGAGGATCGAGTCGAGTTCCTGCACGCGGCGTGCCAGTGCTTCATCGGTGCGCGCATACAGGTGGGCGTTTTGGATGGCGACGGCGGCTTGCGCTGCAATGGTGGTCAGCACGTCGGCATTGGCGGAGGTGTACCGTTCGGTTTCGGAAAAAGATTGGACAGCGATCACGCCCAGCGTTTCTTCGCCAGAGAGAAGCGGCACACCCAGCCAGCAGACCGCCGGCGTGCCGATGTGGTCGATGCCCAGGTTACACACCTTTGCTTCCACATCCTTTTCGATCAGCAGCGGCTGGCGCGTGTGCAGCACATACTCGGTAAGGCCGTTGCCTGCGCGCCGCGAGTGCCACTGCACGCGTTCACCCTGTTCAAAGCAGAGAGGAAAAGAGACTTCGTTGCGCTCGGTGTCGTACAAGGCAATGTAAAAGTTTTGCGCAGGCATCAACTGGACGACCTGCTCATGGATCGCTGCGACGACTGTTTCAACCTGCAAGCTGGCGCTGAGTGCCTGTCCGACAGCTTGCAGGCTGTCCAGTTCTTTGACGCGTTGTCCGAGCCGACGGCTGGTGAAGGCCAGACTGCGGCTGATCAGGGTGGCGACGATCAGAGCCAGGGCAAACAGCGCAAACTGTATCCAGCCGAGTTGGTTATAGATCAACGCCATCAGTGGAGCAAAGATGATTGGTGCGCCTTCGTACCACACTAGGCCAGGCAGAAAGCGCAAGTAGGATTGAAAGGGTGCTTTGCCGCGCAGCGCAATGTGAAACCCGGCGATTACATAGTTCGTACCCAGGTAAGCCAGAGCCAGGGACACAAAGGGAAACAATTGGCGCAGACCAAAAATGTCCAGGGGGGTATCTCCACCCAGAACTTCCAGGATCGTCCCCCCAGCCAGGATGCTTAACGTGTGCATTGTAGCGTTGGCGGCAGTCAGGGCGATCAACCTGATTCCGCGCATGTTTGGCTCACCCAGCCTATGGCCCCAACCATAGCGCACCAGCCCGTGCAGCACCGCGCCGAATAGCGCCGCCCACCCCGCAGGGATCAATCCAACCACCAGATAAGCGGCGATGGCCGTCATCGGCATTAGCGAAACAGAACCTTCCGACAAGGGGACGCCAAAAGCGAGGGTGAACACGATCAGCGCACCGAACAAGATGCCGATCAGCAGGTTGGAGAAACTCGGCAGAGCAGTGACGGTCAGGCCGATCAGGATCGCGGTCGTGATAAACCCCAAGGTGATGGCAATGACATAGCGAGTTATCTGCTTCATCCGATTGGCTTTCTATGCATGTGGAAACCGATACAGTCCAGCCATGTACAGTATATCATTCCTTGTTCAAAGCGGCAAAATTTGAATAAAACATTGCTTTGTGCTATAATCTACCTTGTTTTTGGAGAGGTAGCATAGTCCGGCCTAATGCGCGCGCCTGGAGAGCGCGTGTACCGAAAGGTACCGTGGGTTCAAATCCCACCCTCTCCGCCAGATCAAAAAGCACCGCACACCGCAAGCGGTGCTTTTTTAGTAACCCGCCCGGGCAGGAGCCAACCACTGGTGACACACACACGTCGATGGACGAACGGGCTGTCCGTTTTTTTGCTTTTGCTGACCTTTGCCCAGTTGTTGGGAAAAGCAGCGCCGACAGCGCGCGAGCAGGAAGGCATCGCGCGAGGATATGCCTATCTGTCACTGGAGGCGCGCCTCGCCGATCAGACTCCGCTGCTGGCTCACCTTTTGTCTGCTTTGCCTCTGGCATTGATTCCCGATCTCAAGATGCCGTTTGATGATCCCGCATGGCTTACGGCTGATCCCCTGAACATCGGCGATCAAATCTTGTGGCGGCTCGGCAACGATCCAGAGTTGATCCTTTTTTTGGCGCGGCTGCCTAATGCGTTTTTGACCCTGATGTTGGCGGCGTTTGTTTATCGTTGGGCGGGTGAATTGTATGGGCGGTGGGCCGGGTTGTTGAGTCTGCTGTTCTGCGCGTTCGACCCTAACCTGTTGGCGCACGGCCGGCTGGCAACGGCGGACATAACACTTACCGTTTGGGTGCTGATTGCAACCTATTGGCTATGGCGGCTCCTCGACCGGCCCAACGTGCTCTATATCTTTATGAGTGGCATTTTTCTGGGGCTTGCTCTGGCGACCAAGTTTCTGGCCTGGGTTTGTTTTCCCATCGGTGCGTTGTTTTTATTGGGACGTGCTTGGCGATCGGAGCCGTACCGCCTGACCGTGCGGCTGCCGCTGGTCGCCTCTTTGTCCGGCAAGACGCGCGCCAGTCGATTAGCCTGGCTGCTGGCCTGTACCGTGATTATTATCGTCATTGTCCTGTTTACAGTGTGGGGTGTGTATGGGTTCGAGATCGGCGAGTTGGGTGGTGTCCGTGTGCTTGCGGCAAGTTATTTCGCTCAGTTGCAGCGTGCGCCCACACCTTTTGAGCCGGAGGGCGTGGTGAACTCGGTGAGTTCGTCGAACTCGCAAAGCGCGATGCATTTTTTGCGTGGTGAGCTGTACGTCGGGCGGAGATGGGCCTATTTGCTCGTTTCCTTTTTGCTCAAGACGCCGCTGCCAGTGTTTGCGTTTGTAGTGGCGGCTCTTTTCGCGTCACTGGCGCGGCGAACCTGGTGGCGCGATCTGTTTGTGCTGCTTTTTCCTGTGATTTTGATCGGCCTTGCTGTGTCCAGCCAGGTCAATGCCGGATATCGCTACATTTTGCCTGCGCTGCCTTTTGTGTTGATCTATGCTGGCTCGGCGATGACTTTGATCGGCGAGCGGTTCCAAGGTGAACGGGCTTTCGCGCGTCATTTTCCGCTACTCAGCCTCGTTATCGCGTTGTTGGGCTGGCAGGTTTTTGGCACGTTGAGCGTTGCGCCTCACTACCTGGCCTATTTCAACGAAATTGCCGGCGGCCCGGAGAACGGCTGGCAAGTGCTGATCGATCAAGACCTCGATCGTGGACAGGCACTAGGCGATCTGAAGGAGTGGCTGGATCGCCAGGACGCGGCCTTGGTCGAGCAGACGCAAAGCATCCGTCTGGCTTACCAGGGTGTCGCTGATCCAGCTTTTTACGGCATCAATTTTGAGCCACTGCCTGCGTCGACCGACACCTGGGAGACACGACGCTCCTTTTATCCCGCCGACCCTGCGCCCGGCATCTATGCGATCAGTGTCAATAGCCTGCAAGGTCTGCATCTGTCCGAGCCCGATACCTATGCCTGGTTCCGCCAGCGCCAGCCTATTGCCAAGGTCGGCTATTCGATTTTCATATACCAGGTACCGCGCACCGGCGACCTGCCCGGCGTGGTGAGCCTCTCCGGCTTGCAGGCAAGTGAAATCCTCCTGAGCGATTATCAAGAGCTTTTTGGCACCAATGACATTCAGTTCAAGTGGTTCGACGCGGCCCGCTCGTTTATTTTCCCGGCGCAGGAGGGTGTGAATATCTACGCGCTGATTGCCGGGAATGGCGATCCTGTACAGTTGGTAGCACCGGTGCCGGGAGAACTATCGACAGCTCAAGTGTATACCGGGTCAAACGGGTTGCCTTATTCGGCCGTCCGCGCGCATTTTTCGGCGGGCGAGGTTGCCGAAGCGGTTCTTGCGAGCGCTGTGTCGACGCCAGTGTGGTGGAGCCCGGCGATCACTTTTTTGCCTGGCGATCCAGAGGCGCATGCCGAACGGCTAGTCCTGCCCGTCGATTTCGACCGACGTATCGAGCTGCTGGGATATTCGATGCCATCGAGCAAATTAGGCCCAGGCGAGACCTGGGAACTGCTGACCTGGTGGCGTGTGTTACGTAATGATGGTACACCGCTCAAGATGTTCGTCCACTTTATTGATGGGCAAAGCAAGCTCCTGAGCGGCGACGACCGGTTGGATGTGCCTGTTGATGGCTGGGAAGCAGGCGATGTCTTTTATCAAATACAGCGTATTACGGTACCAAATGATGCTCCGCCGGGAATCTACCAGGTTGAATTGGGTTTGTACGACGCACGTACGGTCGACCGGCTAGCGGTGCGGGCGAGCGGCTATGCAATCGCCGACCGTGTGCTGCTGACGCCGCTGCGGGTGGATACATTCGAGAGGTGAGTAGTCAGTGAGTCTCCCGACACTTTTTCTGCCTCACCATTTGGGCAAAGCGCTCGCACACGGGCATCCGTGGGTCTATCGCAGTCAGATCGAACAGCCGCCGCGTTTACCGTCGGGCACTTGGATACAGCTACAGTGTGGCAAGCTTTATGCCTATGGGCTGTGGGATGCAACCAGCCCGATTGCCGTGCGAGTCTTTTCGTATAGCCAAGTCCCTGATGCTGCCTGGATTATTGCGCGCGTACGCCGGGCCTGGGAGGTGCGTGCGTCGATCCGTGCCTCGGCCAGCGCAGAGGCCGGCAGCACCACCGCCTATCGCTGGCTGTACGGCGAGGGTGACGGCGTGCCCGGCGTGGTTGTCGATCTGTATGGTGAGTATGCGGTGTTGCAAACCTACGCCGAGAGCCTGCAAACGCTGCTGTCCTGGTTGGTCGATGCTCTGAAGGCGTGCGCGCCGCTCAAAGGCGTTCTGCGGCATGATATGGATAGCGGGCAGTTGATCTCTTTGTGGGGGCGGCTGCCCCGGCAAGAGATCGTCATCGAGGAGAACGGCCTGCGGCTGGGCGTAAACCTGTTTGAGGGGCAAAAGACCGGCCTCTTTCTCGATCATCGTGAGAACCGGCGATACCTGGAAGGGTGGTGTAGTGGTCGGCGCGTGCTGAACTGTTTTGCTTACACCGGTGCGTTTACCCTCTATGCCGTGCGCGGCGGCGCGCGGGAGGTGGTTAGCGCTGACATTGCCCCGCAGACCGCCGAAGCGATGCGCCGTAATCTGACCCTCAACGGTTTCGATCCCGACGCGCATCCCTTTGTGGTGGGTGATTGTTTCGACCTGCTCGACCGGTACGCTGCCGAAGGCGAGCATTTTGACCTGATCATTCTCGATCCGCCCTCGCTGGCCCACGCCAAAAAGAGCAAACATGCGGCGATCCGCGCTTACATTCGCCTCAACGCGGCGGCGATGCGCTGCCTGCCATCCGGCGGTCTGTTGGCGACGGCAAGCTGCACGAGCCAGGTTTCGCCGGAGGATTTCCGCGATCTGCTCGGTGAGGCTGCGGCCCGGGCCAACAGACGTTTTTTGATTCTCCACGAGGCCGGGCACGCCATCGATCATCCGGTGCCGGCCCATTTTCCTGAAGGACGGTATTTAAAGTTTGTTCTCGGTCGTGTCGAAAATATTTTCTGACCGCTGACGGCTGACCGCTGATCGCTTAATTCTGTATTTATAGAGACAGTTGATGAACTATTATGATCCGGTTTACGGCCCATTTGAAATTGTCGAGCCGGTGCTGCTCGACCTGATGCAGTCGCAGGCGATGCGCCGCTTGCAGGGCGTGCTCCAGCACGGGATCAGCGGCCTGGTTGGTGTGACCGAGCCGATCACCCGCTACGAACACTCGCTGGGGGCGATGCTGTTGGTGCGTCGCCTGGGTGGCTCGCTCAAGGAGCAGGTCGCCGCGCTGATCCACGACGTCAGCCACACTGCGTTCAGCCATGTGATCGATTACGTGGTCGACCGGCATGACGATCAGAGCTACCACGATGCGATCAAAGCGGATTTCATCGCCCATTCCGATCTGCCGGAGACGCTGGCCCGGCACGGCCTCGATTGGCACGATTTTTTGCACGAAGAGGATTTTAGGCTGCTTGAGCAGCCCGCGCCCGCGTTGTGCGCCGACCGCCTCGATTATTTTTTCCGCGACGCCGTGCCGCTGGGTTTGGCGACGGTGAGCGGGGTCCAGAACGCTTTAGATCACCTGATGGTATGGGACGGCCGCATCATTGTTGACGATCTAGCGGCGGCGCGCTGGATCGCCGACACTTTTATCGCCGCCGATGATGCCAGTTGGGCCAACCTGGGCGAGGTGGGGTTGTACGAGCTGACCGCACAGGCGATCAAGGCCGGGCTGCGCGCCGGTACGATCGATGAGTCGGATTTTATGGGCACTGACGCTGAACTGTGGGGCAAATTGGCGGCGAGCAGCGCTGTCGAGGTGCGTCGGTTGGTGCCACTGATCTCTGCGGCGACTCAATTTGTGTGGGATGAGGCCAATCCCACTTGGTGGGTGAGCACCAAGATTCGCACCGTCGATCCCGATGTGCGCGTAAACGGCGCGGTCGAACTGCTGTCGGCGATCGATCCCGTTTTTGCGGCACACCGCCAGGCCTATCTCAATCGCAAGCAGGGCCTGTGGCCGATTCGTATGGTCGATTTGGATTGAACTTGGAGGTGAACGGTGACGTATGACGTTGACGTAATGATGATCGGTCATTTTGCCAGGGATCGACTGGTGGTGGATGGCGTCGGCGAGACGGCGTCCGGCGGGGCGGTGTATTATGGCGGTATCGCCTTGCAGCGATTGGGTGTGCAGACAGGCGTCGTGACCCGGCTGCATCCCGACGATTTTGAGCGGTTGGACGAGTTGAGCGAGGCCGGGATGCGTGTGCATGCGGTGTCGGCGGCGCAGACGTCAGGCATCGAAAACTTGTACAATTCGGCGGATATGGAGCGCCGTATCTGCAAGCCGCTCGGTTTCGCCGGGCCGTTTAGACAGGCCGATTTTCCCTCGTGGTCGGCGCAGGTGTACATGGTTGCGCCGATCATCGCCGGCGAAGTCGATCTCGCGCTGCTCGAGTGGCTCGCGTCGCGCGGGCCGGTGGGATTGGATGTGCAGGGCTTTGTCCGCGTGCGCGAGGGCGACGACCTGGTGTTTCGTCTCTGGCCCGAGATGGCCGAGGGACTGGCCTGCGTGACCTATCTCAAGGTCGACCGGGCGGAGGCCGAACTGCTGACCGATCAGACCGACCTCGAAGCGGCGGCCCGCCAGCTTGCCGCGTATGGCCCCAAAGAGATTGTGCTCACCCAGTCGTCCGGTGTAACTGTGCTTGCAGGCAGCGAGTTCTACCACGCGCCATTCACGCCGCGCTCTTTAGCCGGGCGCACCGGACGCGGCGACACCTGCTTTGCCACCTATGTCGGCAAGCGATTGACGCTGTCGCCTGGGGAAGCGTGTCAATGGGCCGGCGCAGTGACGACGATCAAGCAGGAAACGCCCGGCCCCTGGAGCGGCGACCTGGCCGAGGTTGAGCGGAAAATCGCCGAGTATGGCCAGTTGTCTTGATCGGCCAATTGACAAATCTTCTCTAAATCACTACACTTGACATAGGCGTTGGGTTGGATTTCGTTACCGGAGCCTGCCATGAACGACCTCGAGAATTTCCGCGCTACAGTCGCGCATCGTCACCCCGAACGTATTCTATGCTATGCCAGTTTTACCGACGACCTGCATCAACGGGTGGTCGAACACACCGGCGCGTTCGATCTGAGCGCGCATTACGGCATGTTTGATTTTGGCGGCGTCAACATCACCCGCCCTGCCGACCTGCCCTGGCCCGACTTTGCGCGCTATTGGGAGAACGAAGACCTGCCCGAGGGTACCCGGCTGGACGAGCACGGCGTGGCCCAGGTGCCAAGTGGATTTTATCACTTTTGGGGCTACGTTTCGCCGCTGCGCAACGCCAAAAGCCTCTCCGAGATCGAGAATTATCCTATTGACGATGTGCGCAGTTGGGACTTTTCCGATCTCGCCGAGCATGTCGCGCAGCGGCACGCCGAGGGCAAGGTCGCCGGAGCGTGGGTCGGGCATATGTACGAGGTTTCGTGGCAGATTCGCGGTTACGAGCAGTTTTTACTCGACATGATCGAACGTCCCGCCTGGGCCGAGTGCTTGCTGGATCGGCTGACCGAGCAAAACCTGATCAAGGCCAAAGCCTACGCCGAGGCCGGCTGCGACCTGATCCGCACCGGCGACGATGTCGCCAATCAGACGGCATTGATGTTCTCACCAAAGATGTGGCAGAAAATGATGCTCTCACGCTGGGCTCAGGTTTGGAGCGCGATCAAGGCGATCAACCCCGAATGCAAAATCTGGTATCACTCGGACGGTGACGTGAGCGCTATCGTCGGCGAACTGATCGAGGCGGGCGTGGACATTCTCAACCCGGTGCAGCCGGAATGCCTCGACGTCGACGCGCTGCACCGGCGCTACGGCGGTCGCCTGACCTTTGATGGCTGCATCGGCACGCAAAGCACGATGCCCTGGGGCTGCGCCGACGACGTGCACGCGCGAGTCAAACAAGTGATCGGAAAATATGGTCGCAACGGCGGCTTGATCGTCTCACCGACGCATGTCCTGGAACCGGAAGTGCCGTTGGAAAATGTCGATGCGCTGTTTGAGGCGTGTCGAGAATATGGAATGTTTGAAACGTGATTGGCGTTGCATCATTCACGTTTCACGCATCACGTTTGGGGGTATTGAAAGCACAAGGAGTATTGTTAAAATGCCAGACTTTACCTCTTTTACGAAACATCAACTCGACCAAACGCTGCGCGAGATCGAGAAGCACATTTACACCGTGATCGGCCAACTCGACATTCGCGCCTGGTGCAGCCGGGAGCCGCTGTCCTTTACCAACCGGTTCGACGGCAGTGAGCGCACGTTCAAGGTTGGTGATCGGTGGGGGGATTTGTTCGATTGCGCCTGGCTCAATTTCACCAGCACTGTGCCCGAGTCGGCGGCGGGGAGCAGGGTGGTGCTTTTGCTCGATGTCCACGGCGAGATGTGTGTGGTCAACGAGTACGGCGTGCCCGTGCGCGGTCTGACCACCGTGGCTTCGACCTACGATTTCAGCCTGGGCTGGCCCGGTAAGCGCGTCTACGCACTGCTCGACCTGGCGCATGGAGGCGAAAAGGTTGACGTCTGGGCCGACGGAGCCTGCAATGATCTGTTTGGCAACCTGCAAGGCAATGGCACGATCCGTGAGGCCGCGATCGCCGTGTGCGACGACGAGGTCAGGGCGCTGTATTACGATTTTGAGGTGCTGCTCGACTTTGTCAAAGCCGTGTCTGAAGACACAGCGCGCTGCCAGCAGATTTTGCGCGCGCTTAACGACGTCGTTCACATCCTGGGCGATGGCTCATCCGACCAGGTGCGTCGAGCGCGGGCTATCCTGGCTCCGCTGCTTGAAAAACGGGGCGGCGATCCTTCGCTGCAAATCAGCGCCGTCGGGCACGCACATATGGACCTGGCCTGGTTGTGGCCGATCCGTGAGACGATCCGCAAAGGCGCGCGTACTTTTTCTACTGTCCTGGCCTTGATGGATGAGTATCCCGATTACGTTTTTGGGGCCAGCCAGCCGCAGTATTTTCAGTGGATGAAGGACCGTTATCCGCTGCTGTATGCCAAGATCAAGCGGCGGGTCAAGGAGGGACGGCTGGAGCCGCAGGGCGCGATGTGGGTTGAGGCCGACACCAACATCTCCGGCGGCGAAGCGCTGGTGCGGCAAATCCTCTATGGCAAGCACTTTTTCCGCGAAGAATTCGGCATAGACGTGCGCTACCTCTGGCTGCCCGATGTATTTGGTTACAATGCCGCGTTGCCGCAAATCCTCAAAAAGGCTGGCGTCGACTATTTTTCCACTCAAAAGCTCTCCTGGAGTCTGATCAACAAGTTTCCGCACCAGTCATTTCATTGGCAAGGCATCGACGGAACGGCAGTGCTGACCCATATGCTGCCCGAAGAGACCTATAACAGCCCTGCTTTGCCCCGCTCGGTGGTCAAGCTGGAAAAAAACTATCACGACAAGGGCGTATCTGAGCATGCGCTGCTCGTGTTTGGCATCGGCGATGGCGGCGGCGGGCCGGGCGAAGAGCATGTGGAACGATTGATCCGGATCAAGAACCTGGCCGGGCTTGCCCCGGTGACGCAGGAGCCGGTGGCCCAGTTTTTCTCCAAGTGGGCGCGGCAGGCAGATCGCTTTCCGACCTGGGCCGGCGAACTGTATCTGGAGCGTCACCAGGGCACGCTGACGACCAACGCGCGCAACAAGTGGTATAACCGCAAAATGGAACTGGCCTTGCGCGATTTGGAATGGACTTCAGTGCTGACCGCCGTGCTTGATGGCGTGACCTACCCGCAAGAGTTCCTCGACAAAATCTGGCGCGAAACGCTGCTCTACCAGTTTCACGACATCCTGCCCGGTTCGTCGATCAAGCGCGTGTACGACGAGAGCGTGGCTCGCTATCAAAAGATGTTGCAAGATGTTGGAGAAAAGACGGCACAAAACAGTGTTCGATTGGCCAATCGGGTCGATACGTCCAAGATGAAGCAGCCGGTAGTGGTGCAAAACTCGCTCTCCTGGCTGCGCACTGAGTGGGTCGATGCAGGCGGCACGTGGGTGCGCGTCAGCGTGCCGTCGATGGGCTACAAAGCGGTCGACGCAGCTATTTCTTCGTTGGGTGATCTGACGCTAGCGGCGACCGAGACGCTGCTCGAAAACGACGTGCTGATCGTCCAGTTTGATGTCGACGGCGCGATCCATCAGGTGTACGACAAGCGCATCAATCGCAAGGTTATTGTCGAGGGCGAGGCGGCGAATCGATTGGCAGTCTACCGTGATGACGGGGACGCCTGGGATTTTCCGATGGATTATGCCGAACGCGCGCCGCGTTATATGAAGCTCGTGTCGACCAGACCGTTCATCGATGGGCCGCGGGCGGTGATGGAGCAAACCTATCGGCTGGGGCATTCCGAGGTGGTGCAAAAGATCGTGCTCATGGCAGGCAGCACGCGGATCGATTTTCAGACCCGCATTCGTTGGCGTGAGCCGAGAACGATGCTGCGTACTTGTTTCCCGGTTGCCGTGCACACCAACGAAGCGACGTTCGACATTCAGTTCGGTCACATTCGCCGCCCTACGCATCGCAACACCACCTGGGACATGGCGCGCGACGAAGTGGCTGCGCACAAGTGGGTCGATCTCTCGCAGCGCGACTATGGTGTGGCCTTGCTCAACGATAGCAAATACGGGCACAAAGTCAAGGGCCACACCCTTGACCTCAACCTGCTGCGTAGCGTGCCTTATCCCGGCCCGTGCCTGGTGCAGGATGAAGAGGTCAAACCGGGTGGGCCACATCACGCTTATACCGATCAATGCGAGCATCAGGTGACCTATGCGCTTTACCCGCACCTGGGCGATCACATCGACGGGCACGTTGTGCGGGTTAGCTATGAACTCAACGTGCCTTTGCGCACGATGGCGGTGCAGGGGCAGCCCGGCACGGCCCCGGCGGAAGCCTCGTTTATCCAGGTGGGCGCCGAAAATGTGATCGTCGAGGCAGTCAAACAGGCGCAGGATGGGTCCGAAGTGATCGTGCGTCTCTACGAATGCGAACATCGCGGCGCGCGGGCAACTGTGCGGTTTGGCTTTCCAATCGAGCTGGTTCACGAGGTCGATTTGTTGGAAGAGAACCCACATCTGCTGCCGCTGCGCGAAGGCGCGCTGACGCTGAGTTTCAGACCGTTTGAGATCAAGACGCTGCGCGTGGTGATCAAAAGGTAACGCCCATGTCGATGCGCATTCTGATCTGGGACTTTGACGGCACGCTCGGCTACCGCGACGGCGGCTGGTCGGCGACACTGGCCGAGATTTTACACGATTGTGCGCCCGAACTGGGGGTGACAACTGAACATATCCGCCCCTGGATGCAGGATGGTTATTTCTGGCATTATCCAGAGATGCCTCATACGCATATAGAGACCGCAGATCAGTGGTGGGCGGCGATGCAGCCTGTTTTTGTCCGTGCGTTGTGCGGTGTCGGTGTGGAGACTGAGCGGGCCGGCGAACTCGCGGCACGCTTTCGCCCTCGGTATGTCGATTTGTCTAAATGGCATTTGTACGACGATGTACTTGTCACATTGAGCCGGCTGTCCGCTCGAACTCGCAGAGTTCGCCGCGGATTTGCCCACGTGCTGCTGTCCAACCATATCCCCGAACTGCCTGATATTCTGGCCCATCTGGGCTTGATCCCTTATCTGGTGCACATATTCAACTCGGCCCAGTCGGGCTATGAAAAACCCCACCCGCATGCCTTTGATCTGGTGCGACAGGCCTACCCCGACGCGCAGATCGTCTGTATGATCGGCGACAGCCTTGTTGCCGACGTGCAGGGCGCCGAGTCGGTGGGCATTCCCGGTCTCCTGGTGCGCCGGTTTCACGGAAGCGCGGCGCGATTCACCCCCGATTTGCACGCTGTACCGCCATTGATCGACGAAATTTTGCAGGAAGGCGTTCATTGACCCACGTAACGCAGCACGACATCGAACAGGGCCTGCGCTGTCTGGACCTCAAGTCCGGCGACAAGGTATTGGCTCACAGCGCGTTGAGCAGTTTCGGTCACGTCAAAGGCGGCGCCAACGCAGTGATCGACGCATTGCTGGCGGTGACCGGCACAGCGGGCACGGTGCTGGTTCCTACACTGACCGGCAGCGAAACGCTGTCGCCCGAAAATCCGCCCGTTTTCGACCCTGCCCGAACGCCCTGCTGGACTGGGCGCATCCCGGAGACGTTTCGCCTGCGCGCCGCTGCCGTGCGCAGCTTGCATCCTACCCATTCGGTCGCCGCCATTGGCACCGACGCTGAAGCACTGACCCGCGAGCACCTCAACTCGATCACGCCATGCGACGAACAGTCGCCCTATGGTCAACTGGCCGCGTTGGACGATGGTTACATTTTGCTGATTGGCGTGGGGCACAGTTCCAACACCACGCTGCATCACGTTGAGGAATTGGCTGCTGTCGAGTATCATCTGCAAAAACGGCTTGCGCGGGCCGCGATCATGTTGGATGGTCGGCACATGTATCGACATATTTTTCTGCATCAATACGGTACGCTGAGAAATTTTGCGGTCATAGAACCACTCCTGGTCGAGCGGGGCATCCAGGTGGAAACCCGAGTCGGGCCGTCGATGCTGAAGCTCGTTCAGATCAAACCGATGGTTGAGGTGACGCTGCGTTGTCTGCGCGCCAACTCACGGTTCCTGTGTGCTGATTGATCCGGAGTCAAGATGTCGGTGATGGATTTGCCTTTTGTGCCAGGCCTCGAATTGTCCAAGTTGCTCTTTGTGGAAGGCGTGCGGCCGGTGATGGCAGCGCATTTTTCTGCACTGGCTTACTCGGCGGCGCGGATCGACTTTGGCTCCGATGTGCTCGGGTTTGACACGCCGCAATCGCGCGATCACGGCTGGGGGCCTAAACTGACCCTGTTCGTTGCCGAAGAGAATTGGGCGCAGTGCCAGGCGATCATCGATGCCCTGGGCCATTGTCTGCCGCTGACCGTAGGCGGCTATTCCACCCATTTCACCGACGAGGGGATGGAATCGATTCCTATTGAGGCAATACAACGTCCGATCCGGCACGGCGTGCGAGTGACGACCGTGGCGCGGTTTTTTACTGACTATGTTGGGTTCGATCCAACGCTGTCCATCGACGAGATCGACTGGCTCCTCGCGCCGCCGCAGCGCCTGCGCACGATTGCCTCCGGCAGAGTCTTTCATGACGGCCTGGGCGCGCTCGATCGCGCCCGGCGAGCGCTGTGCTGGTATCCACGCGACGTATGGCTATACCTGATGGCCAACGCCTGGCGGCGCATCGACCAGGAAGAGCCGTTTATGGCCCGCTGCGGCGACGTCGGCGATGAACTCGGATCGCGCCTGATCGTCGCACGCCAGATCGATGAATTGATGTGCCTCTGTTTTTTGATTGAACGGCAGTATTGGCCCTACAACAAGTGGTTTGGCACGGCTTTTTCCAGACTGGTTTGCGCTGGAAACCTTATGCCAGTTTTCCAGCGTGTGTTGGACAGCCCGAACTGGCACGAGCGCGAAAAACATCTTTCGGGAGCGTACTTGATCGTCGGTGAGATGCACAACGCGCTCTGTCTGACCCCGTATATCGAGCCGGAAATTGTGCCCTTTTACACGCGTCCTTACCAGGTGCCGCACGCGGCGCGGTTTTGCGACGCGCTGCATGCTGAGATTGCGTCGAAAACGGTGCAGAGTTGGCCGCGCGACATTGGCAGCGTGGGGCAGTGGGCCAACTCGACCGACGTGCTGGAGCACATTCCGCTATGTCAAGCGCTGGGTGTTATTTACAAAAATGGAGCGGGAGCATGAGCGATGCTTTCCGGGCTTGAACATCAACCGTCGAAACCAAAGGCTGGGCAGCCGAAACAACTTTCGCGCCAGCGCGAGAGTGTCATCAATATCGCCCTGATCGCACTTGCCGCGCTTTTGCTGTTGGCAATTGCCGGTTTTGTGATCTATCACAGCGATCTGATCTTGCCCAACGTCTCGACGCCCGGCGTCGAGACGTTGGGCGTGGTGCTGGGCGGTAAAACGCGGGCCAAAGCGGTTGACGCGTTGCGCGCTGCGTGGCAGTCGAAAACCCTGACTCTGCGCGCCGGAGAGCATACCTGGACGGTGACGGCGCTTTCGCTCGGCCTCGACATTGACGCTGCGGCGATGGCCGAGCAGGCGCACCGGCGGAGCCGTTTGCTGGGTCAGGGGCGGACATCTCTTTCACCGGTTCTGGATGTCGATGTCCAAGCGGTCGAAGCGGCGCTGAAGCGGCTCGCGCCCGAGCTGTACGTCGCCCCGCAGGATGCCGCCGTGCGCCTCATCGACGGGCGGCTGGAAGCAGTGCCGGCTGTCACAGGGCTGGAACTCGACGTTTCGGCCACGTCCGACTGGCTTATTCAGAGTGCGCATCAGGTGGTGGTGCAGGGCGTGCTCGATCTGGCGATCAGGTCGCTCCCCGCTGCGATTACCGATGTCAGCATCCTGGTTGAACAGGGCAACGCCTGGTTGTCCAGTTTGTTGCTCATCCGCGCCTATGACCCCATTGAAGATGAGGTTTGGGTTTGGACGGTTGGGCCGGAGGCGTGGATCGAATGGATGACCTTGACGGTGAATCCGAACGCCGATTCGGGCGTTTCTTGGGCCTTGAATGCAGACAAGGTGACGGCTTTTTTGCAGGCGCAAGCGGAGACGTTGGGCGAGATGCGCTATCTGGGGCTGGAAAACGTTGTTGACGATATTCAAGGTGCAATAGAAAACAATACCTGGGCGGTCAACCTGCACATCTATCATACCGCGCAGACGCACATCGTGCAGTTTGGCGAGACGCTGTCCAGCATTTCCCGCTTCTATGGGATGCCCTATCCCTGGCTGGAGCAGGCCAACCCCGGCGTCGAGGCGCTAAGCCCCGGCCAGGCCGTCGTCATCCCCTCGCCCGATCTGATGCTGCCGCTGCCGGTGGTCGAAGGCAAGCGCATTATGGTCAGCATCGGCCAGCAAGCGATGTGGGCCTACGAAAACGGCGCGGTCAAGTGGGTCTGGCCGGTCAGCACCGGCATTGCGTCGAGTCCAACCGCGCCGGGCGTCTTTCAAATCCAGTCGCACGATCCCAATGCCTATGCCGCCAGTTGGGACCTGTGGATGCCTTACTTTATGGGCATCTATCGCCCGGTGCCGGCGTCGAGTTTTATGAATGGCTTTCACGGCTTTCCCACCCGTGGCGGTACGACGCTGCTGTGGACGGGCAATCTGGGGGCGCCAGTGACCTATGGCTGTATCTTGTTGGAGACGGGCAACGCGGCGGCGCTGTACGAGTGGGCGGAAGAAGGGGTGGTAGTTGAGATTAGGGAGTAAGGAGTAGGAAGTAGAGAGTAGGGAGTAAAGAGCGATGATGAGTATCATTGAACGTAATTTGACGGTCAATATGATCCGCGATGACCTGGAAAATATCCCCCTTGATGATTTGTCGGCCGGCGTGTCGCTGCGCTGGTATCGGCCCGGCGACGAGCAGCACTGGGTGGACATCCATGTCGAAGCCGATCCGTATAACGAGATTACGCGCGAGGTTTACGTCCAGGAATTTGGCGCCGATGCGTCGAACTCGCAGGTTCTCGGCCGGCGGCAGGCTTACCTGGTTGACGATGGCACGGGCAAGGTTTTTGGCACGGCGACGGCCTGGTGGGATGATAACTATCACGGTCTGCCCTATGGGCGCATTCACTGGGTGGCAATTGTGCCGTCGATGCAGGGGAAAGGGCTGGCCCGGCCCCTGTTGAGCATCGTCTGCCGGCGGATGAAAGAGTTAGGCGACGTGCGCGCCTATCTCGTCACCTCGACCGGGCGTATCCCGGCGATCAACCTCTATGCCCGCTTTGGCTTCCGGCCCGACATCCGCTCCGAGGACGACCTGATCGTGTGGCGCGATGTGCAGGAGCACGTCAAGGTGCCGCTGGTGCTACAGGTGCGCTAGGACGTGAGTCAAGACTTGAATCGCCCGGTGATAGTCATCCAGGTCGATGTGTTCGTGCGGGGTATGGTCGAACGCTGAATCGCCGGGGCCGTAGGCCAGAATCGGGCAACCCCACACCGGCCCGACCACATTCATATCCGACGTGCCACTTTTGACCTTGAATTGGGCCTTGACGCCCTCCTCGCTCAAGGCCCTGACAAACGCCCGCGCCAGTTCGCTGCTCCGCGATCCCCGAAAAGCCACTTCTCTGCCCCGAAAAGTTATTTGTGCATCGCCAGCCCAGCCCAGAACCGTCGTTTGCAGCGCGTCGATGTCGATTTCGGGCGGCAGGCGAAAGCCGATTGTCATATCGACGCGCTCGATAAACCCGTCGCTGTGCGAGTCGATCCGGCGCAGCGAGGGCGTTAGTTGATCGAATATGCGAGGGCGGTCGACGTTGAACTGCGCGGCATAGCCGGCGACCTGCTGCCAAAAGGCCACGGCGGTCTCACAGACGGCAGTTTCCGGCCCGGCGGTGTGGCCCATCGGCTGCGACAGCGC